>CAYULN010000236.1:0-7777 GCA_964445605.1 uncultured Caulobacteraceae bacterium | reverse complement strand
CCGGCGACGCCCGAGGTGTGGCCGGTGATCGAGATGCGGTTGGGCAACTGGTTGATCACCTTGGCCACGGCGCGCAGCAAAAGCTTGCAGCGATCGTTCGGCACCGTCGAGTTCTGGTCGAACATCGACCGGCCTTCCTGATCGATCAGCTGGATGCGCAGGCCTTCCGGCGTCTGGTCGACCAGGATATTCTTCGACAGTTCGGCCAGTTCCGGCATGTCCTGCAGCGCCTGGCGCAGGGATTCCGCCGCGCTCTGGAAGGCGGCCTGCTCGTGCTTCTGGGCTTCGCTTTCGCTGTCGTTGGTCGACTTGTTCTTGGCGGCGGCGTCGGTCGACTTGCCGTCGCGGTCCTGGGTGTCGGGCGGTTTCGGCGCCATCTGGTCGATGAACGACATGGTGCCTTCGTTCTTGTCGCCGTCGTCGCCCAGGGCGTTGCCGCCCAGGATGCCGCCGGAACCCGAGGTCGATTGCGACACATTGGCCGGGGCGAAATAGTCGGCGACGCCGCGCTTCTGTTCCGGCGAGGTGGTATTGATCAGCCACATCAGCAGGAAGAAAGCCATCATCGCCGTCACGAAGTCGGCGTAAGCCACTTTCCAAGCGCCGCCATGGTGGCCGCCGCCGGAGACTTTCTTGACTTTCTTGATGAGAACGGGCGCGTCGCGGCTGGCCATGACTTCTGTCTTGAACGGTTGAGGGCGTTTCCGTCTCCAGCTATGGCTCATTAACATTAACAGGGCATTGAAACGGGCATGACCCGCCGCGAATTTTTTCGCGGCAAAGATCGGAAAGACTCTTATTCGCTTTTTTTGGGCCAAAGATTGCCTTGCACCGGCAAATCCCGTTATGCATTTTGCGTATGACAGCGCCGGGCACGGGAATGGATACGAAGCGTTTGAGACATGTGTTGGGCAGCTTCGCCACCGGCGTCTGCGTCATCACCATGCCCGACCCCGACCACGTGGCCGGCCACGTCCTGGGCATGACCGCCAATTCCTTCACCTCGGTTTCGCTCGATCCGCCGCTGATCCTGTGGTGCCTCGACCTGAAGGCGCACCGCTGCGGCGTCTTCACCGGCGCCGGCCGGTTCGGTGTCAATGTCCTGAGCGCCGGCCAGGAGACGCTCTCCCGCCGCTTCGCCCGGGAGAACGCCCATATCGTGGCGGACGAAGGGCTGCTCAGTGACGATCACCCGCTGAAACTGCGCAATGTCGCCGCCTTCCTGGATTGCGAGCATTTCGCCACCTACGAGGCCGGCGACCATCGCATCATCGTCGGCCGGGTCACGCAGTTCGAGCGCGACGACAGCCTGGGCGGCTTGACCTTCTACGGCGGCCGCTACGGTGAAATCGGCCCCCTCAAGCAGGACAAGATCGCATGAAACTGTGCTTTGCCGGACTGGGCGTCATGGGCGGACCGATGGCCGGCCACCTGACCAAGGCGAGCCACGCCGTCACCGGCTTCAATCGCCATTTCGCCAAGGCGCGCGACTGGGCGGCGGCCAACGGTGGCACGGCGGCGGAGACCATCGAGGCGGCTGTTGCGGGCGTCGATGCGTTGCTGTTATGCGTTGGCCGCGATGACGACGTCCGCGAAACCGTGACCAAGGCCCTGCCACACCTGAAGTCAGGCGCCCTGATCATCGATCACACCACCACCTCCGCCAAGCTGGCGCGCGAACTGGTGGCGGTTTGCGCCGCCAAGGGCGTGACCTTCTACGACGCGCCGGTGTCGGGCGGGCAGGCGGGAGCGGTCAACGGCCAGCTGTCCATTATGGTCGGCGGCGACAACGCCCGCTTTACCGAAGTCGCCGACATCGCCAAGCCTTACACCAAGTCGATCACCCATTTGGGCGCGGCCGGAGCCGGGCAGACGGCCAAGATGGCCAACCAGATCGCCATCGCCGGCGCCGTCCAGGGCATAGCCGAGGCGCTGCACTTCACCAAATGCGCCGGGCTCGATCCGGAACAGGTGTTCGCCGCCATCTCGGCCGGCGCCGCCGGGTCCTGGCAAATGTCCAACCGCTGGGCGACGATGAGCGAGGGCAAGTACGATTTCGGCTTCGCCGTCGACTGGATGCGCAAGGATCTGGGCATCGCCTTGGACGAAGCGCGCAGCAACGGCGCGCACTTATCCGTCGCCGCTCTGGTCGACCAGTTCTATTCCGAAGTCCAGGCGATGGGCGGCAACCGCTGGGATACGTCGTCGCTGCACGCCCGCCTGGAAGCGCGGCGGAAATCCTAAGGTTTATAAGGGCCTTGCAGGCTCCGGCTGGCGGCGTCTTTGAAATAGTCCCGTGCCACCGATTCCGGTGTCGATCCGTCAGGGCCGGGCGGTTCAGCCTGCGCCAGGCCCAGTTCCAGCATGAAGGCTTTGTATTGCGTCCAGGCCTTCATATTGTCTTCCTCACTTAGGTTGGGCGTGTACAGCATGGCGTACTCGCCTTTGCTGTTCGCCGTGATAGTGGCCAGATTATTCAGGTAATAGGCCATGGTACGCCAGGCATGTGCGGTAATCGGATCCGCCGGCACGCCCTTGCCGTCGCGATACATGCCCTCAAGCACCGTGGCGGCGTTGGCGTGCTTTTGTTTGACAGCGGCCCGGAGGAGGGTCTGCGCCTTGGCTGCGTTCTGCGGCACGCCGGTGCCATCACGGTAGTATTGACCGAGCAGCGTCTCGGCACGCACTTCACCCGCATCGACACCCTTTTGCAACCATCGGATTGCTTCAGCTTCGTCCTTGGCGACGCCGTCGCCTTCCATGTACATGAGGCCGATATCGGTGTCGGCCCGGTCGATGCCATCCGCCTCCGATTTGCGATACCAGAACATGGCTTTTTGGGAATCGGTGCGTGTGCCTTCGCCGAGTTCGTACATGGTCGCGGTTTCATATTCCGCCCACGGTACGGCTTGCTGCGCCGCCTTTTCAAACCAGTACAGCGCCTTGACGTCGTCCTTGGTTGCCTTGAAATAGCAATAGCGTCGGCCCAGTTCCCACTGCGCCTGGCCGTTGCCCGCATTGGCCGCCGTCTCGACTTCGCTCATGGCCGCCTTTTCCCAGCCAGTCGTCAATGGCGGTGACGCGAGGCTATGGCCGGTACTCAGGAGAAATACCGTGGCCGTTGTCGCCGCCAATTGCTTTAGGTTCATGATTTTGCCTTCGGGTTCAACAACGCCTCCGCCTGGGCGTGTTCATCGGGCGTCATCTTCATCGCCACTTCCTGTACGGCCGCCTTGGCCTTGGCGAGGCCGGCCTTGTCCGCCAGACTGAGCCAGCAATAGGCCCGCACCAGGTCCTTGGGCCCGCCTTCGCCATTGACCATCATGACCGCCAGATTGAACATGGCGTCCGGGTCGCCTCGCCCGGCCGCCGCCTCGAACAGCTTGCGGGCGATGTCGAGGTTCTTCGGCGCGCCGTCCTTGCCGGAATAAAGATAGGTCGCCAGCGTCACCTGGGCGTCGACCTGGCCCCGGATCGCGGCTTCCTTGTAATAGAACAGGGCCCTGTTCAGGTCGGGCTTCGCGCCGCCTTCGCCCAGTTCATACATGCGCCCGACGGTGTAGAGGGCATCCGGATGACCGGCCTTGGCGGCCAGCAGCAGCCACGCTCCGGCCTTGGCCTTGTCCTCGGTAACGCCTTCGGCGCCCGAATAATAAAGCTGGCCGAGATGATATTCCGACGGGGCAAACCCGGCTTCGCCGGCGCGTTGGAAATAGGCCACGGCCCGGTGCACGTCTTTTTCGCCGCCATAGCCGGATTCGAAGATCAGGCCGACATCATGCGTGGCCGGAATATATTCGCCCTGATCGGCGCGGATGAACCATTTCCGGGCTTCCTTCGGGTCTTTGGCCACGCCGTTGCCGGTCATATACAGACGCGCCAGGACCATGATGCCCTGGTTGCGCGCAATCATGGCGTACGGGTCCGCCGGGTCGAAGCGCTGGCGCCCGTCGAAGTCGGGGCTGGGCATTTCGGCGACCTTCTTCAGCCAGACAATTGCCTTGCCGGGATCGGCGGGCACGCCCTCTCCGTTAAGATAGATCTGGGCGATCATCAGGGCGGATTCAGGGTAACGCAGTTTGGTGTAGTTCCGCTCGAACAGATTCAACGCCTTGGCATAGTCCTTCGCCTCATAGGCCGTCATGGCGTCGCGGAAGGTCGTGTCCTTGCGAGCGATGAAGTTGCGTCCGGCGGATTCCGTCGCGTCGGCCGTCGTGCAGCCGCCGGGCGAACTGGCGATGATGTTGAAACCGCTGCCGCCTCCCGTCATGTTGGGAGAACGCTCCATGTCGGTAGCGTTGAAATAGCCCTGGTCGCCCGTGGTCTGCGATGCGTCTCCGAACACCGCCCGGTCGTTGACGCGCGGCCGAAGAAGGGAAGTGTCGGTCAGCTCCGTGCCTGTCTGCGGATTGGTAAAGGCGGAACTGTTGGTGAAGTCCGTGCCTTCGCCATGCAAAGGGACGAGCGCGGCGGGCGCGTTGCTCAGCGTGCCGGTGTCGTAGCCGGCGCCGCTCAGGTAATCGTCGGTGATCTGTTCCGCGGCGGCGTTGGCCACCATGTACGAACAGGAACCGCTCGACTGCGCCGATATCTGGCTGAACCCCCGGATGCTGTCGGGCCGGCGCTTGGCGAAGATGGTGATGTTCGTCTGGCTCGTGTCTTTGGACGACGTCGTATCGGACGTTTGCGCCGTGGCCGGTCCACTTACAAGTGCGAGGAAGGTGAAGCCGACAACGGACGCGGATTTTAAGGATCGCATGGCGGCCTCACCTTGTCTTGGGCGGATTGAGCAGGGCTTCGGCTTGGGCGCGTTCCTCGGGCGTCATCTTGGTCGCCAGTTCGGCCAGGGCCGCCTTGGCCTTCGCCACGCCGCCCTTGTCGGCGATGTAGAACCAGCAATAGGCCCGCACCAGGTCCTTCGGCCCGCCTTCGCCGTTGGTCAGCATGACCGCCAGGTTGAACATGGCGTCCGGATCATTGCCTTGTTCGGCCGCCACCTGGAACAGTTTGCGGGCGGTCTCGAGGTTCTTCGGCGTTCCGTTTTCACCGGTATAGAGATAGGTCGCCAGCGTGACCTGGGCCTCGGTTTGACCACGAACGGCCGCTTCCTTGTAATAGACCAGCGCCTTGGGTCGATCGACGCTGGCGCCGCCTTCGCCGGATTCATACATCCGCGCTACCGCGAACAACGCGTCCGGATAGCCGGCCTTGGCGGCCTTGAGCAGCCAGGCGCCGGCCTTCGTCTTGTCCTGCGAAACGCCGTCGGCGCCGTTGTAATAGAGTTGCCCCAGCTCGTATTGCGCCGGCGCGAAGCCGTATTCCCCGGCCTTCTGGTAATAGGCGACAGCCTTCACCAGATCCGGGACGTCGCCATAGCCGGTCTCGGCCATCTTGCCGAGTATGTAATCCGCCGGGACATAGCCGTATTTTTCCGCTTCGGCGTACCATTTGCGGGCGTCCTTCGGCGACTTGGGCACATCCAGGCCGTTGGCGTAGATATTGGCCAGGATGATCTGCGACTCGACGCGGGCGTTCTTGGCGTAAGCGTCGGCGGGATTGAAGGCCAGGACGTCGCGCGCGTCGAAACCGGCTTCGGTCACGCGCTTGAACCAGACGATAGCTTCCTTCGTGTCGCGGGCCGTGCCCATGCCGGCCAGGTACATCCGGCCGATCATGAAGGCGGCTTCGGGATAGCCGACTTTCCGGTAGCCCTCCTTGAACAGCGCCAGCGCCTTCGGATAATCCTTGGCATCCAGCGCGTCGAAGGCCTGCTGCATCGACTGGTCGTGGCGGGCGATGAAGTTGCGCCCGGCGGTAAAAGCCCCCTCCGCCGCCGTACACCCGCCGGCCTTGCCTTCCTTCGCCGTCATCTTGGCCGAAATGTCGCCGCTGATCGGACTGATGTCATCGATGGCGCCGCCGACGTCCAGGGGATCCAGTTCCATACCGTAGTACGGGTCGTCGATACCCATGCTGGCGAAATAGTTCTGAGCCGACTCGTCGCCCATCATAAGGGCCAGGATCTTCACCGGGTCGCCCTCGATCATCAGATCGGTAAGGGACGTGCCGAACTGGCAACTGCTGGCCTGAGCGGGATTCATGCGGGCGATCCGTTCCTGGGCGCGCGACCTTGGCTTCCGCTGGGCGAAAATGGTGACATGGGCGGTGTCTGACGCCTTGTCCAGCTGGGCGGCGGGGACTGCCGTCTGGCTCTGCGCCAGCACCGGACCAGGCCCGCTCACGATTAGGACGGCGGCGAGAACCGTCGTTACGGAAAATGACAATCGACCCGCTGAAAACATAAGCCCGCCCCTGTGCTCTATGCGTTACCTGAGCTTAAGCCCCGTCTGAAAATGCGACAAACAAAATCGCCAAGGGGTGGCTTCGCCGTCCTCAAGGCTTCGGCGCCTGCGCCGGCGGATTCAGCAAGGCCTCGGCCTGGGCGCGTTCCTCGGCCGTCATCTTCGGCGCAAGTTCGGCCAGGGCCGCGCCGGCCTTGTCGTTGCCGCCCTTTTCCGCCAGGCTGAACCAGCAGTAGCCTCGCACCAGGTCCTTCGATCCGCCCTCGCCATTGACCATCATGACCGCCAGGTTGAACATGGCGTCGGGATTGCCTTTTTCGGACGCAACCAGAAACCAGCGCCGCGCGTTCGTCAGGTCCTTGCCGATACCGTTGCCCGTGTAGAAATCGACGCCGACGGCATTCTGCGCATCCGCCTGTCCCCGTACGGCGGCTTCCTTGTAATAGGCCAGCGCCCTTTGCGGATCGACCTTGGCGCCGCCTTCGCCCAGCTCGTACATCCGGCCGACGGCGTAAAGCGCGTCGGGAAGGTTGTGCTTGGCCGCCAGCAGCAGCCAGGCGCCGGCGCGCGTCTTGTCCTGCGGCACGCCGTCGTCGCCGTAATAATAGATTTGCCCCATCGCATATTGCGACGGCGCATAGCCCATCTGGCCGGCGAACTTGAAGTAGGTCATAGCCTTCTTGACGTCGCGCGGCACGCCGTAGCCGGTTTGGTAGATCCGGCCCATGATGTGGGTCGCCGGGTAGAACTGCATCTCGTCGGCCCGGGCGTACCAGTGCCGCGCCTGTTCGCGGCTGACCGGCACGTCCCAGCCGATGGCGTAGATCTTCGCCAGGATCATGGAGGCCTCGACCATCGGGGTCATGGCGTCGAAATCCGCCGGCGGCCGCAGAAACGGGGGCGGGGACCACGGCTCTTCCGCCGTTTTCTTGAGCCAGACGATGGCCTGGGCGGTGTCGCGCGGCACGCCGATGCCCATCAGATACATCTTGCCGACCATCAGGGAGGCGATGTTGTAACCGATCTTGTTGTAGGCGTATTTGAACAGCTCCAGCGCCTTGGGGTAGTCCTTGGCGTTGTAGGCGGCCCAGGCGTCTTTCAGCGAATGGTCATGCGCCAGGATCTCGGCGCGGCCGCCGGCGAAGTTCAGTTCGGCCTGGGTGCAACCGCCCGGTACGGTCGTCGAGACGCCGAATGGATCCATGGCCCGCCGGCTGGTGACATCCTGGGAGTCCGTTCTGGAAAGGCCGCCGGGCAACATGTTGCCGCTGGTTGAGGCATCGCCATACGGACTGCGTGTATTTATCCTTTGCCGGCCGCTGCCGTCCGGGACGTCGGTTGCGTCATCGGGCTGATCGACGCCATACATGTCCTGAAAGTAGCTGTCGATCGCCGCCTGGCTGCCGGAGCGGCCCATGAAGCCGCAGCCGGAAGCCGAGCTGCCGAGGTCGATCGTCGTCATCCGGTTGCCCGGC
>CAYULN010000235.1:0-3054 GCA_964445605.1 uncultured Caulobacteraceae bacterium | reverse complement strand
TCCACGACGCGCCCTCGGTCGTCCATTTCGGCCGCGCCGGCGAGGGTCCGGTGCTGCGCGAGGGCATGTTCTTCACCATCGAGCCGATGATCAATCTCGGTCGCCCCGATGTGAAGGTGTTGAGTGACGGCTGGACCGCGGTGACGCGCGACAAGATGCTGTCGGCGCAATGCGAGCACAGCGTCGGCGTCACCGATGATGGCGTCGAAATCTTCACCGCCTCGACCACCGGCCAGTTCCGGCCGAAACCCGCCCAGGCCTGAAGTCTTGGACGCGGGGGAAGCGGAGACGGAAGCGGCCCTTCCCGACCATGGCGGCCATCGTCAGCGCCTGCGCGACCGCGCCCGCAAGGGTGGCGTGTCGGCCCTCCCCGACTACGAACTGCTCGAACTGTTCCTGTTCCGCTCGATCCCGCAGCGTGACGTCAAGCCTTTGGCGAAAGCGCTGCTGGCGCGGTTCGGCTCGATGCCGGCCGCTTTGTCGGCGCCGCTTGAAGACATGCTGCAGGTGTCGGCGCTCGATAATAAAGGCCGCACCCTCAAGATCACCGCCGACATCGCGCTCGACCTGCAACTGATGTTCGAGGCGACACGGCGGCTGGTGGCCGAGCCGCTCAAGCGCACCACCGTCATCGCCTCGTGGGCGGCGCTGATTTCCTATCTCAAGGTCACCCTGGCCCACGAACCGCGCGAGCAGTTCCGCTGCCTGTTCCTCGACAAGAAGAACCAGCTGATCGCCGACGAAGTGATGGGGATTGGCACGGTCGACCACGCCCCGGCCTATCCGCGCGAAATCATGCGCCGGGCGCTGGAGCTGTCATCGTCCAATGTCATCCTGGTGCACAATCACCCGTCCGGCGACCCGATGCCGAGCCAGGGCGACATCGACCTGACCAAGGCGATCGTGGCGGCGGGCAAGCCGTTGAAAATCAACGTCCACGACCATCTGATCGTCGGTCGTGAAGGGGTGGCCAGTCTTAAGCAAATCGGCGGGATGTAGGCGTCAGCCGATCGTCAGACTCAACACGGCCGCTTTCAGGCCCGGTGACGTAGCCCGCAATTGCAATGTCCCCTTCTGGCCATCGAGCGATTGCACGATGACTTGGCCCAGGCCGTTGAACAGGGAACGCTTGTTGCCCTTTTCCGGCTCGAGCGAATTGGAATCACCGTTGCCAAGCCCGATAATCGCGCCACCGGTGATCTCATAGTTGATCATGTTGGCCGCCAACGGCACGGTCCGCCCCTTAGCGTCGACGGCTTCGACCGTGATCGCCGCGGCGTCGCGGCCATCCGGAAGAAGCGAGGCTACATCGCCGCTGAGGCGCAAGGCCACCGCGTCGCCGGTCGTTGCATTGGCGGTTTTCAGGACCAGCTTGCCCGCCTTGTACGCCCGCGCCTCGATCCGGCCGGGCGCGTAAGGTACCTTCCAGACATTCATCTGGTACTTGTCGGCCTTCTGGCGACCTTGCGATTTGCCGTTCAGGAACAGCTCGACCTCATCGGCATTGGTGCAGGCCATGACGCGGACCGGTCTGCCCTCCTGACCGGCCCAGTTCCAGTGCGGCACCAGGCCCAACACCGGCTTGTCCTTGATCCACTGGGCACGATGGATATGGGCGGCCGCCTTGTCGAAGCCGCACAGGTCCAGGATACCGAATACCGAGCTGTTCGACGGATATTTATAAGGCGTCGGCTCGCCGTGGTAGTCGAAGCCGGTCCACACAAAACCGCCCGCGATGAAGTCGCGCTCGGCAATGGCCTTCCAGGCGGCGCGCTGGGTCTCCCCCCAGGGCGCCGCGTCGTCGTCATAGCTGGCGGAAATGTGTTTCGTCTTATCGGTGAGGTATTCACCGCGCGTCATGAAGGCCGATGTGTCCTCCGATGACATTAAAGGCACGCCCGGATGCTTGGCATGGAATTCGTCGTACTTGTCCTGCTGGTAGTTGAAGCCGACAACATCGACCGCCTGGGTGACGTTGGCCGGGTTGAACATGCCGTTGCTGATCGCCGCCGTCACCGGGCGATTGGTGTCGAGGTCGCGGACATACTGGCGCATGCGGCGGACGATCTCATAGCCCTGCTCGGTGCCCTGGAACGGTTCCTCGTTGAACACCGACCAGAGATAGACGCTGGGGTGATTGCGGTCGCGGCGGACCATCCACAAAAGCTGCGCCATGTAATCCGGCGACGGGTTGAACAGCCGGTTCTCGTCCATGATCAGGAAGCCCATCCGATCGGCCAGGGTCAGCAGGGCCTTGGTCGGTGCGTTATGCGAACAGCGGATAGCGTTGCAGCCCAGGCTCTTCAGGCGGCGCAGGCGGAATGCCCAGATCGAGTCGGGAATGGCCGTGCCGACACCGGCGTGGTCCTGGTGCAGGCACACGCCCTGGATCTTCAACGGCTGATCATTGAGGAAGAAGCCCTTGTCGGCATCGAAGCGCGCCGTCCGGAAGCCGGTTTGGACGTGGTCGGCGTCGATGACGACACCGCCACGTAAAAGCTTGACGTTGATCCAGTAGAGATTGGGATCGTCCACCGACCAAAGTTTGGGCGAGTCATATTCCAGGGTGAGATTGGCGACGCCGCGCTCCAGCGCCGCGACGGCGACCTTGGTGGAGGCGCTCCGCAAAACCTGCCCGTCATAGTCCGCCCACAATTCGGCGACAACTTCGACGTCGGCGGCGTCCTCGGCGGCATTGGAAAACAGCGTCGCCTCGACGGGGATCGTCCACTTGCCGTCCTTTTTGACCGGAAAGGCATAGATGCCGTCGGTGATCAGGTGGACCGGATCGCGCACCACCAGCCAGGCGTCGCGGTACATGCCGGCGCCTTCGTACCACCAGCCTTCGATGGCCTGGGCGTCGCAGCGGACGGCCAGGACGTTCGGCTTGTCGCCGTAATTGACCAGGGGCGTGACGTCTATGTAGGACGAGGTATAGCCGCTGAAGGAATGGCGCACCTCGGTGCCGTTGAACCAGACCGTCGCGTGGGTGGCAATGCCGTCGAGCTGGATTTCGATATGCTTGCCGCGATCGCTATCGTCGAAATGCAGGTG
>CAYULN010000234.1:0-24055 GCA_964445605.1 uncultured Caulobacteraceae bacterium | reverse complement strand
CGTCTTGCCCAGCCAGACAGCGGCGAGCAGGCGGCCGGCCTTGCTGTCGGCAGTAAGCTCCCCCAGGGTATCGGCGTCACGCAGGGCGATATAGTCGATGCGATCGAATTCGGCGTCGATCAGGTCGTCCTTGGCTTCGGCGATGGCCTTGTCAGTATCGCCTCCTGACCGGGCGACGTCGCGGATGCGTTCCAGGGCCTGATGCAGCTTTGGCGCGACGACGCGTTCCTCGGCGCTCAGATAGGCATTGCGCGATGACAGGGCGAGGCCGTCGGCTTCGCGAATGGTCGGGACGCCAACAATGTCGATGCCCATGTCGAAGTCCCTGACCATGGCCCGGATGACGGCCAGTTGCTGGTAATCCTTCTCGCCGAAGACGGCGGCGTCCGGGCGGACCTGATTGAACAGCTTCATCACCACGGTCATGACGCCGGAAAAGAACTGCGGCCGGAAATCGCTTTCCAGCCCTTGCGCGGGGCCATTCATTTCCAGCCGGCTGACGAACCCCTTGGGATAAAGCACATCCTGTGTCGGCAGGTAGACGAGATCGCAACCGGCGGCCTGGAGCAGGGCAATATCGGCGGCTTCCTGGCGCGGATAGCGATCGAGGTCCTCGGTCGGGGCGAATTGCAGCGGGTTGACGAAAATCGACACGGCCACCTTGTCGCAGATCGCGCGGGCATGGCGGACCAGTTCAAGGTGCCCTTCGTGCAAAGCCCCCATGGTCGGCACGAAACCGAGCTTTGCCCCGCTACCGCGGAGCGTTCGCAGTTGCGTCCGTAGAGCCGTCAGATCGCGCGCCAAAAGGGGGGCTTGCGCAGAATTCGCGGTATCCGGCATGATTTTAACCATAGTCCCTAACGCCGATTTAAAGGCGTTTTGCCATGCTGGCTCTATGAACGATCAAGCCTCCCTTCGTAAAGTCATAATTTTGTGCGCCGCACTCGGGGCGGCCGCCGGATTGAGCGCGTGCGACGACCACGCCATGGATAAGACCTTCGCTGAGCTGAAGGCGGTCCGGGTCGATGCCAACGATCCGGCGCCCGCTAGCGATGCTGATCGCAAGATCCGCCAGAAGGACATCGACCTGGCGGTACGCACAGCCAAGGACCTGACGGTCAACGAGGGCGGGCTGCTCCATTCCGGCCAGAAGGCCTCAGGCTCGAAGGTTCAGATTGCTGTGGTCGACCCGCTGTTGGTGCCGCGTCCGGACAACAACCCTCCGCTCGATGAGCGCCTCAGGGGCGTGACTTTCGATCCGGCGGTGGCTGAGAACCTGGCCGCTGCCGCCCATGATCTGCCCGATGTCCCGGTCATGCCATTGCGTCTGAAGCCGTTGCCGAGCACACAGGACGGCGACGACAGCGTGCATCGAATCCAGGTGGGGTCTTTCGGCACGCTCGCCGCCGCGCAGAACGCCTGGGCGGACCTGCGGGCGCACCATCCGGCGATATCGCCGCTGACGCCAAGCTATGAGAAGGTGACGACACCGCAAGGCAAGCAATTGTTCCGGCTGAAAGTCGGCCCGGTCACCGACGAAGCCAAGGCGCGCGACCTGTGCGACCAACTGGCTATCCACGACAACTGGTGCGCCAAGGCGGGATAAACCCAGCTTTGGTGTGTCGGGCTGGCCGTTTTGAGCTATATTGGTCGCATGAGCCCGCGAATCTCGGTCAACCGGATCCTGTTCGATTCCGCCACGCGGTTAATTCCGGCTGCATTCGCCGCCGTTATGTTCACTGCGGGCGTGCTGTTGCTGCTCGCCGTCCTGACCCCCATTGATCCCGAAGTCATGCCTGTTGTGCAACGCTGGTTGCCGTTGGGCGTGGTCGAACTGTCGCATGCC
This sequence comes from uncultured Caulobacteraceae bacterium, assembly GCA_964445605.1. Lineage (GTDB taxonomy): Bacteria > Pseudomonadota > Alphaproteobacteria > Caulobacterales > Caulobacteraceae > Asticcacaulis. Next base: position 22,209 of record CAYULN010000234.1, on the reverse strand, counting down.
GCCGGCATCGTCATTGGCGTACTGATGATCTTTCTGGCGCGCGGCTTATGGGAGCGCATCGATACGGCCTGGTACATGGCGGTGTCGCTGTTCTGCCTGGGGGCGATCTTTTCGCTGACCCGCGAACTGGCGCTGGTCCACGCCATCCTGATGATGACCTGCGCCCTGTTGCTCATCCCGTGCAAGAGCGCCTTCAATCGACGATCAAACCTGCTCAGCCTGTCGATCAATCCGATCTGGGCGGGTCTGAGCCTGTTCACCCTGGCCTTCATCGTCTGGGGTGGGTTCCTGATCTATCATCAAATCCCCTATGCCCAGTCGATGTGGGGACATTTCGGCTATCACGCGCCGGTGTCGCGCTTCCTGCGCGGACTGGTCATCATGGGGGCGACGGTCGGGTTTATCGGCCTCTATCGCCTGTTCGGCATCGCCCGCCAGCCACCGCCCATGCCGGACGATGAGGACATCGACCAGGCCAGGACGGTGGTCGAGAAGGCCTCCAATCCGCAGGCCTGGCTGGCGTTACTGCGCGACAAACACATCCTGTGGAACGAGTCCCGGACGGCGTTTTTGATGTACGGCGTGGCGGGCAAGCAATGGGTGGTGATGGGGGAGCCGGTCGGTGAGCCCGCGGAGGCAGCCGCCTTGTGCCTGACGTTGAAAGATATGGCGGCCATGGCCAATGCACGCCTATCGATCTATCAGGTCGGGCCGAAACTGTTGCCGTTGGTGATCGATCTGGGCATGCGCCCGTTCAAGATCGGTGAGGAGGCTCTGGTCGATGTTCAAACCTTCGAGCTTTCCGGAAAGAAGGGTTACGGCTTCCGCCAGACCCTGAAACGGTTTGAAGGTCTGGGGGCCACGTTCGAAGTCATCGAGACTGGGGCCATCGACGCACATATGACCGAGTTGCGGACTGTTTCGGACGCCTGGTTGAAAAGCAAGAATGCCAAGGAAAAGCGCTATTCGCTCGGCAGTTTCAAGCCGGAATATATGCGTCTCACGCCCATCGCTGTGGTGCGTATCGGCGGCGAAATCAAGGCGTTCGCCAATCTGTGGCCAACTGAAGACCGCACCGTGCTGACGCTCGACTTGATGCGTTACGCGCCGGAGTCGCCGCCATCGGTGATGGAGTATCTGTTTCTGCAACTGATCGGCTATGCGCGCGATCATGGCTACGCCCACTTCAGTCTGGGGCTGGCGCCGCTGGCCGGGCTTGAGGCCAATCCGCTGGCCAGTGCCTGGCATCGCATTGCCACCGTCGTCTATCAGCTGGGCGGCGAGTTCTATAATTTCCAGGGTCTGCGGGCCTACAAGGAGAAGTTCAAGCCGCATTGGGAACCGCGCTATTTCGCTGTCCTGGGCCAGGAAACGGCTTTGGGGGCGGCTCTGATGGCGGTGGTGGCTTTGGGTTCGCGTCGACCGCCCAAGGAGGGCGCGGAGGAAAACGAGGATCGGGCGGCTTAAGCGATCTTCAGCATTCGCTGCAGCCGCAGGCCTTCCGGCGCGAACTCGAAGCTGATGGCCAGGAATTCCACGCCTGCTGCTCGGGCTGCGTCATAGGCTCTGGCGAAGCCGGGATCGCAATCGCGGGCAATATCGAAGCGCTCGACGTCGTGGCGTTGCACGCAGAACACCACCACGGCGCGGAAGCCGGCATGGACCATTTCGATCAGTTCATAGAGATGCTTGGCGCCGCGCTCCGTCACGCAGTCGGGAAATTCGGCCAGGCCCGGCGTACGCGACAGGTGGACATTCTTGATCTCGACATAGGCGTCGCGCCAGGCGGCGTGGCCGGTGGCCAGTAGATCAATTCGGGAGTTTGTCCCGTATTTCACTTCCGGTTTTACAGAATTATATCCTGCTAATTCCGGAATCAGGCCTTCGGCTATGGCCCGGGCGATCAACCGGTTCGGCCACTGCGTATTGACCCCGACCCAAGTGCCGCCAGAATCGTTTTTGGCCTTAAGGGCCTCAAGGCGATAACGCAGCTTCTTTTTCGGGTCGTCGACCGCCGTTAAAAGCGCTTCCGTGCCGGGTTCGAGCAGGCCCAGCATCTTGCCGGGGTTGGGGCAGTGTGCTGTAATGCGCTCGCCCGAATCCAAGGCGATATCGGCGAAGAAGCGCTTGTATCGCGCCTGCAGACGGCCGGTTTTCAGACCGGGCAATGCGATCAGCCACCCTTGCGCCACTGCTGCTCCTTTTCCAGGTGAGTTCGACATGACCTCGACATCCAATCCGACCGCGGCCGTCCTCGTCATCGGTGACGAGATCCTGTCGGGACGGACGGCGGACGTGAACGTCAATACCATCGCGCGCTTCTTAGCGCCTCTCGGGGTTGACCTCAACGAGGTACGGATGGTGCGCGACGACGAAGCGCAGATTGTCGCGGCTGTGCGGACGCTCAGCGAAGCCTACGACTATGTTTTCAGTACCGGCGGCATTGGGCCGACACACGACGACATCACCGCCGACAGCATGGCGCGCGCCTTCCTGACCGGCATCGGCGAAAATGACGAGGCGATGCGCATCCTGCAGGAACGCGCCGACCGCATGGGCTACGAACTGAACACCAACAGCCGGCGCATGGCCCGCATTCCGCACGGAGCGTCGCTGATCAAGAATCCGGTGTCGGGGGCGCCGGGATTCCAGATCGGCAATGTCTTCGTCATGGCTGGCGTGCCAAAGATCATGGAGGGCATGCTGTCCGACGTGGCGCCGCGTCTGAAGACCGGGCGGCAGGTGTTGTCGCGGACGATCAAGCTGTCTTACGTCGGCGAAAGCTGGGCGGCGGACGCGTTGCGCGACATCGACGCCCGCTATGACGACCTGTCGCTGGGCAGCTACCCTTATGGCCTGGCACAGGGCGAGTTCGGTACGCAATTGGTAGTGCGCGGCCAGGATGAGCAGAGCCTGGAAGCGGCGGTGACCGAACTGAAGGCCATGCTGGCGCCGATCGTTGCCGAGGGCCGCAAACGCAACCCCCAGGCCAGGCTGGAAGAAATCACCGCCTAGATCGGAATCCGGTTGCATCGGATACGGTTCCGGTTAACTGTTCCGGATAGGTCGCAAGGAAGCGTGTCGATGTCTTTGATGAGCAAGGCCCTGATGGGCGCGATGGCAGGTTTGGTTCTTCTGGCGGGGCCGGCGATGGCCGCCAAGCCGAAACCGAAGATGCCCGTGCCGGCGCCGGTCAAGACCCTGTCGCCCGAGGAGCAGGCGGTGGTGTTGCGTGATGATGCCCTGCAATCAAATGTCGCCTATCAGTGGGTCAGTGACCTGACGACGCGCTTCGGCGCCCGGCCGGCGGGCAGCGACAAGGAGCGCGTGGCGGCCGATTGGGCGGCGGGGCAATTGAAAGCCATGGGCTTCGACAGCGCCGTGGTCGAAAGCTTCCCCTATTATCCGTGGAAGCGCGGTGCCAGCGACTCGATCGAAATTACCGGGCCGTTTCCGCAGAAGTTGGTCGGGGTCACCCTGGGCGGATCGACGGCCGGCGAGGTCGAAGCGGAAGCTGCCCTGTTCGATTCCTGGCAGCAGTTCGTCGATGCCAAGACCGATGTCACCGGCAAGATCGTGGTTATCCTGCAACCTATGCCGCGCACTACCGACGGATCGGGCTACGGCGCCATGTCCGGCGCGATCCGCTGGAAGGGACCGGGCGAGGCACAGAAACGCGGCGCCGCCGGCTTTGTGCTGCGGTCGTTGAGCACCGACACGCACCGTTTCCCGCACGCCGGCGCGACCAACTGGTCGGGCGGCAAGGGCATTCCGGCCATGGCCATTTCGTCGCCGGATGCCGATCAGCTGATGCGTATCGAAGCCTTGCAAAAGAAGGGCGAGGCCGGACCGGTGAAGCTGAAGATGGTGTCGGGCGCCAGCTTCCCTGGCAAGGGCACTTCGGTCAATGTGGTGGCGGAAATCAAAGGGTCTGAACATCCTGACCAGGTTGTCGTCATCGGCGGTCATCTCGACAGCTGGGATTTGGGCACCGGCGCCATCGACGACGCTGCCGGGCATGCGATCGCCCTGGCGGCGGCGAAGACCCTGCTCGACCACCATCTGCGGCCGAAGCGGACCATCCGCCTGATCCTGTGGGGCTCGGAAGAAATGTCGCAACCGGAGGGCTTCGGCTCGGGCGGCGACAACTATGCCCGGATGCATGCGGCCGAAGCGCCGAAAATGGTGGCGGCGATGGAGGCCGATTTCGGGGCCGACAAGGTCTATCGCGCCACCTTGCCGGCGACGGCGGACACGGCGTTCAATGCGAAGATGGCGTCGCTGCTCGGGCCGCTCGGTATCGTCGTCAACAAGGACGCGTCCGCCGAAGGCGATTCCGATACCGACGTGCTGCGCAATCTCGGCGTGCCGTGCCTGACCCTCGACCAGGACGGAACGTATTACTTCGATATCCATCACACACCGGACGACGTGCTCGAACGGATCGATCCGCGTGATCTCAACCAGGTGGTGGCCGCCTGGTCGGCGACCCTGTGGATGGTTGCCGGCACGGATATCGCCTTTACGCGGCCTGAATCGGCAAAAAAATAAGCTTTTCTTGATCTTATCGGCAATCGCCTGGGCGCGTCCGCGTTCCGGCGGCGCGGGCATTTTGTCTCCGCAATCGCGCCCTAATTTTTCCGCATTCGGAGCGCGTCATCACGCATGTATCACGAATCCGTGATTTTCACGTGATTGTAACGTGATGATACAAGGAGGTCTCCGATGCGTAAGCGGCTTGTCTGTAGTGTGTCTCTACTGGTGTTGCTGACGGCGTGTGCGAAGCCCGGCGCGCCGACGCGGGAAGAAAGCGCCGGCCTGGCGGCGCCGGCCGAGTACCCCGCTCCGATGGTGGAAAATAACGAAAAGTATGACGGCAAGGACGTCTCGAACGTGGTGCGCGTCGCCGAAGCGCCGGTATCGACCTTCGCGGTCGACGTCGACACCGGCGCCTATGCCAATGCCCGCCGCATGCTGACCCAGGGGCAGAGACCGCCGGCCGCGGCCGTGCGGACCGAGGAACTGGTCAACTATTTACGCTACGACAATCCGCTGCCCGCCGACCGGTCGAAGCCGTTTTCGATCACCACCGACGTCAGCACGACGCCGTGGAACCCGAAAAGCCGCCTGCTGCGCATCGGCCTGCGCGCTTACGACGTGCCGCGCGCCGAACGGCCGGCGGCCAATCTCGTCTTCCTGATCGACGTGTCGGGGTCGATGGACGAGCCCGACAAGCTGCCGCTGGTCAAATCGGCGCTGCGCATGGTTGCCGACCACATGCGGTCGGACGACAAGGTGTCGATCGTCGTCTATGCCGGGGCGGCCGGCCTGGTCCTGTCGCCGACGTCCAATCCGGCCGAGGTGCGGCAGGCCCTGGATCAGCTGCAGGCCGGTGGATCGACGGCGGGCGGCGAGGGGATCGCGCTGGCCTACGACACGGCGCGGGCCAGCTTCATCAAGGGCGGCATCAACCGCGTCATCCTGGCCACCGACGGCGACTTCAACGTCGGGATTTCCGATACCAAGGATGTCGAGGCCCTGGTCAAGCAGAACAAGGACGACGGCATCACTTTGACGACTCTGGGCTTCGGCGAAGGCAATTACAACGACGCGATGATGGAACACATCGCCGATGTCGGCAATGGCAACTACGCCTATATCGACTCATCGGCAGAGGCGCGGAAAGTGCTGGATGAGGAACTGTCCTCGACCCTGTTCACGGTGGCCCAGGACGTCAAGATGCAGGTCGAGTTCAATCCGAGCCAGGTGTCGCAATACCGGCTTATCGGCTATGAGGATCGCGCCCTGGCGGAGGAAGACTTCAACAACGACGCGGTCGATGCCGGCGATATCGGCGCGGGTCATCAGGTGACGGCGCTGTATGAAATCGTTCCGGCCGGCGAAACGGGCTGGCTGCCGGATCGCCATTTCAATGCTAATAACAAGTCGCTGGTGGCGACCAACGGCAATGCCAATGATCTTGTGTGGCTGAAACTGCGGTACAAGTTGCCTGGCGGCAAGGAGTCGCAGCTGATCGAGCAGGCCATTCCTGCGTCGGCCGTCACTCAGGCCAAAGCGCCGACCGGTGACCTGGCGTTCGTGGAAGGCGTGGCGGCCTATGGCCAGATCCTGCGCGGCGACAAATATCTCGGCCGCTTCAGCCTGGCCGACGCGCGGCAACTGGTGGGACATCCGAACGACGACCGGCGCCAGGAATTCGTCGAGCTGACCAAGCTGGCCGAATTGGCAAGAGCGGCGGAGTAGGAGACGTGGCTGGTGCACGCGGAGGCTTCAGGCCTCCGCTAAATCCGATTGCGAAGCCAGGCAAAGAGTCACTTTTAAGCGACACAACCTAAAAGAATATTCGCACATCTTACAGGCGAGTTTTCGACATGTTATTCCCTATCAAATGCAAGCCGCTAGGCTGCAAGTGGGGGAGGGGTACATGAAGATCATCATCGAGTTGCCAACTAATCGTACCCAATATGGACGTCTCAGGCTTGTTGACGGTAATGGGAACGATCTCATTGAACCCGTGCCCGCAATCGGCAGGGCTGACCCTAGCAATTGGCCCAATAATCCAAATTCTGATCCTCTTTTGCCGGGCGGAAACACGCCGACAGGTGGCTATGATGTTACGGGGCTTCGGCCGCCGAATGACTCTACCGATGCCAGCCGACACGGCACAAATGGAAAACTTGAACTCAGGCCAACAAGTGGCCAAGCGTTGCAAGCAGCAGCTGTGCGGGATCACCTTCAGATTCACGGCGGGTATCTGAATAGCGCCGGCAATTTACGCCCGACCAGCGGATGCATCCGCGTTTCCGACTCTTCGATGAAGACGCTGCTGGACGCCATGTCCGCCCATGAAGAAGCCGTCGGACAATGCGAAGTGGTTACAGCGGAAGTGACGGATGTTGGAACGGCTGCCATGAGTTGTGAAGAACCGCCCGATGATCCGCCTTCCGCTCTAGGGAACCTGTTGCCGGTACCGCATGCCCCTTCCACGCCTTCCAACCCGTCTCCGCCCCAGCAGCCGGGCGGTCCCGCTCCTACCCCTCCTGAAGGACCCGTATTTCCAGGGCATCAGGAACCATCGCCGACGCCCATGCCTCCGGCGCCTCCGACTCCAACCGATGATGACAATCCCGACGACGATGATGACGACAATTCCGACGACGAAACAGATGATGGCCCCGGTGACGATGGCCCAGGGGATGACGGAGACGACGGTGGCGATGGCGATGGAGGAGATGGTGACGGCGGTGATGGCGGGGGTGGTGATGGTGGTGGCGACCTCTTATCGTTGGGTAAATTGAACGAAGGGGCTTTCAAAAGCCTCGCGTACTTCAGGAAAACAAAGCCATACCTCTACAACTTTGTCGTGGGTAACAGGCCTTTGCAAAAGCACCAAGGGTTGCCGCGGCTTTCCTCCACGCTTCTGAACGATTTCAGCTTGATCGAGGCGTTGGTTTCCCAGGGGCTATTCGCAATGCCACGATACGGCAGCTTTCAATCGGGCGAAAAAGGGTACCGCTGGCGGTTTGACCTCCGCAGGCCGTTGTCAGATGGCAAAATTCTTGCGCCCGTGGCCGCTCATATCGGCGAAATCATTCAATCCATGGGGGTATATCAAATTGCCGGTCGGGGCTTCGGTGCATTTCCACTGCTGGGGGCAATTGGCGCCATTCATACGGACATACGCTTGGGCTTCGTTCGGGAAACAAGAAAAGCTTATGGCTTTCAACGTTGGATTGAAGGGGAATTGGACCCGGACGCACCCATATGTATTGTTGACGACTTTATCAATCGCGGTCTGCAAACGGCCAAGACTTGGCAAATTTTGCGCCATCACGGATTCGATCCATCATTCGCGGCCTGCGTTTGTACGACACAGAGTAGCTCGCGACTGAGAATACTTGGCGGGCGGGCCAATCCGGTTATCGCTCTGATAGATTTTCAAGTCTGACGGAAAGTTTGGCCGGCTGGGGTATTTGATAGGTGTTGTGGTGCGGGCGGCCGGACTCGAACCGGCATGGGGTTGCCCCCGACGGATTTTCATACCACTTCGGCTTTCGCCGCCGCCATTGGCGTTCGTGGTCTGGACTATCCCTTCACCTTGCCCTGAGTTGGGGGTAGGCGCTGCCCGTCTAGTCTCTACACCTTCCGGAAATTCCGCCGGCTTGGCTCGGGATTGCCATTTTACAGGATTCCCCGAATTTGAGCAGTTCTGCACCCGGCGTTTCCACCGGGGCACTCAAGTTGGTCTAAGTCCGTTGCGTCTACCGATTCCGCCACGCCCGCATAAACCGTCCGCCTTCTGCCCCAAATGGCCGGCGCCGTAAAGCCGCAATTCGCGAGGCTGATTCGTCGAGCCGATTCGGGGTTCCGAAAAGTATTTGCGGTGCGTTTCAAATCGCTATGGTTGTAATTCGGTAAAGTGATGTGGCTTTTTAGCCACGTTTGGTTGAATTGTGCGTCGCCGTTTTCGCCGCGTCAGCCAAGCGGCAGGCCTATACAGTTTATGTTTACCATCTTGCGCAACCTTTCGGACGCGTCGGCGGTGTTGGAACGCCTGGCAATCAGAAAGTGGAGCGCGCGTATGAGGACGTTTGGAAAACAGCGGGGGATGAGGATAACGACGGCGCTGTGCGGCGCCCTGGCGACCGGCCTGCTGGCAAACGCTGCCGCGCGGGCCGAGGATCAGGCGCCGGCAAAGGCCGACACGCCCGACGATAGCGCCGAGGTGACCATTGTCGGCTCGCACATCCGCAAGGATACTTACAATTCCGCTTCGCCGATCCAGGTGATCACGCACGACGAAATGACCGCCGAAGGGATAACGGCCACGGCCGAAACCCTGCTCGGTGTCGGGGTGACCAACGGCAGCGCTCAAACGAACAATGCCTACGCGACCATTACCGTCAATGGCGGCGGTGGCGTGGAAACCCTGTCGTTGCGCGGCTTGGGCGCGACGCGGTCGCTCATCCTGATCAACGGCCGTCGCGTTAGCCCGGCCGGCAGCCGCGGCTTGGTTGGATCGCCGGACCTGACGACCCTGCCCAGCGCCATGATCGGCCATATCGACGTGCTCCGCGACGGTGCATCGGCCATCTACGGTTCGGACGCCATCGGCGGCGTGGTCAATATCGTCACCCGCCGGGCCGACGGCCTGTACATGGAACTCACGGACAGCCGGCCGGTGCATGAAGGTGGTCAGCAGTTCCGCCTGTCGCTGGTCGGCGGCAAGACGATCAACCGCTTCTCGATCCAGGGCTCGGCTGAATATTATGAGCAGCAGAACCTGACCCTGGCCGATCGTGACTGGACGCTGTGCAACACCGACTATCGGTTCAACCGGACGACGGGCGTGACCACCGACTATATTGATCCGAAGACCGGCAAATCGAAATGCTACCCGATCACCAGCTCGGGTTCGAACGGGATCACTATCAACACACTGGCCACGGCGAACCTAACCGGCGTGCCGGCAGTCGATGCCACCGGCACCATCTTCAACCGCTGGCGGCCGAATCCGGCCGTAACCACCGGCCTGGTCGGTTTTGAAGGCGTAGGCGGTGGTACGACGACCAACACCAATATCCGCGACACCTTTGATCCGCGCATGTTGAACACATCCCTGATCTCGCCGGCCAAGACGACGACGGTGTTCACCCAGGCGGCCTACCGGTTGGACGACGCGACCAATACCGAGCTCTATGCTGAATTGCTGATCAACCACCGCGTTTCCAGTCAGATGACCTATCGTCAGCTGCAGCTCGATTTCCCGACCGGCAGCCCGTTGATCCCGACCAGCATTTCGAGCGCTTTCCCGACCGCCAATTTCGGCGCGGCGGGTTCGTCCGTGCTGTTCCCGGCGGCGGTCAAGGTGCGCGCCTTCGTCGGCTTCGGCAATTCGACGGCGCATCAGTCGACCGATTTCACGCGTATTACGGCGGGCTTGCGTGGCGACCTGCCGTGGCTGGCAGGCTGGCATTACGACAGCTACATCATGCAGTCGATTTCGGACGCCACTTATGAGCAGGATTCGTTCCTGACCGACCGGTTGGGGGCTTCGCTGGTCGTTGCCACGCCGGCTGCGGGTGTGCCGTCCAACCTGATCCGCAACGGTCTGACTTGTGCCGCCAACAATGCTTCGCCGTCGACGGCGACCTGCGTACCGGCGCCGCTGTTGACCACGCAGTTGCTTGGCGGAACCATGCCAGCAGATTGGGTCGATTATATCTTCCGGCCGACCGTCGGCCATACCAAGTATCTCGAGACCACCCTGTCGGCCAATGCCGAAGGGCCGCTGTTCAACCTGCCGGCCGGGCCGGTCAACGGCGCCTTCGGCGTTGAATTCCGCGACGACCGGCTCAACGACCAGCCGTCGCCAGACAGCGTCGCCGGCAATCTCTACGTCATCTCCAATGCCGGCCCGACGCGCGGCCAATCGAGCGTCGGCGAAGCCTATGCCGAATTCAACGCGCCGCTGCTGCGCGACAAACCGGGCGCCAAGAAGCTCGATCTCGAACTGGCCACGCGCTATACCCAGTACAAAACGTTCGGCTCGGCCACGACCTACAAGGCGGGCCTGGTTTACGAACCGGTCGATTTCCTGATGTTCCGCGGCTCGACCGGCACGTCGTTCCGGGCGCCGGCGCTGTATGAGGAATATCTCAACAACTCGACGTCGCTCCTGTCGTCGTCGAATGATCCGTGCAACAACTACAACGCCACGGGCGTCAATCCGGCCCGCGCCGCCAACTGCGCATCCGAAGGCCTGCCGGCCGGGTTCGTCGCCACCAATTCGATCACCGTGGTCGGTCAAGGCGGCGCCACGCCGCTCAAGCCGGAAACCTCGGACAACGCCACCTACGGCGTCGTGGTCCGGGGCAGCTTCTTGCCGGAAGCCGTCGGTGACCTGGCCCTGGCGGTCGACTATTTCTCCGTCCACATCGAGAACGGCATCAGCCGCGCCGGCGCCGGCAACCTGTTGTCGCTATGCTATGACAGCGTGGCCTTCCGTCCGGGCGGCTACTGCAACTTCGTCAAGCGCGACCCGATCAGCCGCAACCTGACGGTCTATGACGCCTACACCAATATAGCCGAGGCCAATTCCAAGGGTTATACCTACGACTTGCGCTGGAACCGCCGCTTCGGCCCCTCTGCGGTCAATGTCGACCTGGCCGTCAACAACTACACGGAATTGAGCAACAAGTTGCTGCCGACCGACGTCTTGAGTGACGCCGTCGGCGCCGTCAACGTGCCGAAATACACCGCCACGCTGAACAGCAGCCTGAGCAATGGGCCATGGAATTTCCACTATGGCGTCGACTTTATCGGCAAGACGCAATCCTATACCCTGCTGGGACTCGATCCGGCGACCACGCCGTTCATCTTCGACGTGCCTGACTATTACGTGCAAAACATCTCGGTGCGCTATGTCGGCAAGGGCTGGAAGGGAACGTTCGGCATCCGCAACCTGGGCGATGTCGAGCCGCCGCAGATATCGTCCGGCCAGGCGATCTATCCGCGCGTCGGCAACGCGCCGATCTATGCCGGCTACGACTATATCGGCCGCCAGGTGTTCGTCACCATCGGCAAGAGTTTCTAAGCCAAGTCGATGAAACAAAAACGGCGGCGAGGATGACCTCGCCGCCGTAATCTTTTTGGCAGGCCGAGCGTTACAGCACGCCCAGCATTTGCGCCACCAGCGGGTGACGGACGATGTCCTTGTCCTTCAGGCGGACCACAGCGATGGTGTCGACGGTCTCGAACTTGTCGGCGACATCGGCGAGGCCCGAAAGCCCCTGCATCAGGTCGGATTGGGCCGGATCGCCGGTGACGATCATGGTCGAGTTCCAGCCGAGCCGGGTCAGCAGCATCTTGAGCTGAACATAGGTGCAGTTCTGGGCTTCGTCGATGACGACGAAGGCGTTGTTGAGCGTGCGGCCGCGCATATAGCCGACCGGGGCGATCTCGATCAGGCCTTCCTGCATCAGCGCCTTGACGCGCTTCATGCTGAGGCGGTCGGTCAAGGCGTCGTAAAGCGGGCGTAAGTAGGGGGCCAGCTTGTCTTCCATATCGCCGGGCAGGTAGCCAATCGATTCCCCGGCTTCGACCGCCGGGCGGGACAGGACGATGCGGCCGACCTTGCCGCTTTCAAGGGCCTCGACGGCCTTAGAGATGGCGAGATAGGTCTTGCCGGTGCCGGCGGGGCCGAGCGCCAGGACCAGGTTCTTTTCATCAATGGCGCTGAGCAGAGCGGCCTGACCGTCGGACTTGGCCTTGATGGTCTTGACGTAGCTCTGGTCGCGGTCTTCATTGGCCGGCCCCATGGGCGACCAGCCGGTGTTGACGCCACCGCCATGTACGTTCAAGCGGCGCACCTTGGTATCCGATGGATACTGCTCGATATCCAGGGTTCCTTCGCGCATAAAGCGTTTGGCGGATCGCTTGGTCATGGGTGGCTCCTATGCTCGCCCGCGCAGCCCGTATGCGTCCGCGCAGGCATAAAAAAAGGCGAGGCCATGAAAGGGCTCGCCGGGGTGTACAACATGGGGAGGAGGGCAGGACAACCGCTCGATTCGCGACGACCGTCGCCAGTCGAAGGCGGTGGAGGGACAGCAATGTTCAGGGACATAACCCTTATTGCCACTTTTACCTCTCTGGCTAAAGACCTGAAGCGGTATCTGCCTGACGTGACGGGGGCGTTTTGATTCCCCCGCAACGACACTAACAGATTCTCGCAATTGTCTTACTGACTTCTTAAAAAAGCTGTGTGGTTTTCTCGCATTCGCGTAAAAAACGAAAACGGACCTTGGAAAGGGAAAAACGTGAGCCAGTTCAAATTGGGCGACGTGGCGCCGCAATTACCGGGCCGGTATTATCTGGCGCCGGGCGCGCAGCTGATTGGCAATGTCATTCTGGGTGACGAAGCCACCGTGTGGTTCAACGCGGTGCTGCGCGGCGACAACGAGCCGATCACCGTCGGCCCGCGCAGCAATATTCAGGACGGCAGCGTGCTGCATACCGATCCCGGTGCGCCGCTGACCATAGGTGAAGGTGTGACGGTGGGGCATAAGGTCATGCTGCATGGCTGCACCATCGGCGACAACAGCTTGATCGGCATTGGAGCGGTGATCCTCAACCGGGCGGTCATCGGCCGGAACAGCCTGGTCGGAGCGGGGGCGCTGGTGACCGAAGGCAAGGTATTTCCGGACGGCGTGCTGATCGTCGGCGCGCCGGCGCGGGTGGTGCGCGAACTGACGGCGGAAGAGATCGAAGGGCTGAAGCGCTCGGCGGCGACCTACGTCAATAACGGCCGGCGCTATGCCAAGGAATTGAAACCGCTCTAGGAAGCGGCTCGAGCTTCCTCGATGCCCTTGTTGGCCAGAGCATCGGCCCGCTCGTTGAGTTCGTTGCCGGCATGGCCCTTGACCCACAGCCACTTGATCTTGTGCGGTTTGCAGGCGGAGTCGAGGCGGATCCATAGATCGTCGTTCTTGACCGGCTTCTTGTCGGCCGTCTTCCAGCCGCGCGACTTCCAGCCGTGGATCCATTCCTTGATGCCCTTCAGGACATATTGGCTGTCGGCGTAGAGGACGACGTCGCACGGTTTTTTCAGGGCCTCGAGCGCCGAGATGACCGCCATCAGCTCCATGCGGTTGTTGGTCGTTTCCGGCTCGTAGCCGTACAGGTCCTTTTCGTGGCCGCCGGACATCAGCACAGCGCCCCAGCCGCCCGGGCCAGGGTTTCCCTTGCAGGCGCCGTCGGTGTAGATCGTTACTTGAGGCTTCATAGAACTGGGGGCCTCATGCTTCGGACAGTACGCGAGGCAGCTTGAACGTCACGGTTTCCCGGATGCCGGAATTTTCCACCACTTCGGCGTCGAAGCGGGCCGATACTGCCGCTACCAGATCGGCGATCAGGTTTTCAGGCGCCGAAGCCCCGGCGGAAATGCCTAGAACCTTAACCTCGTCAAACCAGTTCCAGTCGACATGGCTGGCGTCGTCGATCAGGTGCGCCGCCTTGGCGCCGGCGCGCAGGGCGACTTCGACCAGGCGCTGCGAGTTGGACGACTTGGCCGAGCCGATGACCAGGACCAGGTCACACTCGCCGCTGATCGACTTGACCGCTTCCTGACGGTTGGTGGTGGCGTAGCAGATGTCTTCCTTGTGCGGCGTGGCGATAGCGGGAAAGCGCGCTTTCAAGGTGGCGACGATTTCTGAAGTGTCCTCGACCGACAATGTGGTCTGGGTGACGAAGGCCAGGTTGGCCGGATCAACGGGCGCGAAGATGCGGGCGTCCTCGACCGTCTCGATCAGCTTGACCGCGCCTTCGGGCAACTGGCCCATGGTGCCGATGACCTCGGGATGGCCGGCGTGGCCGATCAGCACGATCTCGCGGCCTTCGTTGTAGTGGCGCTCGGCCTCGACATGCACCTTGGAAACGAGTGGGCAGGTGGCGTCGAGGAAGAACATTCGGCGCGACTTCGCCTCGGCAGGCACCGACTTGGGCACGCCGTGGGCGGAAAAGACCACTGGCCGGTCGGGCGGGCACTGGTCGAGTTCCTTGACGAAAACCGCGCCCAGACTCTTCAGCCGGTCGACCACGTGCTTATTGTGCACGATCTCATGGCGGACATAGACCGGCGCGCCATAGCGTTCCAGCGCCTTTTCGACGATCTGAATGGCGCGATCGACGCCGGCGCAGAAGCCGCGCGGCGTGGCGAGATAGACCTTGAGCGGGACAGCAGACTCCATGCCTGAATCACATAATACCAAGACGGCGGCAATGCCATGGCAAAAGCCTTGCATGGGCCAACTTATCACAGGTGACGACCTTCCGCCGTGATTTGGCCGCACTCCGCCGATAAAAGCCTTTGAAATCGGTTGTGCAGGCGCTACACATCGCCGTATGCCGCATGGGGGAGTCTGTTGTCTCGTGCCCATAGCCGGTCCAAACAAAGACTCTGCAGGATTCGCCAACCCATGCCCTCCTTTTCGCGTCGCTTTATGGCCGGTCTCGGCCTCGCTCTCTTCCTCAGCGCCGGCGCCGTCCAATTCGCCCATGCCCAGGAGGATGATCAGTCGTCTCCCGGCGAAGACAAGGACAAAAAGAATGATGAATGGGGCGAACGCGAACTGCACCTGAAAAAGCTCAAGGCCGAAGGGCCGTGTCCTTACGTCAAGGTGCTCTACGATGCGGCGCGCTATCACGAGTTCAAGGACAACAAGGAAAGCGCCAGCTCAGCGCAATGGACCGGCGAAATCAACGGCATCAATTCCGACTGTGCCTACAAGGGCACCGAGCCGATCCAGGTCGCCATGGATATCGGTTTCTCGCTTGGCCGCGGCCCGGCGGCGGACGGCCAGACCAAGGTCTATCATTACTGGGTGGCGGTGACCGAGCGTGACAAGACGGTTCTGGCCAAGCAGGAATTCGACCTGCCGGTGACCTTCGCGCCGGGGCAGCAGCGCGTCGACGTCAATACGCGCCTCGAGAATATCCAGATCCCGCGCGCCGATATCCAGGTGTCGGGCGAAAACTTTGAAATCCTGATCGGTTTCGACGTAACGCCGGAAATGGCCGACTTCAACCGCGAAGGCAAGCATTTCCGCTACGTCACGACGTCGGAAAACAAGTAGGTTTTGCTTGTCATACCGGGAGCGGCTGCTTAAAGGCAGCGGATAATTATTTATCCCTGGACTGCCCTGATGCCTGAGCTCGTGCCGGAAACGTTCGCCGAATCCACCGATTTTCGCAGCCAATTGACCTTTACGACATCGACTGCCTTTGCAGTTGAAGGCTTCGACGCGTCGGCCGGTCGAGTCAACGTGTCGGATCGGCCGGACCTGGCCGACTTCCAATGCAACGGGGCTTTGGCGATGGCCAAGCAAGCCAAGGCCAATCCGCGCGAAGTCGCAACGCGGATCACCAATCATTTCGCCGGCGATGAACGGCTTGAAAAGCTGGAAATCGCCGGGCCAGGCTTTCTCAACTTCGTGCTGGCCAACGCCGCATTGGGGGCGCGCGCCAATGCCATCGCCGGCGATCCGCGCCTGGGCGCGCCGCGGGTGGCGCATCAACGCAAGGTGATCATCGACTTCGGTGGCGCCAATGTCGCCAAGCCCCTGCACGTCGGACATCTCAGGACGGCGGTGATCGGCGAGACCCTGAAACGTCTGATGCGTTTTCTCGGTGACGAGGTCATCGGCGACGCCCACTTTGGCGACTGGGGCTATCAAATGGGCGTGTTGCTCATGGGGGTGGCCTGGGAGCAACCGGACCTGGTCTATTTCAAACCAGACTACACCGGCCCGTATCCCGATACCTCGCCTGTCACCCTCGAGGACCTGGAACGGATTTATCCTGAATATTCCGTCAAGGGCAAAACCAACGAAAGCTTCCGCGATCACGCCCGCAAGGCGACCAAGGAACTGCAGCACGGGCGGCCCGGTTACCTGGCCCTGTGGCGGCATTTCGTCGCCGTGAGCCGGCAGAGCCTGGAGCGTGACTACGGCTGGCTTGGGGTCGAATTTGACTGGTGGAAAGGCGAATCTGACGCCGACCCGTTCATCGAACCGATGATTGATGATCTGAAAGCCAAGGGGCTGCTGGTGCCCGATCAAGGGGCGCAGATCATTCATGTGGCGCGTCCCGACGACAAGGCGGAAATCAATCCGATGCTGGTCGTTTCCTCGGAAGGCTCGGCCATGTACGGCACAACCGACCTCGCCACCGTGTTCGAGCGCAGGCAAGACTTTGACCCGGACCTGGTGCTATATTGCGTCGACGCTCGTCAATCCAATCACTTCACTCAGGTTATCCGGGCGGCGGAGCTGGCGGGTTACGCTCTGCCAGGTCAGCTTGAGCATGTCCCCAATGGCACGGTCAATGGACCGGACGGTACGCCCTTCAAGACGCGGGACGGTGGGACACTCAAGCTTCATGATCTGATCGCGCAGGCGGTGGAAAAGGCCGGCGAACGCCTGCATGAGGCGGGATTGGGGGAGGGCCTGTCGCCGGCGGAGTTCGCCGACACGGCCAGGTCGGTGGCTATAGCTGCATTGAAGTTCGCGGAACTCAGCAACCACCGCATGACGAACTATATCTTCGATCTCGACCGTTTCATGAACTTCGAGGGTAAGACCGGGCCGTACCTGCTGTATCAGGCGGTGCGGATGAAATCGATCCTGCGCAAGGCGACGGAGCAGGGGCTTGCCGCCGGCGAAATCGAGGTTACCGAGCCGGCGGAGCGTGAGGTCGTGCTGTTGCTTGATGCCTTCGACAACGCCTTACGCGAAACCTATCTGAAGCGGGCGCCCAACCTGCTGGCCGATCATGTCTACCGGTTGGCGCAGGCCTTTTCCAAGTTCTATGCCGCCTGTCCGGTATTGGCGGGCGATGACGCGCGGGCAAAGGCGTCGCGGCTGGGCCTGGTGGCATTGACCTTGAAGCAGTTGGAACTGGGGCTTGGGCTGATGGGGCTGACGGCGCCGGAGCAGATGTAGATAGCGCTGCTTTCCCACCAACTGTCTCCCAAAAGCTGCTGACAAATGGCCGGACTTGGGCTTAAGTGCTACCAGAAACTTAAAGTTAGGTGTCTGGCTAAAATGGCGTCGCACAAGGGGAAGAGTTCCGCTCCGAAAGCGTCCAAGGCCATGCCCGCCGCCAAAAAAGGCTGGGTGTTTCCGTTTTTCCGTAAACGCGCTGCCTTCTATATCGACGGGTTCAACCTGTATCATGCCGTCGACGCCTATAAACGGCCCTATCTCAAGTGGCTGAATCTAAAAGCGCTTTCCCGCGCCATCGCTCCCGGTTCCGAGGTCGTCAAGCGCGTCGTCTGGTGTTCGGCGGTTCGTCCGCAGAACCGTGGCAAGGTCAAACGCCACGAGGATTACATGAAGGCGCTGAAGGCGCAGGGCGTGATCTGCCGCATGGGCCATTTCGTCCACGCCATGGACAAATGCAATTCGTGCAACCACACTTGGCAGCTGTCGGTGGAAAAACAGGGTGACGTCAATCTGGCCCTGTCGATCGCCGCCGATGCCGAGGACGACCTGTTCGACGTCTGTTATTTGGTGACTGCGGATGGCGACCACGCGGCCACCGCGCGCTATCTCAAGGAACGTTTTCCGAAGAAGAAGCTGGTGCTGGTGACGCCGCCGGGCCGCCACCACAACCGGCATATCGAACGGCTGGCCGATGCGTGCGTCGAGATCGAGCTGCACCATCTCGAAGCGTCACTGCTGCCGGAAATGACCAAGGTACGCAAACGCCTGCTGCAGCGGCCGGAAGTGGTAGAACGGCCGGACGTTTACGATCCGCCGCAGGTCCGTCACAAGGCGCATCTCAAGCTCGTGGTCAACAACAGTTGAGTTTGCGCCTATACTCCCGATTCGCTTAGGGAGTGCGGCGCATGATCGACTGGACGGACCTTAATTCGGCGGAAACCCTGGTGGGTGCCGTGGCCCTGATATGCGATGGCGGGGCTTCCGACAAAAGCGCCGCCGTCGATTTCGTTTTCCATTGCACGGTACCGCCACATCGGCTGAGCGACCAGCAGAAGACAGCCGTCAAGACCATCGCCGCCGGCGTGCTGGAAAACCCACAAAGCTGGGTGGACGCGCTGCCGGTATGCATCATGTTGAGCAGTGTCGTCGGCAAATATGCCGACCGCCTTTATGGTTGCTATGGCCTGCGCAAGGCGTTTTACAGCACAAACGACCGGGTGACACGCAACCAACTGCTGTTCACGCTTAACAGCCTGTGTTTCAAGTACGGCGTCGACATGGGCTTCGAACTGATCGACATGTATTTCGCCCACTATGACGACTGGTTCCGCTTTATCCGGCCGCAGCCGTTCGAGCCGATCCCCGGGCGCTGCCTGATCATGGTGCCGCAATTCCTGTCGCCGCCGCACGCGCCGACGGTCGATACGGTCGCCAAGTACGGCATCCTGCGCGATAAATGGGGTTATGACGTCGCCATTCTCAACTCGGCGGAACGCCCGGCGCAGATCGACCTGCCGGTGCTGGAAATGTCGCCGACCGGACGGATGCCGGACTATGGCGGCTTTCAGAACGTCACGGGGCCGTTCGCCATCCAGGGCCTGAAGATGTTCACCCCATCCCACGCCATGCCGAGTTTTGAGGGCTATATCGCCTGCCTGTCGTTCATCGAACAGTGGCGGCCGGAGTTCATCCTCAATTACGGCGGCTTCCACATGATCGGCGAATGCGCCGCCCAGAGCGTCAAGATGATCACCATGCCGGCTGGAACCGAACTGTTGCCGACACGGACCTCGGAATACGACGTGGTCTTCCACAAGGCGGGCGAGCTGGAGCGCAACCTGATCGAGCGCTTCGCCATGGACAAGGTCAAGGTGATCGAGGCGGTCTACAATTACGACATGCCGGCCCAGACCGAGACCTATAGCCGGGCCGATTTCGGCCTGTTAGCGGACGACTTTGCCGTCGCCGTGGTCGGCAACCGGCTGGAAACGGAGATCGACGCCGACAATATCGCCCTGCTGGGCCGGGTCGCCGCCATCGATCCGCGTATCCATTTGGTGTTCGCCGGCAGTCTGTCCGACGATGCGCGCGAGCACATCGTCAGCGGCATTCCCAAGGCGCAGGTCAAGTTCGCCGGCGTCGTCAAGGACGTGCCGGCCTTCTACGAGCACGTCGACGCCTACGTGAACCCGAAGCGGATGGGCGGCGGTTCGTCGGCGGCCTTCGCCCTGGGCAAGGGTTTGCCGACCTTCACGCTCAATCGCGGCCATGTCGCCGACCTGACCCATCCGGATTTTGTCTTCGACACGCCCGAAGACCTGCTGGCGGCGATCGCGGCGGCGCTCGATCCGGCGGCGTTGGCGGCGTTGCGTGACAAGGCGCGGCAGGGCTTCGAGCGGATCGGCAGCCGCGAACGCATGATCGAGACCATCCTGACGGCGGCGGATGTCAAGCCGCACAAGGCGCTGGAAACGGCTTGACTCTCGACTCGCGCCGTCGCACAACCTTTTCGCTGCTGCGGGAGAGATCGTGACTCGCTGATAGTGATTTGGCCCACGACGCCGAAGGCGCAACCGCCCCGGAAACGCTCAGGCAAACGGACCGCGCAGTTCACTAAAACGCTGGAAAGTGGCATCTCGAATGCCTACCGACGGAGCAATGGTGCTAAGTTGAGCGCCTAAATCTCTCAGGTCAAAAGAGGACAGCGGGGGCAGAACGTTTAACTTCCTTCGGGAAACGATCTGCGAGCCCCCATGTCCGACGATTCAATCAAAACCACGCCGTTATTCGACCGCCATATGGCGCTGGGCGCGCGCATGGTGCCGTTCGCCGGCTACAACATGCCGGTGCAGTACGAAGGCGTGCTGGCCGAGCACCGCTGGACGCGGGAAAGCGCCGGCCTGTTCGACGTGTCGCACATGGGCCAGGCGCGGATAGCCGGAGCGGGGGCGGAGGCGACGCTCGAGGCGCTGACGCCGACCGATTTTTCCGCATTGCTTCCGGGAAAGCAGAAATATTCGTTGCTGCTCGATGACGACGGCGGCATCCTCGACGACTGGATGGTGTCGCGGCCGGAGGACGAGGGTTTCTTCCTGGTGGTCAATGCCGCCTGCAAGGATCAGGACTTCGCCGTCATCGCCGGCAACCTCAAGCCAGGAACGGATTTCGAGGTTCTCGGCGAACGCGCTCTGCTGGCCTTGCAGGGGCCGAAAGCCAAGGATGTGATGCGGTCGTTCTGTCCGGCGGCGTGCGATTTATATTTCATGGAATGTGGAACCTTTGAGTTGCTCGGCGAGACGGTGTTCATCTCGCGCTCCGGCTATACCGGCGAGGACGGCTTCGAGATCAGCATTCCGGCCAGCAAGGTCGGCGACCTGTGGGATCAGCTTCTGACCCATCCGGCGGTCAAGCCGATCGGTTTGGGGGCGCGCGACAGTCTGCGCCTGGAAGCGGGCATGCCGCTGTACGGTCATGAGATGGACGCCGGCTATACCCTGGCCGAGGCCAATCTCGGCTTCGCCCTGTCGAAGTCGCGCCTGGCGCGCGGCGATATCAAGGGCATCGACCGTCTGCGGCCGCAGTTGGAGGGCAAGCTGGATCGCGTCCGCGTCGCCCTCCGTATGCTGGAAGGGCCACCCGCCCGCGAAGGCGCCAAGATCGTCGCCAAGGACGGTGGTGTGCTCGGGGCCGTGACCTCGGGCGTGCCGTCGCCGAGCCTCGGCTATTCCATCGCCATGGGCTATGTGCCGCCCGCCGAGAGCGCCGTCGGCACGAAGCTCGATGTCGAGGTGCGCGGCAAGCCCTACGCCGCCGAAGTCGTTTCCATCCCGTTCGTCAAGAACGGCTATCACCGCAAGCCCAAAGCTTAAAAGGAGCCGCCATGAAGTTCACCAAGGACCACGAATGGGTCGAAGTGCAGGGCGATGTCGCATTGGTCGGCATCACCGCCTATGCCGCCAACGCTCTGGGCGACGTGGTGTTCGTCGAGATTCCCGAGGTCGGCAAGGCGACCAAGAAAGGCGATAGCTTCGCCGTGGTCGAAAGCGTCAAGGCGGCGTCGGACGTCTATGCGCCGGTGTCGGGCGAAGTGGTCGACGCCAATGCCCAGCTGCCGGGCAGCCCGGACATCGTCAACGCGGCCCCGGAAGGCACGGGCTGGATCGCCAAGGTCAAGCTCAGCAACCCCGCCGAACTGGATGAATTGATGGATCGCGACGCCTACGAGGCGTATCTGGATACTCTTTAAGGAATTTCAATGCGTTATTTGCCCCTGAGCGAGGCCGACCGGTCCGCGATGCTGGCCAAGGTCGGCGTCAAATCGGTCGATGACCTGTTTGTCGACGTGCCGGCGGCGGCGCGACGGACCGGGACGGTCGACCTGCCGGAATTCGCCGGCGAACTGGAAGTCGAAGCCCAGCTCAACGCCTTTGCCGCCAAGAATATCAGCCCGGCCAGGGCGCCGTTCTTCATCGGCGCGGGGGCGTACCGCCACCATATTCCGGCGACGGTCGATCATATCATCCAGCGTTCGGAATTCCTGACCAGCTATACGCCGTATCAGCCGGAAATCGCACAGGGCACCTTGCAGGTGCTGTTCGAGTTCCAGACTCAGGTGGCGCGCTTGACGGGCATGCCGGTGGCCAATGCGTCGCTGTATGACGGCTCGACCGCCACGGCCGAAGGCGTG
>CAYULN010000233.1:0-4438 GCA_964445605.1 uncultured Caulobacteraceae bacterium | reverse complement strand
TGCGGTCCCGCACGATCATGTCGGTCACGTCGCGTTCCCACCACGCGTCGAAGTCGCTGTGATAGCCGTAGCGCGGCGTCTGGCCCTTGCCGTGCCGCCACTCATCGAAGGCCTCGGCCATCACGGCGAAGCCCAGCCGGTCGCACAGGTCGAGGAATTCCGGCGCCGGCGGATTGTGGCTGCAACGGATGGCGTTGCAGCCCATCTCCTTGAGCAGCTCCAGACGCCGTTCCCAGACCCGTAGCGGCACCGCCGCACCGACCGCGCCGCCGTCGGAATGCAGGCAGACGCCGTTCAGCTTGACCCGCTCGCCGTTGAGCACGAAGCCCTTGTCGACGTCGAACACCGCGCTGCGGATGCCGAAGGGGGTGGTCACCGTGTCGATGGTCTTATTGCCCGCCAGGAGGGTGGTTTGCACGCTGTACAGCTCCGGCGCGTCCAGCGACCACAGGGCCGGAGCGGGCACCTTGAGGCGGTGATCGAAGACCTGCTCCGCGCCGCCTTTCACCTCGCCGCGGGCATCGGCCGTGGCGACAGTCCGGCCGTCCGGGCCGACAATCGTTGTCCGGACGGTATGCACAGCCGGCGTGGCGCCGCTATTGACGATACGTGTCGACACATCGACCGTGGCCGTGTCGGCGGCGATGCCCGAGGCGCGGACATGGACGCCCCAGGGGGCCACATGAACCGTCGCGGTGATGAGCAGCCAGGCATGGCGATAGATGCCGGACCCCGAATACCAGCGCGAATTGGGCTGAAGCGAATTGTCGACGCGCACGGCGATGACATTGGCCTGCCCAGCCGGCCGCAGATGCGGCGTCAGGTCGTGGACGAAGGAAATATAGCCGTTGGGCCGCATCCCCAGCGAATGCCCGTTGATCCATACTTCGCTGCGTTGATAGACGCCGTCGAACTGGATCATCACCCGTTGGCCCGCCGCCGGGCGCGGCAGGGTGAAGGCCTTGCGGTACCAGCCGATGCCGGTAGGCGCATAGCCGCCAGCGCCGCCGCTCGGCGCCTTCGGGTCGAGCGGCCCGGCGATGCTCCAGTCGTGCGGCAGATGGAGATCGGTCCAGGCCTTGTCGTCGAACACGGCCGCCTCCGCGCCGGCGGCGTCGCCGAGGAAAAAGCGCCAGCCGTCATCGAAGCTGTTGCGGCGTTCCATCGCCTGATGCGCACCGGCTTCCGTGGCTAGCGGCGACAGGGCGCCGGCGGCCAGCGCCGCGCCCACCAGACCGCGTCTTGTCAACTTGTCCCCCATGGCCGCTGCCTCCCTGTTCGCGGCGTCGAGGCCGCATGCCCTTGGTCATGGTTTAACGAAGGCGGGGCGTTGCGCTGTCGCTCAAATCGGTCGAACGGCGCGATGCCTGAATGCGCAAAAACGGAGAGAGAGCAACCCAAACGCAAAAACGATGAGAGACCCTGATGGGGTGCAATGGTCTCCGTCGACCATGCTCAAACCCCAAACGCAAAACGGAGACCATTGGGGGGCAATGGTCTCCGTCGCATGCCACCGGTTTCGAGGGGGGGGATGATCCCGGTGACGAACTTGTAGGTCTGATTTACCAGAGAGAGGAAAACGACTCATTAATGAGTGCGACCCTGTCCCCTAACTAATACTTTCAAACCAAAATGGAAGCCCCTTAAACCATATTTTTTGCGTTGCAGCAAGATTTTTGGGTCACATTCCGGTGATTCCGCGTGAAACTCACTTGAACAGCTTGGCCCAGCGGGGTTTTTCACGGCCCTGCCAGGCGCCGCGATGATAGGCGTCGGACCCGATCAGCGGCACCACGGTTGTTGCTTCCGCGAAGACCATCTGTTCCCAGGTCACGTCGACCTTGCCCCATGAGCAGGCTTCCTTGAGCGTCGAAGACGAGCAGGCCCCGTCGCGCACATCCGCCACAGTAATTTGAACGGCGTACTTGTGCATTTCCGTCTCTACGCCGAGAATTTCTGCACAAACCACTGTATCCTGGGCATAATTCTTCGGCACGCCGCCGCCGACCATGAACAGGCCGGTGGTGCCGGCCTTGATCTTGATCTGGGTCAGCTCGCGGAAATCCGCAATCGCATCAATGGTCATGTACGGCTTGCCGGCCTCGATGCGCTCCATCTGGTGCTTGACCAGGCCGAAGCCGGCCGAGCTGTCGATGAAGGCCGGGCAGAAGATCGGCACGTCGTTGTCGTAGGCGGCCTCGATCAGGCCTTCCTTCTTGCCGTTGGCCTTGAGCCACTTGCCCATTTCGGAGATGAATTCGCGCGACGAATAGGGGCGCGGCTCCAGGCTGTCGGCGATCAGCTTGATGGTGTGGTCGCAGGCCTGGAGTTCTTCTTCGTCGATATAGGTGTCGTAGATGCGGTCGATGTACAGCGCGCGCAGGTCGCGGTCGTCGACGCTCGACTTGGCCTGGTAGTGCTTGAAGCCCAGGGCTTCGAAGAAGTCCATGTCGACGATCGAGGCGCCGGTCGAGACGATGGCGTCGATCATGCCGAACTTCACCATGTCGCGGTAGACGTGCATACACCCACCTGCAGAAGTCGAGCCGGCCAGGGTCAGCCAGGTCGAGCAGCCCTTGTCGGCCAGCGCCATGTTGAAGATGTCGGCGGCGCGGGCGGTGTCGCGCGACGAGAACGACATCTTGCGCATCGAGTCGATGACCGGGCGCGCGTCGTACGAGGTGATGTCGACATGCTCGATCACTTCGTTGAGCAGGTTGGCTTTTTCGTTGGAGAGGGCTTTGGTTTCAGCGTTCATCTCTGTGTTCCTTTTGAGAGAGACATAGGTGGACGCCCGTCATTTCCCTTTTTTTGACGCCTCATGTTGTCCGAAAAGTGCGAATTGCATTCGCGCCACTTTTCGGCAGGAGGCTCGCCCCCAGACGGTGCGATGGGGAGGGTAACTTTAAGGTCGCGGCGCTATAGAGCATAAGGGCCGCCTTGGCAATCTTGGATTTGTGAAGATTTCAGCGCTTACGGTTTCTGATGCCAGAACGACCGCTGCAGGCCGATGAAATAGCCGTCGTTGCTGGTGAGCACGATCCTGTCGTCGCCCGTTTCCGTACTGCTCATCGGCTTGGAACGACGGCGTTCTATAGTGCCCTTGATCATCGACGGCGAAGCATCGGTTCCCACCTGCGTCACCTTGGCCGTGACCTGGTTGCCCTTTACATCTCCGTCGATATGCAGCGTCAACCCGTAGTGGGTCTTGGGTTGGCTCGTCTGACCCCCATAGCAGTTCAGCTCGGTGACGAAATGGTCGCCGGTGAACGTGACCGAAGCATTATCGCCGGAGCAAGTCAGCCAGTCATAATTCGACCACTGCCAGGCGACCGCCCAGTGCCAGGCTTCATCGGCGTGAGCGGCTGGCGCAACCAGAGCCGCGGCGAAAGAAACAATCGCAATCGTCTTGAGCATCTGGGATCCCCCTCCGAGAGGCCCGCATGAAGCACCGGAAGGCCGGAAACGTCAAGTATCGCGGTTAGGCCTTGGCCTTGACCCGCTTCTTGCCGCGCTTGCCGCCTTTCGGGCGGTTCAGGCGGACGACCTTGCTGGCTTCTTCCATCTCATAGGCCGAGCGCGGATTGTTGACGCTGCGCGGCCCCAGGCCGAACAGCGACGCCATCGGCGCATCGTCCAGGAAGACGGTTTCCGTCTCGCCATAGCCATTGAAGCGCGTGCCCATCGCCACCCCGTAGGCGCCGAGCATGCCGATCTCGACATAGTCGCCTTCGTTGACGTCGGCCGGCAGCCAGAACGGCCCCGGCATCGAGTCGATGGAATCGCAGGTCGGGCCGTAGAAACGGAACGGCTTCAGGGTTTCGTCATCGACGATTTCGTCCTGGCGATGCAGGCGCACCGGGAACGGCCATTTGGCGTGCGTCGCGTCGAACAGGTTGCCATACGAACCGTCGTTCAGATACAGCGCGTCGCCCTTGCGCAGCTCGACCTTGGTCAGGATCGAGGTCGATTCCGCCACCAGCGACCGGCCGGGCTCGGCCCACAGCTGGGTTTCCTCGTGCACCTTCATCTCGTTGAAGGCGCGGTCGATGACGTCCATGTATTCGGCCAGTGCCGGCGGCACCATGCCCGGATAGACCGACGGGAAGCCGCCGCCGACATCGACGACATCGGCGAACACGCCGGCGCGGACCAGCGACCGCGACGCCGAGGCCATGGCGGCCGCGTAGGCGGTGGGGCGCATGCACTGCGACCCGACATGGAACGAGATGCCCATCAGGTCCTGCGTCGCCCGGCGCACGGCCAGCAGCAGCGACGGCGCCTCATGGCTCTGGGCGCCGAACTTGTTGGTCAGCGGCAGGTTCGAGCCTTCGCCCGACGTCGCCAGCCGGACGATCAGGTTGAGATCGTTGGCATTGCCGGTGGCCTCGAGGATCTTGGCCAGTTCCTCATGCGTATCCAGGCTGAAAGTGCGCAC
>CAYULN010000232.1:0-6880 GCA_964445605.1 uncultured Caulobacteraceae bacterium | reverse complement strand
TCGATTGATCATGATCCCTGTCCTTTTTTTGTTCAGTCATCCCAGCGAAGGATAAAACGCGCGGCGGCGGCGATCCCTCATATCGCTGATGAGATGAACGGTTTTCAGGGCGCGACCCGTCGGCGCAGTCGAGAGAAAGCTGTGCATTCGCCCTCTCCCGCCGCGATTTGACCGGTCAGGTCCGCAGGAAGGCCGAGGCGCACCACAGGACCGGCGCCTGGCCGTGCAGGTCGCCAATATTGCGTTTGCGGTCGATGTAATACTGGTAGTCGTTCTTCTTGTTGGTGCCTTCACAGACCTCATGCACGTCGGCATTGTCGTCGATATAGCCGCACAGGCCCAGCCATCCCTTGCGCGCCGCCTCGGCATAGGACGCATCCAGCCAGCCGTTCTTAACGCCGGTGATCATGGCGAAGGTGAACATGCCGGTGCACGAGCTTTCAGGCCAGGATTCGGGGTGGTCGATCAACTGCCGCCACATGCCCGTGTCACCTTGGGTCGCCTTCAATGTCGCCAGCATCTTCTTGTAGCCGGCCAGGATGCGCGGCCGCTCGGGGTGGCTGTCCGGCAGCGAACGCAGCATCTCGGCCATGCCGGCGGCGAACCAGCCATTGCCGCGGCCCCAGAAGAACGGCACGTCCGGGGCATGGAAGAACAGGCCGTTCGGCTGCTGCAAGCGGTCGAGATAGGCTGACATCTCCTTGGCCGCCCGGTCGAGATAGACCTTGTCGCCGGTGGCGCGGAAGGCCTGGACCTCGAGGCTGGTGATCATCCACATGTCATCGATCCAGAAGCGGGTCTGCTGGCTCAGGCCCTTCGACACGGCTTCGTCGACGATGGCGCGGTCCTCCGGCTTGAGACCGGCCAGGCGTTCCGGCGTCGGCGGCGCCCACTGGCGATCGGCGATGGTCTTGCCGATGGCGAGATAGCGTGGATCCTTGGTTTCGATATATAGTTCGAACGGCACGGCGCCGAAGGCCGACGGGTCGACATGATCGGCGGTCGGGATCAGGTTGGCCTCGGCGGTGAACAAAGGATCGAACCGCGCCGTCAGCTTGGCGGTCAAGGCGGCATCATGGCTCAGCTGCGCGAAGGTCAGGGCGCCGTACCAGGTGCAGGCTTCCGGATAGGTGATGCTCGACGGCGGAGTCGGGCGGCCGAAATTGGTGTGCGGCGTGGCGGCGAAGTGGTCGGCGACGCGCTTGCCGATCTCCGCCGGCGACCTGCCCTGCGGCCAGTTGCCGAAAGCCTGTGCCGCCAAGGCCGGCGAAGCGGCCGCCGTGGCGGCCATACCCATCAATACGGAACGTCTGTTCATGCCCTGAAGTCCTCTGTTGTTCACCACCGACCGGTATTCCGGTTCGGAAACGGCGACTATAAGCAGCCGGTGCAGCAGAGGTCTAGCCAAATCCGGCCGATGTTAGCGCTAACGAAATCAATGGATTATCAAAATGATGCAGGGATGTAACGGTCATTTTATCCATGAATTCCGCCAAGCCATGGCTTTCACTCTTGAAGAATTGGACAGGCCACTTACGCACCTGATGCACAGTCATCTGCCCTTCCGAAACGGCTTCGCGGAAAACCGGTTTCCGCCCTCCATCCTTTTAATAAACCCTCATGATTACAAAGATTTAAGTTGCACGGCGTAGCGACTTGGCCTCGTTCCTGCTGGCGAACGGAGGAGCAATCATGGGCAGGTTTGGATGGCTGGCGCCGGTGGCGTTGAGCGGCGTTCTGGTTTCGGCATCGGCAGAAGCCGCGCCAAGTGCCATTCACTATGTCGTCACGCCCGAACGGGTCGGCGGGACGCTTACCGACCTCCGCATTGCCGTCGATGTCGCTGCCAAGCCGGGTGGCAAACTGGTTCTCGATGTGCCGGACGACGTGCGTTCGCACCTTGCGCCGTCGGGCTTCGCCATTTCCGGCGGACAATGGACCGCGGGAACGCAAGGCGACACATTGCCCGTCAAGGCCACGGCCCCGCATGTAACGATTACTTACCGCCTGCTGTCCGATGGCGGCAAAAGCCTGCGCGCCGACGATCAGCGCATGGGGATCCACGCTAACGGGTTCGCCCTGCGAGGCGACGAGGCCCTGCTGACGCCCGAAGGTGAGAATCGTACGCCGGCCACGGTGGATATGGCGCCGTCGGCAGGCTGGACGGTCGCCTCGAGTCTGACTGGACCGGTAGCACTGGCCACGGTCGGTGATTCCCTATTCATTGGCGGCGCGAATTACCGGCTGGCGACGCGCATGGTCGACGGCACGCCCTTCCGTCTGGTCTACCCTGAGGCGCTATCCGCCCAGGCCGCGCCCTTGTTCGATGATGTCGCGACCCTCATGCGGACCGAGCGCCGCTTCTGGGGAACGCCCCCCAAGCCCCTGTTCATCGGCCTGGTCGAACTGAGCGACGAGTCCGAGTTCAGCGGGCGCGGCCTGCGGGGCGGGTTTTCGCTCTATCTCGGCAAATCGGCCGATCCCAGGGTGTGGCGGCGCCTGATCGCGCATGAAGGCCTGCACAACTGGATTTCGCGCGCCATCGGCGACTTTCCGGCGACCGACGGCGATCTCGAGGCCTGGCTGCATGAAGGCTTCACCGAAGCCTATACGGCGCGCCTGTTGCAGGCATCGGGCCTGTGGACGGCGCAGGACTTTGTCGATGACTGGAACGAGTCGCTGACGCGCTACGGCACTTCGCCGGTTCAAACGGCGCCGAACAGCCGCATCCTAGCCGACCGTAATCGCGATTTCGACGTGAACCGGCTGCCCTATGACCGGGGGCGGTTGCTGGCAGTGATCTGGGACCGGGCTTTCCGCGCCAAAACTCACGGCCGGATCGGCCTGGCGGACGTGCTGCGCGCCCAGATCAAAGAAGCGGCGCGCAATGCGCGAAGCGAGCACGTCGTCAGCGCCGACCGGCTGTTTCCGATGGTGGCAAAGCGCCTTACGGGCATCGACCTGAGCGATGACCTGGCGCGCTATGTCGATCGGGGTGAGCCGCTGGCCCTGACCGACGGCATGTTCGGGCCCTGCGTGCGTGTTACGACGGTGACCCAGCCGGTGTTCGATCGCGGCTTCGATCTGGAAGCGACCTTGCGCGCCCATGGCAAGGTCACCGGGCTGGAAATCGGCGGTCAGGCGGAACAGGCCGGACTTAAAGCGGGCGACAAGATCCGGATCGATGAAATCCCGACCCACGACTCGCGGGTGACATTACGCTATCGTGTCGACGACGGCAGCGGCCGCAGCCACACGGTCAGCTATCACCCGGAGGGCAAAGGCGCCGTCACCTTTCAGCAACTGGCCCTGAAACCGGGCGCCGCCGAAGACTGTGCAATCGCGGTGCCCTAGGGCTTAGGCGGCCAGGCCGACCCGGCCTTGATCCAACCATTGACGGGCGGCCTTCTGGGCCTCGGCGATGTCCTCGCGCTCCATTTCGCGCGACAGCTCCTTGCGATAGACGCCGGCTTCCAGCGAGCCGCGCATGGCCGCCAGGTTGAACATCATGTGCGCCGAGATCATGTCGACGGGCGCGCCGCCCTGACCGGTCGAATACATCATGCCGAGACGGAACAGTTCTTCGCCGGTCATGTCCGGCGTAGGCAGCGGAATGGCCTTCTCGGTGGTCTTGGCTTCAGTCGAAATCATCATTGTGTGTGTCGCGCGTTTTGCGCGTCCCCTGATAAGTTGATGAGGCGATTTCAACAGCCGCCAATGAAATTAAAGTTAACAGCGCAGTTTAGGCTAAATTTTTTATGTAAATACCGACTTAATATTAATATTGTCATTTACATATAACATAATACTTATTACTTATTCCATAATTTCAGTGTAAAAAACCCTTACAATTTATAACTTACTGTACTATATCGAAACGATAGCCAAAATATCTCGGTTAATATTCCGCGTATAGCGAAATAGATTGCCCATACCGGCAAGATGACTCCACCGCACGACCGCCCTTCTACCGCCGCGATATCTTGGCGGAAATAAGCCGGTTGCCTGACAAGTTCGTTCAGCTTCAGTTCACACGCGGCCTGTCATGATCGCCTCAAGACGATAATTGTATCGCCCCAAGCGTGTCAGGTCCGCGTGTTTCACATGACCTGGTCCGACAGTGAGGACGACATGAACAGAAAAACAGCTTTGAAGACGGCAGCCGGCCTGGGTCTGGCGCTGACGCTGGCCGTCGGTGCGTCGGCGGCCGCCGCGCAGGATCTGAGGCACGGCGGCAACGGCGCGCGCGGCGGCGGCAGCTGGACGCGCCCCCCGAGCGGCGACAATAACAGCGGCAGCAGCAGTGGCAGCAGCAGCGGCGGTGGCAACAGTGGCGGCGGCGATCATCGCAGCAGCAATAGTGGCAGCAGCGGTGGCGGTGGCGGTGGCGGCGATCACCATGATCGCGGCGGCGGCGGCGGTGGCCAATCGCAATCCTCTCCGCCGCAAGCGCAGATCCAGCAGCCATCCGGTGGCGGCAATGCGTGGCAAGGCCGTGGCAATGGCGGCGGCGGCTGGCAAGGCAGTAGTGGCGGCAACGGCGGCGGCAGTGGCGGCAACGATCACCATGATCGCGGCGGCGACAACAACCGCGGCGGCAACGGCACGCGTGGCGGCGGAAGCTGGCAGGGCGGCGGTAACGGCGGTGGAAGCTGGCAAGGCGGCAACGGCGGTGGCGGCAACGATCATCATGACGACAACCGCAATGGCGGCGACCGCCGGGACAATAACCGCAACTGGAATGGCGGCGACCGTCATGACGACAATGGCGGCTGGAGCGGCGGTGGCGACGACCATCACGACAACAACCGGTCTTGGAATGGGGGCGGCCATGATAATGGCGGTCGCAGCTTCCGCGGCGGCGGCCATTATGACTGGCACGGCGACCGGCGCTGGAACGGCTATAGCGGCGTGCGCCTCGGCTTCTATTTCTTCCCGGGCCGCGGCTATTATCGCGTGCCGGACTCCTATTATAATCACCGCTGGCAGCGCGGCGAATATCTGCCGGACATCTTCTTCAGCTATCGCGTCTATGACTGGTACGACTATGGCCTGCCTGAGCCGCCCTACGGCTGCGCCTGGTACTTCGTCGGCGAGGACGCCGTCCTGATGGATGTCTCGACAGGCGAAATACTGGACGTGATATACAACTTCTGGTAAGCACGATTCGACGGTGCGTTCACCGCACGTTGTTTCCCTTGTGAGCAAACGTCTTTAATCTTGATCCCCGGCGCTTCCATCTATCCCCCGGCGCCGGGGATTTTTTTGCCTGATTTCCAGGATACCCAAAAGCAACAAATTCGCTTTTTAAGGGAATAAAAAATAAGTATAGAAAAATAAGAAACGAATAAAAATCGAATTTACGCACTTTATATACAAAAAGCCTAATGGATTCATTATTTCCACGCCGTATTTCCGCCCTCTTCTGCCTTAGAATTTGAAATTGTTGACGGAATACTCATGCGAATGAACTCCGTCCCGCAGTGTGCAGGCCGGGATACAATCTGCCCGCCCTTTTCATTTACATAGGCGACGGCCGGTATTTACTTATTCGAATTTCTCCGACCCCGCCGAAATCGAGAGGAAGAAACCATGAAAACCGCTCTTCATCTGACGGCCGCTCTCGGCCTCGCCGCCGCCCTGGCCACCGTTCCCACCCTCGCCTCCGCCCAGCTGCTGGGCGGCGCCAGTGGTGGCGGCGGCCGCGCGGCCGGTAATATCGGCGGCGGCCGTGGCGGCGCCACCGGCTCCCTGCGCGGCGCCGGCAGCATCAGCGGCCAAGCTGACTCCAGTGTCCTGGGCGACGTCGGCAGCACGGCGCGCGGCGCGACCAATGCGGCGCGTGACGATGCCCGCACGGCCCGCAGCCAGACCAACGATCTCGGTGCCCAGGCCGGCAGCACGGTCAATGGCACGGCCCAGGCCGACGGCTCGTTGACCGGCTCGGCCAGCGGCGCCCTGAACGGCACCTCCGGCAGCCTTGGCGCCCAAGGCCAGGCCAACGGCTCGGCCTCGGTCAACACCGCCCCGGCGACCGGCATTGTCGGTTCCGCTGCCGGTGACGTACGCAGCGATGTCGGCACCGTGAGCGGTCAGGCCCGCGGTACAGCGCGCGGCGCGGTTCGCACGGCCCGTGGCGCCGCCAACACCAATGTCGGCGTCAGCGGCGGCGCATCGGCCGGCGGCAGCGCCTCGACCAGTGGCGCGTCGGCGAATGGCGGCGCCTCGGCCAATGTCAGCGGCGGCACGCGCTAACCGTCTCTTTGTATAAACGCGAATGTCCCGCGCTCCGTTTTTTACCCGGAGCGCGGGATAATCACTTCATTGGGGGCAGATTCTTTAAGGTGATGACCATGACCAAGATCTCTCTGATGACGGCCGCGGCCGCCCTCGCCCTGGGCCTGACCGTGTCGGCCACGAGCGTTTCGGCGGCACCGCATGCCAAAACCGCCGGCCAGCTGGCCAGCCCGGCCCAGCTGCAACGCGAACACCAGCGCGCCATCAAGGCCGGCGACCACGCCAACGACCCGTTCAATTCGGCGTCGAGCGACGATCTGAACAAGCAGCAGCTCGCCAAGGCGCAGATGCTGGGCACGCAACCCGGCGTTTCCGACATTGCTCCGCCGCAGAACACGGCTTTGAATGGCGCTGACCAGACCGGCCTGAAGACGACCGACACCAGCGCCGTCGACGCCAGCGGCCTGGGCTCGGCGGCCAATACCACCGCCGGCGCGGACGCGACGGCTCAGCCGGATGCGGCCGTGACTCCGTCCGCGGGCAACGGCCCGGCCACCATGCAGAACCCGACGCCGGTCCCGGATGCGACCAACAGCCAGGATAAGACCAATCCGACCGATGGGCCTTCGTTGAAGAATGCTCC
>CAYULN010000231.1:0-29306 GCA_964445605.1 uncultured Caulobacteraceae bacterium | reverse complement strand
GACCTGATCTATGCCCGCCCCGGCCAGACTCTCACCGACTGGCGCAGCGAACTGACCAGCGCCGCCAATCTTGGTGTCGAACACATCTCGCCCTACCAGTTGACCATCGAACCCGCCACCGCCTTCGGTCGCGCCGTCCGCCGCAAGCAATGGGCGCCACCCGAAGACGACCTGGCCGAAGCCTTCTATTTCGAGACTCAAACCCTTCTAGAGTCCCTCGGCTTCGAAGCGTACGAGGTCTCCAACCACGCGCGTGGCCCCGATGCCCGCTCATCGCACAATGTGCTGATCTGGGAAGGCATCGACTATATCGGCATCGGCCCCGGCGCTCATGGGCGTTTGACCTTGAACGGCATCCGCCACGCCACCACCGCCGTCAGCGACCTTAAAGCCTATATCGCACGCGTCGCCGAAACCGGCACCGGCCACGACCGCGAAGCCCTGTCTCCGCTCGAAGCCGAGGAAGAAGCTGCCCTGCTCGGCCTGCGCCTGGCCGAAGGCCTGAGCTTAGGCCGCACCCCGTCGCTCGAGCTTGCCATTAAGGCCGCGCCGTTGATCGCCGACGGTTTCATGGCCCTCGATGGCGGCCGTTTGCGCGCCACGCCGAAAGGCCGCGTCGTGCTGGACAGGCTGCTGTTCGAACTCCTATCATAGCGGCCAAAGGAATCCGTCATGTCCAAATTCAATACCGGCATGCTGCTTTACGCCGCCGCCTTCCTGGTCGGCATCGGCCTGCTGATCGCCAATTTTATTGCGCATGTCTTCGACGGCATTCCCAACGGCTTCCGCATCGCCGTCGTCATCTACGCCCTGGTCTGGGTGGTGATCCGCGTCTGGCTGGGCCGGCGCGGCTATTTCGTGTCGCGCAACCAGAAGCCGGACTCCGATGTCTGAGGCCCTGTTCGCCCCACCGCCCCGGCCGGTTACCCCCGGCCTGTACATCGTCGCCACGCCGATCGGCAACCTGCGCGACATTACGCTCCGCGCGTTGGACGTGCTCAAGGCCGCCGATGTCGTCCTCGCCGAAGACACCCGCGTCGCCGCCAAGCTGCTGGCCGCCTACGATATCAAGAAAACCCTGCTGCGTTATGACGACCATGCCGGACCGAAGGTCCTGCCGGAAATCATCGAGCGCCTGCACGCCGGCCATATCGTCGCCCAGATTTCCGACGCCGGCACGCCGCTGATTTCCGATCCCGGCTTCCGGCTGGTCGAGATCGCCCGCGAAACCGGCGTCAATGTCCACCCCATCCCCGGCGCCTCGTCGGTGCTGGCGGCGCTATGCCTGGCGGGCTTGCCGACCGACCGCTTTCTGTTCGCCGGTTTCCTGCCCGCCAAATCCGCCGCCCGCCGCACGGCGCTGGGCGAGCTGGCCGGTGTCGCCGCGTCGCTGGTCCTGTTCGAAACCGGCCCACGCCTGCATGAGTCCCTGCGCGACGTCCACTCCGTGCTCGGCGACCGCGAAGCCTGCGTCTGCCGCGAACTGACCAAGCTTTACGAAAGCGCCTACCGCGCCCCGTTGAGCCAGTTGATCGACGACCCGCACCTGGCCGAACCGAAGGGTGAAATCGTCATCGTCATCGCCCCGCCCTCCGAAGCGAAGCCGTCCGTAGACAATCTCGACGACGCGCTCAAACTGGCCCTCGAACACTATTCGCCATCCGACGCCGCCCAGCAGCTGGCCCAGGTCTTCGGCCTGCCGCGCAAGGCTATTTATCAACGTGCCTTGGAACTAAAGGGCAAATGAACCAACGCGCCGAACGCGGGCGAAAAGCGCACAAGCGCGGCCACCTGGCCGAATATTTCGCACTCATCCATCTGATGCTCAAAGGCTACCGCATCCTCGGCTTCCGCCTGAAAACGCCGCAGGGCGAGATCGACCTGCTGGCCCAGAAAGGCCGCCGCCTGGCCATCGTCGAGATCAAGAGCCGCACCACCTTGGAAGAAGCCATCGAATCCGTCTCGTCCCTTCAGCAGGAACGCCTGTGGCAAGCCGGCCTGGCCCTGCAGGCACGCCGGCCTAACCTCGCCAGGCTCGATCTCAATATCGACCTCTACACCCTGGCGCCCGGGAAATGGCCGGTCCATGCCATCAACGCCTTTGAAAAGATCGAACGCTTTTAAGCCTTGCTATCGCTAGGCCCGCGGCACATATGAGGCAAAACAGAAGAGGGTAAAATCATGTCCTTACGCGTCGCCGTCCAGATGGACCCGATCGAGACAATCAATATCGCTTCGGACACGACCTTCCTGTTGATGATGGCGGCGCAAAGCCGGGGCCACAAGCTCTGGGTCTACGAACCCCGCCACCTGAGCTATGAGGACGGCCGCCCCTTCGCCCGCGCCCGCAAGGTCGCGCTCCGCCCCATAAAGGGCGACCACGTGACAGCCGGCGAATACCAGATTCTCGATCTCGAAAACGACCTCGACGTTATCCTGATGCGCCAAGACCCGCCGTTCGACATCGCCTATATCACCGCCACCTATTTCCTCGAGGCCGTCCACCCCAAGACCCTGGTGGTCAACAATCCGACCAGCGTCCGCGATGCGCCGGAAAAGCTGCTCGCCACCCGCTTCCCGGGCCTGCAACCGCCGACGATCATTTCCTCCGATCCGTTGGCCCTGCACGACTTCTTCGCCAATCACGGCGACTGTATCCTGAAGCCCCTGCATGGCGCGGCCGGCAACGGCATCATCAAGCTCAAAGCCGGCGACCGCAACCTCGACGCCCTGATCGAGCTGTTCGGCAATATGAGCCGCGAGCCGGTCATTCTGCAGAAATTCATCCCGGCGGTCAGCGCCGGCGACAAGCGCATCATCCTGATCGACGGCGAGATCGTCGGCGGCATCAACCGCGTCCCGGAGGAAGGCGCCGTCCGTTCAAATCTTCGTGTCGGCGGCCGCGCCGAACGCCTGGTCCTGACCGAGCGCGATCGCGAGATTTGTGCCCGAATCGGCCCGGTTCTGCGCGAAAAAGGCCTGATGTTCGTCGGGATCGACGTTATCGGCGACTACCTCACCGAAATCAACGTCACCTCGCCGACCGGCGCCGTGCAATTAAAAGCCTTCGAGGGGGTTGATGCGGGTGAGGTTTTGTGGGATCGGGTCGCCAGGAAACTAGACCAATAACGGGCCGGTTTGATAACGAAACCGACGCCATTCCGTCATAAAACCTTTTAATATCAGGCCTTTTAGGAAATTTGCCTAAGGGATTATATGACATTTTCCGCTTTGTTCGATTTTTGTTCTTGCTTTGTTTAAAGACTTGACCTAGGGTGTGGATAGTTTTTCGCATTCGCGTTCGTTTACCCCCTTCAAACCCTTACATTTCCTGCTTCTGACGGAAATCAACAGCCGCCTGTGAGAAACCATGCCCGCACGCGTGACAACCATCGCTTTTGACGGCGCCGAAGCCCGTCGGGTCGAGGCCGAAGTGGTGCTGACCGGTGGTCAAGTGGCCTTCCATGTCGTCGGTCTCGGCGACAAGGCGGTGACCGAAAGCAAGGAACGGGTGCGCGGTGCCTTTGCCGGGATGGGCCTGGGCATGCCAGGCAAACGTATCGTCGCCAACCTGTCGCCTGCCGATCTACCCAAGGAAGGCACGCACTACGATCTGCCGATCGCCCTGGCCCTGATGACGGTCATGGGCATCATTCCGCAGGATGCGTTGGATCAGTATGTTTGCGTCGGCGAGCTCAAACTGGACGGCCAGATCGCCGCCATTTCCGGCGCGCTTCCCGCAGCCATTGCCGCTAGCAGCTTCGGCATGGGCCTGATCTGTCCGCACGATAACGGCGCTGAAGCCGCCTGGGCCGGCGATCTCGATATCCTGGCGCCGCGTTCGCTGATCGCCCTGATCAATCACTTCAAGGGCCATGCGATTCTCGACCGGCCCAAGGCGGGCGAATTGGCTGCGCCGCCGAAGCCGCTCGACCTGCGCGAGGTCAAGGGCCAGGAAGTGCCGAAGCGGGCGCTGGAAATCGCCGCCGCCGGTGGCCACAACCTGCTGTTTGTCGGCCCGCCTGGCTCGGGCAAGTCGATGCTGGCCCAACGCCTGCCCGGTATCCTACCGCCATTGACATCGAAGGAACTCCTTGAAACCTCGCAGGTCTGGTCGATGGCGGGGTTGATCGCTAAGGGCGAACTGACCCGCGAACGGCCGTTCCGCAGCCCGCACCATTCGGCCAGCATGGCGGCCCTGACCGGCGGCGGCATGCGCGCCCGGCCGGGCGAGGTGTCTTTGGCGCATAACGGCGTGCTGTTCCTTGACGAACTGCCGGAATTTTCGCCCCAGGCGCTGGATAGCCTGAGGCAACCGCTGGAGACCTCGGAAGTCGTCGTCGCCCGCGCCAATCATCACATCAAATACCCGGCGCGCGTCCAGCTGGTCGCCGCCATGAACCCGTGCCGCTGCGGCCATGGTGGCGCAGGCAAGGGCGCCTGTGGCAAGGCGCCGCGCTGTCTGCGCGACTATCAAGGCCGGGTGTCAGGCCCATTGATGGACCGTATCGACCTGCAGATCGACGTCCCGCCGGTTACCGCCACCGACCTGTCATTACCGCCGCCGGCGGAAGGCAGCGCCGAAGTCGCCGCCCGTGTCCTGGCCGCCCGTCAGATCCAGGCCGATCGCGCCAAGACCTTTGACCTGCCGGCCGAAAACGCCCTCAACGCCACCGCCTATGGTACCGGCCTCGAACACGTCTGCGCCCTCGATGACCCCGCCAAGGCCCTGCTGACCCAGGCCGCGCAGCAATCCGGCTTGAGTGCGCGCGGCTGGACCCGCACCTTGCGTCTGGCCCGCACCATTGCCGACCTTGAACAATCCGCGCCGGTCTTGCGCCGCCACATTGCCGAAGCCCTGATTTACCGCCGGGCCGGACCGCAGGAAGAAACCGCGGCAAATTTTTCGCACGTGCAAGTCTAATTTAACCAAGTCTTTGAGCGGCCTTAACCTTTTTGCCTTATCCTCGCCGCATTCAGAACGATTACGAATGGCAGAACCGCCTGATGAGTGATGGTATCAACCGGCCCGTTTCGGACCCGCACGCCCAAAGCCTGGAAGACAGGCTCAAGGCGCGCGAGGACTTTTTCCGCCTGATGAGCCATGAGATCCGCACGCCGCTCAATGGCGTCATGGGCATGCTGTCGCTGCTGTCGCGGACCTCGCTGACGCCCGACCAGAAATCCTACATCTCGACCGCCCATGAATCGGGCCAGCACCTGCTGACCCTGGTCAACGACCTGCTCGACTATGCCCGCATCGACGCCGGCCGCATCGAGCTGGAATCGGCCGAGGTCTATCTCGAACCCCTGCTTCAGGGCGTGGTCGAACTCCTGTCGCCGCGCGCCCACGCCGGCGGCATCGAAATCGCCTGGAGCCTCGATCCCCGCCTCAGCTACATCGTTTCCGACGAAGGCCGCCTGCGCCAGATTCTATTCAACCTGGCTGGCAATGCCCTGAAGTTCACTCAAACCGGCGGCGTCATCATCCATGTCGGCCTGACCGAAGACGCCCTGATCCGCCTTGAGGTCCGCGACACCGGTCCGGGCATCCCGGAAGAAGCCCGTAACCGTATCTTCGAAAAATACGGCCAGGTCGACCCGACCCACGCCACCCGTTATGGCGGCGCTGGCCTGGGCTTGGTCGTCGTCAAGATGCTGGTTGGCGCCATGGGTGGTACGGTCTCGCTCGACAGCGAGATGGGCAAGGGCTCGGTGTTCCGCGTCGAATTCCGCGCCGGTTTCGGCTTGCGCGCCGCCCGACCCGACGCCCATGCCGCTCACGCCGTGACCTTCGTCTCAAGCAATCCGATCCTGGCCGAAAGCACCGGCTCGCACCTTTCGGCCTTCGACAGCCTGATGACCGTTACCGCCGTGCTTGATAGCTGCGCGCCCGACGCCCTGATCCTGTGCGACCGCGCCGCCGTTTCGGGCCCGGCCGCCGCGCCGTCGCCGCGCAGCCTGATACTGCTGGCGCCGGAAGACCGCGACGAAATCGACGCCTGGCGCGACCACGGCTGGGCCGGATACCTGATCAAGCCGCTGCGCCGCGAATCGCTGATGGAGCGTCTTGACGCCCTGGAAAGCGACGCCGCCGCGGCCGCGCCCGTCACGAATGACGACGAACGCATCGCCAGTGAATCCGCCCCAGACAAGGTGGTGCTGCTGGTCGAGGACAACCCGGTCAACGCCCTGTTGGCTCAGATCCTCCTGCAACGCGAAGGCTGTCGCGTCGAACGCGCCTCGTCCGGCGAGGAAGCCATCGACATGGCCAAGACGCGCAGCTTCGACCTGATCTTCATGGACCTCGGCCTGCCGGGCCTCGACGGCCTCGGCACCACGCGCGCCTTGCGGATCGACGGCTGCAAGACGCCGATCATCGCGCTGACCGCCAATGCTTACGAAGAAGACCGCCGCGCCTGTCTGAGCGCCGGCATGAACGACTTCCTGACCAAGCCGATCGAAGTCGCCGCCCTGCGCGCCCGCCTGGCCACCTGGACGCATACGCCCGCTGAGGCCCGTTCGGCCTAAAGCTTTACAGGGGCGGCAAACCCGCTTAGCGTCCTGGCCAAAAGCCAGGAGCGCCGACCCAATGAGCGACAACCCGCCCGCCCAGAATTCCAAAGACTCCGCGACTAAATCCCGCCCTTCGACCCTGGCCGCCATCGGCGCCTATCTCAAGCCGAAACCCTTGATGCTGGCCTTGCTCGGCTTCACCACCGGCATCCCGTTTCTGCTGATCGGCGAGACCCTGACCGCCTGGCTGCGCGTCGACGGCCTGTCGCTGTCAGTCATCGGTTTCTTCATCCTGGTCGGCTTTTCCTATTCGCTGAAATTCATGTGGGCGCCGCTGATCGACCGCCTCGACGTCCCGGTCCTGACGGCGAAGCTCGGGCACCGCCGCAGCTGGATGGCGGTGCTGCAGATAGTGATCCTGCTCTGCCTGCTGGCGGTCGCCACGACCGACCCCAGGACCAGCCTGGCCCTGCTCGCCCTGTTCGCCACCCTGGCCGGCTTCTTCGGCGCCACCCATGACATCATCCTCGACGCCTATCGCATCGAAGCCGCCAACAATGAACAGGAACTGGTGGTCATGACCGCCGCCTACCAGTGGGGCTATCGCGTCGCTTTCATTTTGACCGGCATTCTCCCGCTCATGCTGTCGACGCGCATCGGCTGGCCACTCGCCTACGGCCTGACCGCCTCGATGATGGTCATCGGTTGGATCACCCTGTGGTTCGCGCCGCGCGGCCCGGCCCATACGCCGCGGCCCATCCACTATGAAGGCCTTGCCGTGCGGCCGCTTCTGGAAGGCATCGAATGGCTCGGCCGCGCGGCTTTGATCGCAATAGCGGCCGTCATCATGGGCTCGGGCCTGACCGGCAACCCCGACCTGCTCAACGGCATTCTCGGACACGTCGGCGTAAGCACCGACACTCAGGCCGCCCTCAAAACCGCCTGGACATCGAAAACCACCGGCCCGTTCTTCCAGGTACCGGCGGTGATCGGCGGCCTGATCCTGATGCTCGTCTCCTGTCTGCCCCTGCCATGGGCCACCCGGCCCGGCGCCTATTTCAAGGGCGCCTTCATCGCGCCCTTGGCTGACTTCTTCAGCCGTTACGCCAAATGGGCTGCCTTCATCTTCATCCTGGTCTGCCTGTACCGGGTCAGCGAATTCACCCTCTACATCGCCAACGCCTACTATATCGATCTCGGCTTCTCACTGGATGCGGTGGCCGAGATGCGCAAGGTGTTCGGCGCCGTCATGACCATGATCGGCTTCGTCATCGCCGGCGGCCTGATGGTTCGCGTCGGTATTCGCCAGGCCTTGATTGTCGGCGCCGTCGTCGGCCCGCTCAGCCACGTCGGCTTCATGCTGCTGGCCTGTACGGGTCACGACCTGCACATGCTCGGCCTGGCGCTAGCGCTCGATAATATCGCCGCCGCCGTCCAGGGCACGGTGCTGATCGCCTACATGTCGACCCTGGTGTCGCCGCAATATACGGCCCCGCAGTACGCCCTGTTTTCCAGCATCTACGGCCTTCTCGGCAAGCTGGTCGGGTCGCAGTCCGGCCGCATCGTCGAGGCCACCGCCAAGAGCGCCGACACCGGCGGCTTTGGCGCGTCGTTCAAGAGCCTGATGACGCATCTGACGCCGGACGCCTATGTCACAGCGGCGCAGAAACTGGGGGTCAGCGTCCCGGCCATGGGCGCCGGCTACTTCGCCTTCTTCGCCTACACGATCGTCATCGGCTTCGTCGCCATTGCCCTGACCCTGTGGCTGTATTTCCGCCGCCCACCGGAACTCGATGCCCCGAAATTAGCCGCCTCTATGGACGGCTGAGCGGATGTCGTAGGCGGCGAAGGTCGCCATGGTCAGGATCTTCGACACCGAATCCGACAGCTGGCAGATCTGCACCGGCCGCGACAGGCCGAGCAGCAGCGGCCCGACCACCGTCGCACCGCCCAGCGCTTCAATCAGCTTGGTCGAGATCGACGCCGACTGGATGGCCGGCATGATCAGCACGTTGGCCGGCGCCGTCAGGCGCTGGAACGGATAGTTGGCCCACATGGCCGGATCGAGCGCCACGTCGGGCGGCATCTCGCCCTCGAATTCGAAATCGACCCCGCGCTTGTCGAGCAGGGCTACGGCGTCCTTGACCCGGTCGGAGCGTTCGCCTTTGGGGTTGCCGAACGTCGAATAGCTCATAAAGGCGACACGCGGGGTGTGGCCCATGCTGCGCACCGCCATGGCCGCTTCCACCGCGATGTCGCCCAGTTCCTCTGGCGACGGCATCTCGGCGACGGTGGTATCGGCGATGAACACGGTCCGGCCGCGCGCCAGCACGATCGACATGCCCATGATGCGTCCACCCGGAGCCGCATCGACCACCCGCAGAACCTCTTCCAGGGCTTGGTCGAACGAGCGCGTCACGCCGGTCACCATGCCGTCGGCATGACCCGACAACACCATGGCAGCCCCGAACGAGTTGCGGTCCTGGTTGATCAGCCGGTCGACGTCGCGCTTGAGGAAGCCCTCGCGTTGCAGGCGCCCGTACAACAACTGCGAGTAGGCTGCGTTACGGTGCGACAGCCGCGCATTGATGATTTCGATGCCCTCTTCCTCGGGGTCGATGCCGGCGGCGCGCATATTGGCCTGGACCAGGTTTTCCCGACCGCACAGGATCGGCGTGCCAAGCCCCTGTAGCTTGAAGGCGTGAGCGGCGCGAATGACCGAGATGTCTTCGCCCTCGGCAAAGACGATGCGCTTCGAGGGTCGCGACCGCACCGTGTCGGTGATCTTCTGCAGGAAGCCCGCCGACGGGTCGAGCCGCTGTTCCAGGCCCTTGCGGTAAGCGTCCATGTCGGCGATCGGCTGGCGCGCCACGCCGGTGTCCATGGCGGCCTGCGCGACAAACGGCGGGATGTACCAGATCAGGCGCGGATCGAACGGCGACGGGATGATGTAGTCCTTGCCGAACTTCAGGTGGCGGCCCTGATAGGCGGCGGCCACTTCATCCGGTACGTCTTCGCGCGCCAGCATCGCCAGGGCCTTGGCCGCGGCCAGCTTCATCTCGTGATTGACCCGCCGCGCCCGCACGTCCAGCGCGCCGCGGAAGATATACGGAAAACCCAGCACGTTGTTGACCTGGTTGGGATAATCCGACCGGCCGGTAGCGACGATGGCGTCCGACCGTACCTTGGCGACCTCTTCCGGGGCGATTTCCGGGTCGGGATTGGCCATGGCGAAAATGATCGGGTTGGGCGCCATGGCCTTGACCATTTCGGGCGTCAGCACGCCCTTGGCTGACAACCCCAGGAACACGTCGGCGCCGACCATGGCTTCGGCCAGCGTTCGTTTCTTGGTGTTCGTGGCGTGCACCGACTTCCACTGGTCCATGTCGACCGTCCGGCCTTCATAAACGACGCCGTGGATGTCGACGACCGTAGTGTTTTCCTTCTTGACGCCCAGCGCCTTGACCAGGCTCAAGCTGGACAGGCCCGCCGCGCCGGCGCCGCACAGCACGACCTTGATGTCCTCGATGGCCTTGCCGGTGATTTCCAGCGCGTTGATCAGGCCCGCCGCCGCGATGATCGCCGTGCCGTGCTGGTCGTCATGAAACACCGGGATGTCGGCCATGTCCTGAAGGGCC
This sequence comes from uncultured Caulobacteraceae bacterium, assembly GCA_964445605.1. GTDB lineage: Bacteria > Pseudomonadota > Alphaproteobacteria > Caulobacterales > Caulobacteraceae > Asticcacaulis. The sequence goes on along the minus strand of CAYULN010000231.1, from coordinate 19,152 downwards.
GATTCGATGATGAAGCACTCTGGCGACTTGATGTCTTCCAGATTGATGCCGCCGAAAGCCCCGGTGATGTTCTTCACCACCGTGATGAACTCGTCCGGATCCTGCGTCGTCACTTCGATGTCGAAGCTGTCGATGTCGCCGAAGCGCTTGAACAGCACCGACTTGCCCTCCATCACCGGCTTGGACGCCAGCGCCCCGAGATTGCCCAGCCCAAGGATCGCCGTGCCGTTGGAGATGACGGCGACCATGTTGCCCTTGGCGGTGTAGTCGTAGGCCGCTTCCGGATTGTCGGCGATCCGGCGCACCGGCACCGCCACGCCCGGCGAATAGGCCAGGGCCAGGTCGCGCTGCGTCGCCATCGGCTTGGTCGGCGCCAGGGCGATCTTACCCGGCTGCGGGTACTGGTGAAGGTGAAGCGCCTCGTCGTCGCTGAACGTCTGTTTTTCGCTGGCCATAAGTGCCTGTTTTCCCGAACCGCCGGGCGCCGCCGCGACAGCGCCGTTATTTATATGACTTTTGTCTGCTTTTGCCTTAGACTTATAGAATAAAGTCAATAAGTTAAAAAGGCCGCGCATCGTTTTTCCGCTAAAAATTTTTATAATGTCTGACAAATAGACAGGCAAGCTGATTTTGCCGCCCGCGCACGATTAAACGCCTCGCCGCAGATTTAGCCGGGGATTGTGTCGCTTTTATCGGGACCGCCCCTTCTCTCCGCCGTTAAGAATCATTAACCTGAGGGAATGAACGCACTTTATGAAAACAGGGGGGCCGAAGACACAAAGGCCGACACCGAAGGCGCCACGCCCGTCATGGCGCAATATATCGAGACCAAGGCGCAGTATCCGGACACGCTGCTGTTCTTCCGCATGGGCGATTTCTACGAGCTGTTCTTCGAGGACGCCGTCGCCGCCGCCCAGGCCCTGTCCCTGGCCCTGACCAAGCGCGGCAAGTACAAGGGCGAGGATATTCCCCTGGCCGGCGTGCCCGCCCACGCCGCCGACGCCTATGTCGCCAAGCTGATCCGGCTGGGCTTTCGCGTCGCGGTTTGCGACCAGCTGGAAGACCCGGCCGAGGCCAAGAAGCGCGGCTACAAGGCGGTCGTCAAACGCGGCGTGGTCCGCGTCGTCACACCGGGTACATTGACCGAAGATTCATTGCTCGATGGTAGGTCATCGAATCGCCTGATCGCCCTGTCGCAACGCGGCGGGGTTATGGCCCTGGCCGCCGTCGAACTGTCGACCGGTGAGGTCGAATGCCTGGAGATCGAACCGGAGTCCTTGAGCGCCCATTTGTCTGCGTTAAGACCGTCCGAAAGCCTGGTCGCCGACCGGATTTTGCAGGACGAAACCCTCTACGGTCTGCTGAAAGTGTGCGGTGGCGTCATCCAGCCGCAACCTGCAAGCCTGTGCGATCCGGCCGGCGGCGAAGCGCGGCTGCTGAAACTGTACGGCGTCCAGACCCTCGATGGCTTCGGCACCTTCAGCCCGGCCGAAATTTCGGCGCTCGGCCTGCTCGCCGCCTATATCGACCTGACCCAGGCCGGCAAGATCCCGGTGCTGAAGCCACCGACGCGCGTCCGCCAGGCCAATTACCTCAGCATCGACGCGGCCACCCGCAATTCGCTGGAACTCGACCGCACCCAAACCGGCCGGCGCGAAGGCAGCTTGATCCACGCCATCGATCAGACCGTCACCTCCGGCGGCGGGCGCCTGCTGCTGGCCCGCCTGTCGCGGCCGCTTTACGATCCGGCCGAAATCAATGCCCGGCTCGATACCGTCGACTGGCTGCTGCCGAAGCGTGACCTGCGCGAGGCCCTGCGCCACCTGATGCGGTCCTTGTCCGATCAGGCGCGCGCGCTGTCGCGGTTGTCTCTAAGCCGGGGCGGACCACGCGACCTGGCCATCATCCATCAAGCCCTGACCATCGGCGAAAGCCTGGCCCACGCCCTTAACGACGCCACGCAAAACCCGGTCATTGACCCAGCCGTGCCGGCTGAGATCGAAGGCTTTATCGCCACCCTGGTGCCGTCCGAGGATTTGAGCCGCGTCCGCGACCGGCTGGAACGCGCCGTCATCGACGAACCGCCGCTGTCCCTGCGCGATGGCGGCTTCATCCGTGAAGGCTTCCATCGGGGGCTGGATGAGGCGCGGGGTCTGCGCGACGACAGCCGCCAGGTCATCCTGGCGCTGGAAGCCCGCCTGGCGGCGGAAACCGGCATCGCCATCCGCATCAAGTTCAACAATGTCCTCGGCTACTTCATCGAACTGAGCCAGAAGCAGGCCGACCAGCTGGTCGCCGCCGACACGCAAAAGCAGTTCATCCACCGCCAGAGCCTGGCCAATCAGGTGCGCTTCGTCACCACCGAACTGGTCGATCTCGATTCCCGCATCCAGCGCGCCGCTTCGCAGGCCCTGGCGCTGGAACTGGAAATCTTCGAGGACTTGCGCGAACAGGTTCGCGCCGTCGCCGGCGAAATCCAGACCGGCCACGATGCCATCTGCGCGCTCGACGTCGCCTGCGCCAATGCCGGCTGGGCGGAGGAATTCGATGCCGTTCGCCCTCATATCGATCATTCCACGAAACTCGAAATCAAGCGCGGTCGCCATCCGGTCGTGGCCAATACCCTGAAATCCCAGGGAAAACCGTTCACACCGAACGATGTCACGCTTGACGCTGAAGGTCGCGATGCGGCGCGCCTCAGTTTGGTCACCGGCCCGAACATGGCCGGTAAATCGACCTTCCTGCGCCAGAACGCCCTGTTGATCATCATGGCCCAGGCCGGCCTGTTCGTGCCCGCCAAGGCCATGCATCTGGGCGTGGTCGACCGCCTGTTCTCGAGAGTCGGCGCCGGCGACGACCTGGCCCAGGGCCGCTCGACCTTCATGATGGAGATGGTCGAGACAGCCGCCATCCTCGGCCAGGCCAGCGACAAGTCGTTCGTCATCCTCGACGAGATCGGCCGCGGCACCGCCACCTATGACGGCCTGGCCATCGCCTGGGCATGCACCGAACACCTGCACGAACGCATCCAGTGCCGCACCCTGTTCGCCACCCACTATCATGAACTGTCGGCGCTGGAAAAACGCCTCAAGGCCCTGAACAACCTCAGCCTCCAGGCCCGTGAGCACAATGGCGAACTGATCTTCCTGCACGAGGCCCGGCCCGGCGCCGCCGACCGCTCATATGGCGTCCAAGTGGCGCGCCTGGCCGGCATGCCGTCCGGTGTCGTCGCTCGGGCGCGCGACATCTTGCAGCGCCTCGAGGAAGACAACCAGACCAAGCTGCGCCTCGACGATTTGCCGCTGTTTTCCATGGCGCGGGCGCCGGAGCCGGTCAAAATGGCGCCGTCCAAGGTCGAATCCCTTGTAAAATCGCTCAATCCTGACGATCTAAGCCCGAAGGAAGCCCTGGAAGTTATCTATAATTTACACAAAATGCTTATAAACGAGGCGTAGATTCTCCCCGTCATGGACGATCCTTCTCACATGCTGACCCCGACTCACCCGGCTGTGCCGGCTTACCGTATCGACGGCGTCCAGCTGCGTGAGGCGCTGACGGCGGCCTACGAGGATTCGAGCGGCGATACGTCCGACCTGCGTGCCCGCGCTGTCAGCATATTGAAGGAAGCCTGGACGCTGGCTCGCGCTTCGCTGCTCGATGGCGTCGACGAGCACAAGGGCGGCCATTCGACGGCCAAGGCCCTGGCCAAATGCGCCGATGAGATCGTCAGCGCCCTGTGGGACTTCACCCTGACCCACGTCTACCGCGCTCGCAACCCAACCGAAGGCGAACGCCTGGCCTTGCTGGCCGTTGGTGGCTACGGCCGGGGCGAACTGGCGCCCTATTCCGATCTCGACCTGCTGTTCCTGCGCGCCTGGAAGGAAACCTCGCACTCGGAATCGGTGATCGAGTTCATTCTCTATACCTTGTGGGATCTGGGACTGAAGGTCGGCCATTCGTCGCGCACCGTCGACGAAGCGATCAAATATGCGCGCGGCGACCACACCATCATGACGGCGCTGCTCGAACACCGCCGCATCGCCGGCGACAAGGAGCTGGTCGAGCTGCTCGATCAAAAACTGGCGGCCGAGGGCTTGAAATCGAACATGTTCGATTTCGTCGCCGCCAAGCTCGAAGAGCGCGATGCCCGCCACGTCAAGGCCGGGGCGACGCGCTACGTGGTCGAACCGAACCTGAAGGAGGGCAAGGGCGGCCTGCGCGACCTGCACACCCTGTTCTGGATCGCCAAGTACCTGGCCGGCGCCGAGCCGGATCCGGGCGCCCGCATCAAGAAGGACCAGAAGCCCAAGGCGCCGAAGGATTCCTGGGGCGTGCTCGACCGTCTGCTGACCGACAAGGAGCGGCAGATCTTCATTCGCGCCTTCGACTTCCTGTGGAAGGTGCGCATCCTGATGCACCTGACGGCCGGACGGGCCGAGGAGCGCCTCAGTTTCGACCTGCAACCGGAAATCGCCCGCCGCATGGGCTTTGTCGACCGCTTCGGCGAGCCCAATGTCGAACGTTTCATGCGCCGTTATTTCGTTACCGCCAAGGAGGTCGGCGCCCTGACGCGCACCTTCTGCACCAAGCTGGAGGCGCAGCAGGCCAAGCCGCTGACCAAGCTGTCCAACCTGATCCAGGGCGGGCTGATGAACCTGACCCGCGCCGTCGATACCGGCTTCCAGGTCACCGGCGGCCGCCTGAGCGTACACAGCGCCGACCTGTTCCAGAAGTCGCCGGTCGCCATGTTCCTGCTGTTCAAGATGGCCGACCGGCTCAATCTCGACCTGCACCCCGACGCCTTCACGGCCATCGCGCGCAATCTCAAGCTGGTGACGCCGTCCCTGCGTCGCGACCCGGAAGCCGCCCGGCTGTTCCTCGACCTGCTGGTGCGCGGCAAGAACCCCTATCGCATCCTGAGCATGATGTCGGAGACCGGCCTGCTCGGCCGCTATATCCCGGAATTCGGCCGCATCGTCGCCCAGACCCAGTTCAACATGTACCACGCCTATACGGTCGATGAGCACACCCTGCGCGCCATCGACGTCATCCATGGCGTCGACACCGGGCTTTATCAAGGCGACCACCCCCTGGCCTCCTCGATCATGCCGCAACTGGTCGACAAGGAAAGCCTGTACCTCGCCATGCTGCTGCACGACACCGGCAAGGGCGGCGAGGAAGGCCAGGAGATCGCCGGCGAGATCGCCGCGCGCAAAGCCTGCGAACGCCTGGGTCTCGAACCGTGGAAGGTCGATCAGGTCGCCTGGCTGGTCCGTCACCACTTGGTCCTGTCCGACTACGCCCAGAAACGCGATGTCTCCGATCCGGAAACGGTCGCCAGCTTCGCCCATATCGTCGAGACTCCGGAACGGCTGCGCCTGCTGCTTATTCTGACGGTTGCCGACATTCGCGCCGTCGGCCCGGGCGTGTGGAACGCCTGGAAGGGCCAGCTGATGCGCGACCTGTTCGAAGCCACCGAAAGCGCCTTCCGCGGCGGCCGCGGCTCCGACGCCATCGAAAGCGTGCGCCTCGATATATCCGAGCGCGCGCAGGCCCGGCGCGCCGCGCTCAGCGAAGACAGCCAGGATATGGCCAACTGGCTCGAGACCATGGACGAAAGCTACCTGTTCTCCTTCTCGCCGGAGGAGATCAAGAATCACGCCGCCCTGGTCTGGTCGACCTTCGAATCCGAACCCGCCGCCAGAGCGCGCATCGATACGGAGCGCAACGCCACCGCCTTCTCGATTTCCGCCGACGACCGCCACGGCCTGTTCGCCGATCTGGCGCGCACCTTTGCCAATCTCGGCGCCAACGTCGTCGGCGCTCAGGTGTTTACGTCCAAGACCGGCAATGCGCTCGACGTCTTCTATGTCCAGGATGCGCAAGGTCTGCCGTTCGCCCACGACGATCCGCACCGTCGTGAGGCGGCCGAACAGCAGTTGGTCCAGGCGGCGCTCGGCCACCTGCCGCCGCAGTCAAACTATCAGTCTTCCCTGGCATCGCGCTCGGAAGCCTTCGCCATCGCCCCGACCGTGAGCTTCGACGAAGGCGCCAACACCAATATGACGATCATCGAGGTGTGCGGTCGCGACCGGCCCGGCCTGTTGGCCGACCTAGTTGGCGTCATGGCCAAAGCCCGCCTGGACATTTCGTCGGCGCACGTCGACTGCTACGGCGAACGCGCCGTCGACGCCTTCTACGTCACCGACCACTTCCGCAAGGCGCAACTCAGCGCCGCCCAGAAGCAATCGATCCGCAAGCAACTGCTGACCGTGCTCGATCAACCCGCCTCGGCGCCGCAAAAATCGAACCTGATCCGCGCCCGCGCCAGCACCGCGCGTTAACAGCTAACAAACCCTCTTGCTTGCAGGATGGGGCCCGCCTAATGCTGGCACGCCGGCTTGCGGCGGGTTCCTCCTTTTTCAGGTCCATTTTTCGTGTCCAGTCCACCAGAGACTCCCGGTTCCGAGACTCTTGCCGCTGAGGCCGCGCCGGCCGCCAAGCCCGGCCGCCGGTCGGGCCTGCTCAAGAATTCGCTGATCAATTTCGCTTTCACCCTAATTTCGCGTTTCGCCGGCTTCGCGCGCGACCTGGTGCTGGCCGCCTATCTCGGCGCCTCGGGCAACATCATGGGCGACGCCTACGCCACCGCCCAGATCTTCCCCAACCTGTTCCGCCGCATCTTCGCCGAAGGGGCGTTTTCGACCGCTTTCGTGCCGTCCTATTCGGCGGCGCTGGAACGCGACGGCAAGGAACAGGCCGACAAGCTGGCCCATGACGCCATGGCCACCCTGGTGTTCATCACGGTCGCCTTCACCCTGCTGTGCGAATTCGCCATGCCGTGGATCATGTACGTCTGGAAACCGGACTTCCTGGCCAATCCGGAAAAGTTCAAATGGACAGTGATCCTGACCCAGATCACCATGCCCTATCTGCCATGCATGGCCATCGTCGCCCATCTGGCCGGCGTGCTCAATGCGCGCGGCCGGTTCGTCCTTTCAGCCGGCGTGCCAATCCTGCTCAACGCCGTCACCCTGGTCTGCGTTATCCCCACCCATTCACCGATGCAGTCGGCCCTGTGGGGGTCGATCGGCACCATCATCGCCGGCGTACTGCAGGCCTCGCTGCTGTTGTGGGGCGCACGCAAGACCGGCGCCCATGTCAGCCTGTCGATCATCCCTGTGTTCAACAAGGACATCAACAAGCTGCTGATGCTGGCCGTGCCGGGCGCCCTGGCCGCTGCCGCCACCCAGGTCAATGTCGCCGTTTCGCAGAGCTTCACGTCGGGCGTCAACGGCGCCACCATGTGGATGAACATTGCCGACCGCTTCTATCAGCTGCCGCTCGGCCTGGTCGGTGTCGCCATTGGCACGGCCCTGCTGCCTGCCCTGTCGCGCGCCGTCCACGCCGAAGACCACGACCACGCCCAGAAGACCATGGATCAGGCGGTTCTGTTCGCCATGGTCTTTACCCTGCCGGCCGCCGTTGCCCTGTGTTCCATGCCGTTTTTCCTGGTCGACGGCGTCTATACGCGTGGCGCCTTCCGTCTCTACGACGCCCAGCAGGTCGGCGCCCTGTTGTTCTACTATGGCTTTGGCGTGCCCGCCTTCGTGCTGACGCGCGTGCTCAACCCGGCCTTCTTTGCGCGCAAGGACACCTTTGGGCCAATGAAGTTCGCCATCGTCTCGGTGATCGTTAATGTCAGCGTCGGCGTGACCATGTTCCATTTCATCGGCGTGCCCGGCCTGGCCATCGGCACGTCGGCCGCCGCCTGGGTCAATGTCCTGCTCATGGTGGTCACGCTCGCCAGGCGGAAAACCTGGGTTATCGGCGGCGACGCCCTGCGCAAGGTCCTGCTGGTCCTGCTGGCCAGCGCCGGCATGGCCGCCTTCTGCGCTGCCGCTTCGCACTATCGCCCGGTGATCGAAGGCGTCATCAACGGCGTCCTGCCGGTGCACAATGGCGTACCCGGCCTGTCGATCCTCGGCCACAAGGCCGTCGGCGCCAAAGAAATCGCCGTCGTGGCGGTTTCCCTTTCCGGCGTTGTCCTCTATATCGCCCTTCTCTTCGGCACGGGCGCCGTCCGCCCCTCGGAACTGAAAGCCGTCCTGCGGCGCAAATAAGATGAACGACACCACAGCCAATAACGCTTCTCGGCCTAACCGGATGCGGATTCTTTCCGGCATCCAGTCCTCCGGCTCGCTCCACCTCGGCAACTATCTCGGCGCCTTGAAGAAATTCGCCGACATGCAGGCCCCAGGGACCTATGGTGACGCCGATCGCTATTACATGATCGCCGACCTGCACGCGATCACCGTCTGGCAGGAGCCGGACAAGCTGCTGGCGCAGACTCGTGAGATCGCCGCCTGCTTCCTGGCCGCCGGCGTCGATCCGGACATGTCGGTCATCTTCCCGCAATCGGCCGTGCCGGCGCACACCGAGCTGGCCTGGCTGCTCAACTGCGTCGCCCGCCTCGGCTGGCTTGACCGCATGACCCAGTTCAAGGACAAGGCCGGCAAGGACAAGGAACGCGCCTCGATTGGCCTGTATACCTATCCGGTGCTTCAGGCCGCCGACATCCTGGTCTACAAGGCCACGCACGTGCCCGTAGGCGAGGACCAGCGTCAGCACGTCGAACTGACCCGCGACGTCGCCAAGAAGTTCAACCACGACTATGGCGTCGATTATTTCCCGGTACCGGAAACCCTCTATCAGGGTCCCGGTGCACGCATCATGTCCCTGCGTGACGGTACGGCCAAGATGTCGAAGTCCGACCCGTCGGACAATTCGCGCATCAACCTGATCGACGATGCCGACACCATCGCCAACAAGATCAAGAAGGCCAAGTCCGACGCCGACGTCCTGCCCGACGCCGAGGACGGCCTGAACGACCGTCCGGAAGCGAAAAACCTGGTCGGTATCTATGCCGCCCTGTCCGGGCAAACGGCGCAACAGGTGCTCGATCAGTTCGGCGGCAAGGGTTTTGGCGCTTTCAAACCGGCCCTGGCCGAGGTTGTTGTTGAAAAAATGGCACCGGTGTCAGAAAAGTTGCGCACCCTGCTTGGCGATCCGGCCCAAATCGATGCTATATTGCGGGCAGGCGCTGACAAGGCGAAGGCGGTCACCGATCCGGTGGTCGCTGAAACCAAGAAAATCGTCGGACTGTGGGGCTGATCAAAGCGGGGCTGAAGACTTCGCCTCCCACGGCTGGAAGGGAGAAACAGGTGATTAAAGCTTCCGCATGGAGCGCGGCCTTACTGTGCCTTGGCTTGGCCGGGCTGAGCCTGGCGGCGTGCAAAAAACCGGATGCGCCCGGTTCCGCCGTTTCGGTGACCCGCAACAGCTATGACAATGGCAAGGTCGTCAAGAACAAGATTGTCCTGACCGCCTTCGCCATGCGCTCGGCGCTTGGCAACAATCCCAATACTTCGGCCTATGTCACCATCGCCAACGAAGGCAATGTGCCCGACCGCCTGCTGTCGGCCGCGTGCACCTGCGCCGACCGCGTGACGCTGCATACCATGACCATGAGCGGCGGCATGATGCGCATGCACGAAATGAACGACGGTTTTGCCATTGCACCGGGCCAGGTCCTGACCTTCGTGCCGGGCGGCGATCACATCATGCTCGAAGGCCTGAAGGACCCGCCACGCAATGGCGACCGCCGCGACCTCATCCTGACCTTCGAGAAGGCCGGCGCCGTGACGCTGAGCGTGCCGGTTGACGATGCGCCCCTAAGTAAGTCTCAGTAACCTAAGCGGAAATCTTTTCGGCTTCGTCGCTCATGCCGGCCACATGCTTGAGCAGATCGGCCACCGTCACGTGCGACAGGCTTTCCGACGCCGCCGCCGTGGCCAGGTTCATCGCCTCATTGACGGCGCGCGGAATCGCCTGGCTGACCGGGCAGCCCTTGGCGCCGACCGGTGCGGATCCCAGGTGGGCGCAGCCATTGACCGCGCGCAAAACCTCATCGAGCCGGATAGTGTCCGGCCGGCGCAGCAGCCACGCCCCGCCCGATACGCCCGAGCAGGTCGCCAACAGCCCGGCCTTGGCCAGTTGCGTGGTCATGCGGCGGATCACCACCGGATTGGTTGGAATGGACGCCGCCAGGACAGACGAAGACACCGCCTGTTCGCGAGAATAGGCGTTCTTGTGCGCGAGATACGCCAAGGTATGCGCGGCGACGGGAAATCTTTGGCTGTCAGACATGCTTAACCCGCTATTACTACAATTTTGTCACGCTTCATAGGTTCTTCGCCTGCTGCGCCCGGACAGACCCGGAAAACAAGATTGTGCAGGACAATAAATAGGCGTAAGAGCGCGACGTTCAAGCGAGGGCCTCAACGAATGACCTGTGTGTCGCCGCCCTCAGGAGAGTATGCATGATTGGGGAAACCCCTGCTGGAGTCGCGGCCTCCCCGCCGGATTCAGCCCAAGGCCCCGCCGCGACGACCGCGGCGGGTGGCGCGTCTCAAGCCACCACCGTCCACATCCGTTCCGCCGAAGCCCCCAACACCGGCGGCGCCATGCCTGGCGAAGCCGAAGCCGTGCAAAGCCACGGCCACGGCAGCGAAGGCTTCTGGGGGCTGGCCGTCGGCGCCATCGGCGTCGTCTTCGGCGATATCGGCACCTCGCCGCTCTACGCCATGAAGGAAGCCCTGCGCCACAGCCACGAAGGCGGCAACGGCACGCTGGCTGTCTTTGGTGTCATTTCGCTCGTTTTCTGGGCGCTGATCATGGTGGTGACGGTGAAATACGTCATCTTCCTGATGCGCGCCGACAACAAGGGCGAAGGCGGCACGCTCGCCCTGATGGCCCTGGCGCAAAAGGCCCTGGGCAAGTATTCGCCGACCGTCTTCTTCCTCGGCATCTGCGGCGCCGCCCTGTTCTATGGCGACGGCATTATCACCCCGGCGGTCACCGTGCTCGGCGCGGTCGAAGGCCTGCGCACCGCACCGGGCCTGGGTCAGTTCCCGCACATCTATATTGTCGTCATGGCGGGCGTCATCCTGCTGGCCCTATTTTTGGTGCAATCCAAGGGCACGGCCAATGTTGCCCGCTTCTTCGGCCCGGTCATGGTGCTGTGGTTCCTCACCCTGGGCGGACTCGGCGTCTATCATATCTTCCAGGACCCGCGCATCCTGCAGGCGCTCAGCCCGCATTATGGCGTCGAGTTCCTGTTCGCCAACGGCCTGACCGGCTTCGTCATCCTCGGCAGCGTCTTCCTGGCGGTCACCGGCGCCGAGGCGCTGTATGCCGACATGGGCCATTTCGGCAAGAAGCCGATCCAGCGCGCCTGGCTGTTCTTCGCCCTGCCCTGCCTGACCCTGTGCTATCTCGGTCAGGGCGCCTTGACGCTGAACGACCCGTCGGCGCGGATCGATCCGTTCTGGCGCATGGTGCCGGCCGCGCCCTATTTTTACTGGTCGGTCTTCGCCCTGGCGACCATGGCCGCGGTCATCGCTTCACAAGCCGTCATCACCGGCGCCTTTTCGGTCACCCAGCAGGCGGTGCAGCTCGGCCTGCTGCCGCGCATCGACATCAAGCGCACCAGCGAAACCCAGGCCGGCCAGATCTTCGTGCCGCAGATCAACACCTTACTGCTCGTCGGTGTGACCGTCCTGCTGGTGCTGTTCCAGACCACCGATCGCCTGACCTCGATGTACGGCATCGCCGTCACCGGCGCCATGATGGTCGACACCCTGCTGGCCTACGTCTTCCTGCGCCATGTCTGGAAATGGCAGCGCGCCGCCGCCTGGGCTTTGGTCGGACCACTCGGCGCGCTCGACATCGTCTTCTTCGGTTCCAACCTGCTCAAGATTCCCGACGGCGCCTGGTTGCCGCTGATGCTGGGCGGCATATTGATCCTGATCATGCTGACCTGGGTCAGCGGTTCACGCACCTTGGCCGACAAGTCGCGCCGCGATTCGGTGCAACTGAGCGATCTGGTCGAGATGCTGAAGAAGCGGCCGCCGCACAGGGTCGCCGGCACCGCCATCTTCCTGACCTCGGACGCCGACGCCGCCCCGGTCGCTCTGATGCACAATCTCAAGCACAATAAGATCCTGCATGAGAAGAACATCATCCTGACCGTGCGCACCGCCAATACGCCACGCGTCCAGGAGGGCGACCGCGTCTCCATCGAGGTCCTCAACGACGACTTCAAGAAGGTGACCCTGGCCTATGGCTTCATGGAAAGCCCGAACCTGCCGCGCGCCCTGGGCCTGTGCCGCAAGCTTGGCCTGAAGTTCGATATCATGGCCACCAGCTTCTTCCTTGGCCGTCGCTCGGTGGTGCCCTCCGCCAATTCCGGCATGCCGCTTTGGCAGGACAAGCTATTCATCTTCCTGATGAAAAACGCCACCAACCCGACGGAATTCTTTCACATCCCGCCGGGCCGCGTGGTCGAGCTCGGCACCCAGGTCACCGTCTAACCTCAAAAAGCCGCCGATGACTCCGGCGGCTTTTCCTTGTCAGGAGCCGATCATGCCCACGCCGCAATCTCCCCTGCAGTCCGGCTTCGGCGCGACCTCGACCGCCGGCGAGGTTATCCAGGGCATCGACCTGACAGGCAAGGTCGCCATCGTCACCGGCGGCTATTCCGGCATCGGCATAGAGACCACGCGCGTCCTGGCCGGAGCCGGCGCCCGCGTCATCGTTCCCGTGCGCACGCCTGACAAGGCAGCGCGCAACCTGGCCGGCCTGGACGTCGAGACCCTGCCGCTCGACCTGCTCGAACCCGCTTCGATCGATGCCTTCGCCGAGGCGTTCCTGGCCTCTGGCCGGCCCCTGCACATCCTGATCGACAGCGCCGGCATCATGATGCTGCCCGAAGCGACGCACGACAGGCGCGGCTACGAATTGCAGTTCGCCGCCAACCACCTCGGCCATTTCCAGTTGGCGGCGCGGCTGTGGCCGGCGCTGAAAGCCGCCAATGGCGCGCGCGTAATCTCCATTTCGTCGCGCGGCCACCGCTATGCCCCGGTCGATTTCGACGACCCCAACTGGCATACGCGGCCTTATAACAAGTTCGAGGCCTATGGTCAGTCCAAGACCGCCAACGTCCTGTTCGCCGTGGCGCTCGACACGCTTGGTGAGCCATATGGCGTTCGCGCTTTCGCCCTGCATCCCGGCGCCATTCCGACGGAACTGTCGCGCTACCTGACCGACGAAGACCTGGCCTATTGGAAGCTGATCCGTCATCCGGATGGCACGTTCAGCGCCCAGGACCCGTCGTCGTTCAAGACCGTGCCGCAAGGCGCGGCGACCAGTGTCTGGTGCGCGACCAGCCCGATGCTGGACGGTAAGGGCGGTGTTTATTGCGAGGATTGCGATATCGCGGTGGTGAAGACCGAGGGCACAGACGGCGTGCGGCGCCATGCCATCGATCCGGAGATCGCCGAGAGACTCTGGGCGATGAGTGAAGAGATGGCTGGAGTAAAGTTTAAGTAAGGGCCTCCGGCGGGCAGGGTCCCGCGCTCAAGCAGCGGACTGGGCCGACATTCGGCGGTAGCGCAAACCAAAAGCACCCTGCACCCAATACATGAGATATTCACTTGCATTGGGGGGCCATTGACCCTAAAGCGCGCGTGCATTTTTTAACGAAAGACCCGCCCGCAATGTCCCAAGCCGATCAGAAGCCCGTCAAGAAAGTCGTCCTCGCCTATTCCGGCGGGCTCGACACCTCGATCATCCTGAAGTGGCTGCAGACGGAATACAATGCCGAGGTCGTCACCTTCACGGCCGATCTGGGCCAGGGCGGCGAGATCGAGCCGGCGCGCGCCAAGGCGTTGGCGGCTGGCGTCAAGCCGGAAAACATCTTCATCGAGGACGTCCGCGAGGAATTCGTCAAGGACTACGTCTTCCCGATGTTCCGCGCCAACACGGTCTATGAAGGCCAGTACCTGCTCGGCACCTCGATCGCCCGTCCGCTGATCGCCAAGAAACAGATCGAAATCGCCCGCAAGACCGGCGCTGATGCCGTGTCCCACGGAGCGACCGGCAAGGGCAACGACCAGGTCCGTTTCGAGCTCGGCTATTACGGCCTGGAGCCCGACATCCGCGTCATCGCGCCGTGGCGCGAATGGGATTTCAAGAGCCGCGAGGCCCTGCTCGACTTCGCCGAGAAGCACCAGATCCAGATCGCCAAGGATAAGCGCGGGGACGCGCCGTTCAGTGTCGACGCCAACCTGCTGCACTCGTCGTCTGAAGGCAAGGTGTTGGAAGACCCGGCTGTCGAGGCGCCGGAATTCGTCTATCAGCGCACCATTTCGCCTGAGGCCGCGCCGGATAAGCCGACCGTCTTCACCATCGATTTCGAGCGCGGCGATCCCGTCGCCATCGACGGCAAGGCGCTGTCGCCGGCGGCTTTGCTGACCAAGCTCAACGAGCTTGGTCATGACAATGGCGTCGGCCGGTTGGACCTGGTCGAGAACCGTTTCGTCGGCATGAAGTCGCGCGGTGTCTATGAGACTCCGGGCGGCACCATCCTTCTGGCGGCCCATCGCGGCATCGAGTCGATCACGCTCGATCGCGGCGCCATGCACCTGAAGGACGAGCTGATGCCGAAATATGCCTCGCTCATCTATAACGGCTTCTGGTTCTCGCCGGAGCGCCAGATGCTGCAAGCGGCCATCGACTATTCGCAGGACAAGGTGACCGGCCGCGTGACTGTCAAACTGTATAAGGGCAATGTTACGGTCACTGGCCGCGAGAGCCCCTATTCGCTGTATGACCAGGACCTGGTCACGTTCGAAGAAGGCAAGGTGGCCTACGACCACCGCGACGCGGCCGGGTTTATCAAGCTCAATGCCTTGCGGCTGCGCGTGGCGGCGAAGCGGGATCAGCGCGGACAATAACGGGGTTTGGGGCCTGTGGCCCCAAGACTTCCCTATTCCAATAAAAGAAGGCCCGCCCCTTTTGGGGGCGAGGCCTTTTTTATTGGATTAAAGAAAGGTTTTGCGGGGCCACAGGCCCCACACCCCGTTCGTTATCCGTGCGATTCCGGTTGTCCACAGCCCCGGAAAAGCTTATGCCTATGTAAAGCGGTTAACCAAGCCGCGCGATCCACCACGCTGGGGAAGTGGAACGACATGGCCAGAAAACGGCGCAAAGCGGGAAAACCCATCGGCGGATGGCAAATCTTCTACGGGCTGTGCGTGATCGTCTACGCCATCTACCTGTTCAGCTATGGCTACGACTGGACCGAGGCGCGCCTGGCCAGCCACGAAAACAGCAGCGTCAGCGACATGCTCTCCGAATATGTCGGCTGCACCGTCGTCAATCTGTCGATCGTCCTGCTTGCGCTGATCTCCCGGCGCGGGCGGCTCCTGACGGCCATGCTGTTCCTGCAGACTGCCCTGATTTTCGTCACCGCCTACGCGGCGCGCATGGATATCGAAGGTTGGCTGTCGTCATCGCACGCTCGGTCGTGGTGGGACCTGCACCCACTGGGGACCAGCGACGTGTTCCTGTGGTGCGGCGCCATCCTGATGGTCGTTTCCGCCCTGTTGGCGCCGGTCCTGATGGGCATGAAACGGACGCCCAAGCCGCGCTACAGCTATCAATGGACATCGTCGGGTGTGCCTGAGCCCCTGGCCGTTTTTGATGAACCGGATTCCCCAGAGGATACGATTTACGAAGAGGCCGCCGAAGAGCCTGAGCCAGCGGCGGACGAGCCCGTTTTCGAGGGCGACCTGGCCGACGAGCCTGCATAAAAGGCGACCTATTTCCGCCACATTGGCGGCTTGGAATGGCCGCGGGGAAGTCGCTCAAGCGCATCCCAAAAAGTGCGCGAAAACGGAGTTTCGGCGCAGCCAAACGTCGGCCGCACTTTTTGGATAAGATACGCGCAAATACAAAAACCTTTTTCTGGGAGTAAGCCATGAAAATTCTGGTCCGCGCCGCCGTTCTGGCCGCTGCCGCACTGGCCTTGTCCGCCTGCATGACGGCGACGCCTTATCAACCTTCGCCGCCGGGCGCGGGCTTCACCAATGGCTATACGGACAGCCGCATCGAAGACGGCCGGTTCCGGATCACTTTTGCCGGCAATACGGCGACCCCGCGTCAGACGGTTGAGGATTATCTGCTGTATCATGCCGCCGACCTGACCTTGAGCCAGGGGTATGACTGGTTCGAGATCGTCAAGCGCAGCACCGATGAGAAAAAGCGCACGGTGGTGTCGAACAATGATCCTTTCGCCGATAGCTTCAGCTGGCGATTCTATGGCCGTCGCGGTTGGGGGCTGTGGGGCGGATATGGCTTCAGCAGCTTCGATACGGACGTCTATGAATACAGCCGCTTTGAAGCCAGTGCCGAGATCCTGATGCACAAGGGCGCGAAGCCCGAAAACAATCCGGACGCCTATGATGCGCGGTCGGTGAAGAGCAATCTGGAGAGCCGGATTGTGCGGCCGGGCACCGTAAAGTAATGGGGTCGAGGGGTCGTGACCCCTCGCCTTAGAAATAAAAAAGACCGGGGGGCCTTTAGGGGCCACCCCGGCTTTTTTATATTTAAAGACGAAGGGGCCAAGGCCCCCTTCACCCCGTTATTTTACCGTGTCGGCTTCATCTTCTGTATAACCGGCGACTTCAATCGCCGCCGGTTGACATGCGCCTCACCCACAGCTTCCCCGGACGGCTTCTCGCCCTTGAAATAGAACTTCTGCCAGGCTTCCTTGACCGCATCCGGATCGCGCTTGCTCAGGCTTTCGTTGAACTCGGTGCGCATCTTCGCCCACATCTCGAACTGTTTCTTCAGGTCCGGATCGCTCTCCAACCGCTTGATCACCGGCTGCACCTCGTCCTGCTTCTTGTGCTCGACGACATTGAAGAAACAGAACGGCTCGCCCTTTTTGAAGCTGACCATGCCCGGACGGGTCATCAGCCAGTTCATGGTGAAGGGGAAAGGCAGCCAGTCGGTCTCAACCAGACCCGACAAAGGTTGAATGCCGTCCTTGACATGGTTCGGCGCACCCTGCGCCCAGACGGCATAGCCCGGCGGCGTGCGGAACATATATCCCGTATGGAAGGTCAGAACCCCATGCGTGAAGTGCGACGAAACCAGGTGTTGAAGGTCGAAATTGGGATCGGCGTCACAGGTCACCTGCAAATCGCTCTTGGCCGGCCCGCCATTCCAGATCACCGTGAAATCGGTCGGGCACAGGATCTCCCACCCCGTCGTATTGGCCATGACCAGTGGCAGGCAGCGATACGGAAACCGCGACTGAAATTCGTCCATCCAGTCGCGATCCGGCCGGCCGGGAACGATTTCCGGCGGATAGGTGGTCATGACAAAGCATTCAAGTTCCATTGGCAGGTTCCACAGTTCAACACCTTGCTTTTACAGGCAATTGCAGTCAATTTGCGGCCATGACGGCCAGCACGCCCTACACGCCCGAAAAACTGCTCGAAGCCTTAGACGATTTGGGCCTGAAAACAAGCACCCTGCAGCACGAAGCCGTCTTCCGGGTCGGCGAAGGCGAAGGCATCAAGGACCAACTGCCCGGCGCCCACACCAAGAACCTGTTCCTCAAGGACGACAAGGGCAAGCTGTGGCTGATCTCGGCCGAGCAATCGGCCCGGATCAATCTGAAGGCCCTGCCGAAACTGATCGGCTCCGGCCGCCTCAGTTTCGGTTCGGAAGACCGCCTGATGGCAGCGCTCGGCGTCACGCCGGGATCGGTCACCGCGCTGGCCTTGGTCAACGACCCGGACCACATGGTCGAGTTCATCCTCGACAAGACCCTGGCCGAGGCCGATATCGTCAATTTCCACCCCCTTACCAACACGGCGACGACGTCCCTGACCCAGACTGATTTCCGCAAATTCCTCGAGTCACTGAACCGTAAATGGCGCGTCGTTGACTTCACCGAGCTGGACGCTTGACTCGTGTGCCACCGAAGCCCATTTGACGGGCAAGCTCTTACTGCACGGACACATTCCCATGGCCAGCCCTGACACGCCCTTCATCATCGACGGCTCCGAACAGAATTTCATGGCCGACGTCATCGAAGCGTCCATGACCCAGCCGGTCATCGTCGACTTCTGGGCGACCTGGTGCGGCCCGTGCCGGCAACTTGGCCCCGCCATCGAAAAGGTAGTCACCGAAGCCAAGGGCAAGGTCAAGCTGGTCAAGATCGACGTCGACAAGAACCAGGGCATCGCCGCCCAGATGCGCATCCAGTCGATTCCGACCGTCTACGCCTTCAAGGATGGCCGTCCGGTCGATGGCTTTATGGGTGCCAAATCGGAAACCGAACTGCGCGCTTTTGTCGAGAAGCTCGGGATTGGCGATTCCGGCCCGACCATCGAGGATACGCTCGCCCTGGCGCAGCAGTCGGCCGACGACGGCGATGTCACCAGCGCGCTGGAAGCCTATGCGTTCGCGCTGGAACAGGAACCGGGCAATCTCAAGGCCATCGCCGGCGTCGCCAAGCTGTATCTGAAGGCCCAGCAGCCCGAACAGGCCAAGGCCTTCCTCGACATGGCGCCGGCCGATACCAACGATGCTGACATTCTCGGACTGCGCGCGGCGCTCGAATTGTCTGAAGGTGCGCCAACTGACGTGGCCGGTCTGAGGGCCAAGATCGCGGCCGACGAACGCGATCATCAGGCACGGTATGACCTGGGTAGGGCCCTGGCCGGACAAGGTAATACCGAGGAAGCCATTGCCCAACTTCTTGAAATTGTGAAGTACGACCCGGACTGGAACGAACAGGCGGCACGGCAATATCTTTTCAAGATATTCACGGCGTTGGGAAATGGATCGGACCTGGTCAAGGCCGGTCGCCGCCGCCTGTCGTCGCTCTTGTTCAGCTAAGAGGGAATGGCCGCCATGCCTGATATCGAAACCGCCGCCAAAGGCCCGCTGGAAATCGATCCGCGCCTGCTTGAGGCCCTGGTCTGCCCTGTTACGCGTCGGCCGCTGACCTACGACAAGGCGGCGCAGGAACTGGTCAGCCCGACAGCCGGCCTGGCCTATCCGATCCGTTCAGGCGTGCCGATCATGCTGGTCGATCAGGCGCGGAAGTTCGAGCCGACGAAGGGTTGAAGGCGAGGGGTCGCGGACCCCACCCCCCCGAAACATATTCTTTGAAATAAAATAAATCCGGGCCCACATAGGGGCCCGGCGTTAAGTTATATTGTAGGTAAA
>CAYULN010000230.1:0-5558 GCA_964445605.1 uncultured Caulobacteraceae bacterium | reverse complement strand
GCGAGTTGATCAAGGCCGAGGGAATCAATATTGACCAGGCCTTCACCTCGGTGCTGACGCGGGCCATCCGCACCTGCAACCTGGCGCTCGAAGCCGCCGGCCAATCCTACGTGCCGGTGATCAAGGACTGGCGCCTGAACGAACGTCACTACGGCGGCCTGACCGGTCTCGACAAGGCTGAAACGGCGGCCAGGCATGGCGACGACCAGGTTAAGATCTGGCGCCGCTCTTACGACGTGCCGCCGCCGCCGCTCGAAGCCGGCAGCCCGTTCGACTTCAAGGGTGACCGCCGCTACGCGGGCGCGAGCCTGCCCGACACCGAAAGCCTGAAGACGACGCTCGACCGCGTCATGCCGTTCTGGACCGGCTCGATCGTGCCGATGCTGAAGGACGGCAAGACGGTGTTGGTGGCGGCGCACGGCAACTCGATCCGCGCCATCATCAAGTCGCTGTTCGACCTGGACGACAAGGCGATCCTGGAAATCGAAGTGCCGACGGGCAACCCGCTGGTGGTGCAACTGGATGGGAACCTGAAGCCGACAGCGGCGAAGTATTTGGACACCGCCCGCGCCAATCCGCTGCCGGAACTGGTGGGGTAGTTGGCAAACGACACCACCGACCAAGCCTTCATGGACCAGGCCATCGCGCTGGGCCTTGAACAACTTGGCCGCACCTGGCCCAATCCGCCCGTCGGCTGCGTCCTCGTCAAGGACGGCCACGTCATCGCCACCGGCGCGACCGGCGACGGCGGCCGGCCGCATGCCGAGGAGGTCGCCCTCGCCAAGGCCGGATCGGCGGCCAAAGGCGCCACTGCCTACGTCACGCTCGAACCTTGCGGCCAACGTTCAACCGGCGCCGCCTCCTGCGGGCAACGCCTGGCCGATGCCGAGGTCGCCCGCGTCGTCTACGCCTGCGCCGATCCGTCGCCATTAGCTTCGCACAAGGGCCCGGAACGCCTGAAAGCGGCGGGTATTGCCGTCGAATCCGGCCTAGAAGCCGACCGCGCCCGGATCCTGATCGCCGGCTTCGTCCATTTCCTGGAAACCGGTCGCCCGCTGGTTTCGCTCATCAGCCCCGACAGCCGGATCGATGCCGAATTCACTGCCGACCCTGCCGCCGATCTCGACGCCACCTTACGCGCCTGGGGGCAACGCGGTTACCGCACCCTGGGTGTAGCGGACGGTTCCGGACTCGCCGAAGCGTTGCAAAAAGCCGGTTTCCTCAATAAGTAAGGCCAAAATTAAGGTTTATGCGCGATGATATCCGTTCAGAATTTGTACGGATACCCGAAACCCTCATGAACGCCACGGCGGGACAAACGCGCTATACCAAGCTCAATCAGGGCCAGGTCGACCAGATCTGCCTGAAGCACGAGCGTTTGCGCACCATGAAGCCGGGCGGGGCGCGGGCGGTGTTCGCCTGGTGCGACCTGTCGGGCCTGTCCCTGCGCGGAAAAACACTGACCGACGCCGATTTCACCGCCGCCATCCTGACCGACTGCGACATGACCGGCGCCATCCTGGATGGTTCCAACCTGTTCTGCGCCGACCTGCAGCTGGCCAACCTGACCGGCGGGTCCCTGCGCCGCACCGACCTGCGCGGCGCCTGCCTGCGCGGCGCCAACCTGTCGGGCTGCGACCTCTACGAAGCCGACCTGCGCGAAGGGGCGCTCGCCCTGCCGGACAAGCAGACCGGCCTATCCTACGTCGAAATCTCGATGCGCACGTCGGAGGCGACCTACGCCAACCTGCGCGGCGCCAACTTGGAACGCTCGAAGCTCAGCGGCATTCAGGCCATGAAGGCCGACTTCAGCGATGCGGTGATGAAGAACTGCAAGCTGGTCCGCGCCAACCTGAAACAGGCGATCATGGACAATGTCGACCTGGGCGGCGCCGACCTGTCCGGAGCCGACCTGTCGGGCGCCTCGCTGAAGGATGCCGTGCTGATCGGCGCCAAGACCGACATGTGGCGCACCTCGCAGGCCGACCTGACCGGCATCCTGACGGACAAGGTGGTCGGCACCGACGTCACGCTTCTGCCCTACGGCATGATGCTGCATGAGCACGCCAAGTGGGTCGACACGCTCGGCAAGGAAGGCAAGCCGTCGACCTTCGACAAGGCCGACCTGCGCGCCCTGAAATCGATCCGCGGCCTGAACCTGACGGCCCTGTCGGCCAAGGGGGCAGTGTTCTACGGCCTGGACATGAGCGGTGTGCAACTGCAGGGCGCCCACCTTGAAGACGCCGACATGCGCAACTGCAACCTGTCGGGCGCCGATCTGCGGGGCGTGCGCATGTACCGCGTGCGCCTCGACGGCGCCAATCTGACCGGCGCCAATCTTGGCGCGCTGGTCATCGACCAGGGCCGCTTCCTGCCGGCTGACCTGCGCGAAGCCCGCCTGCGCGGTTGCAACTTCGCCAATGCCGATCTGCGCCAGGTGATGCTCGACGGCGCCGACCTGTCGCGCTCGAACCTGGAAAACGCCAGCATGAACCTGGAACAGCTGGAACACGCCACCTGCGTGGGCTTGCGCGGTCAGCTCGCGAGTTAATCTGCTGCCACAAATTGGCAGTTGATACCGCTAAACACCTTCCCGGATAGTCCGGGAGAATTTCCATGTCCAAGTTCTGGTTGGCGGTGGCCTGCGCGCAGCATGTGCGGCGCGGGCGGGCGCAAGGCTTCATGCAGGTGAACCACGGCAAGCGCGGGCCGCTTGAACGGATCCGGCCTGGCGACGGTATCGTCTACTATTCGCCGTCGCTCGAGATGGGCCGTAAGGATGGCTTCCAGAGCTTTACCGCCATCGGCTACGTCAATCCGGGTGAGCCCTATCGAGGTCATATGGCGGACGATTTCCAGCCCTTCCGCCGCGATGTCAACTGGCTGCTGGCCGAGGAACAGCCGATCCGGCCCTTGCTCGACTGGCTCGATTTCACGCAAGGTCCCAACTGGGGTTACGCCTTGCGACTGGGCTTGATCGAAATTCCCATGGTCGATTTTGAATTTCTGGTCCACGTCATGACAGTCGCGGTTTCCGAAAAGTGTGCCGCACTTTTCGGTTAAAAAGCGCGACCAAGCAAAAAGACAAGGCTGAAGCCTGCTGACAAAACCGCGCAGCCCTGCTGTATAGAGCCTCATCAGCGATTTCCTCCCCGAAACACCGCTTCCAAAGGACCGACCATGACCTCCGACAGCACCCCTGAAAAGGGCGGCGCCGAATTCATCGCCCTGATGGCCGTGCTGATGTCGGTCGTCGCCATCTCCATCGACGCCATGTTGCCGGCGCTCGGCCTGATCGGCCGCGACCTGCATGTCGCCGGGCCGAACGAGGCACAATACGTCATCAGCTCGATCTTCGCCGGCATGGCCATCGGGCAACTGGTATGCGGGCCGCTATCCGATGCCTGGGGCCGCAAGCGCATCATCTACATCACGGTGTGTCTCTACCTGATCGGCAGCGCCGTCTGCCTGGTGTCGCATACCCTGCCGGTCATGCTGGTCGGCCGCTTCCTGCAAGGCCTGGGCGTCTCCGGTCCCTATGTATCGACCATGTCCATCGTCCGCGACAAATACAGCGGCGACGCCATGGGCCGGGTGATGTCGCTGATCATGATGATCTTCATCATGACGCCGGCCATCGCCCCCAGCCTCGGCGTCGGCATCATCACCTTCGCCTCGTGGCGCTACATTTTCGGCCTGTACATCGTCTATGCCCTGCTGGTCATGGCCTGGGTGACGCTGCGTCTGAAAGAAACCCTGCCGCCGGAAAGGCGCATCTCCTTCAGCGCCGCCCATATCGTCAGTGGCGCCCGCACGGTGTTCGGCAACCGCCGCACCGTCTGCTACATGCTGGCCATCGCCTTCGTCTTCGGCAGCATGACCGGCTATCTCAATTCCAGCCAGCAGATCTTCCAGGGCCATTTCGCCGCCGGCAAGATGTTCGCGCTGTATTTCGGCAGCCTGGCCCTGACGTTCGGCCTGGCGTCGCTGGGTAATTCCCGCATCGTCGAGAAGATGGGTATGCGCAAGCTGGCCATTCGCGCCATCGCCGGGATCGTCGGCGTGTCGGCGATCTTCCTGATCATCAACCTGGTCATGGCCGCTCCGATATGGATGTTCCTGATCTATGTCGGTTGCGTCTTCTTCGGCCTTGGCTTCCTGTTCGGCAATCTCAACGCCCTGGCCATGGAGCCGATGGGCCATATCGCCGGCACCGCCTCGGCGATCATCGGCTCAGTGTCGTCGATCATCGCCATCGTGCTGGGGACGACGATCGGGCAGATGTATAACGACACCCTCCTGCCGGTGACCGGCGGGTTCCTGCTGTTCGGCGGCCTGGCGCTCGGCATGGTCTTCCTGGCCGGTGGCGGAACACCGGCCGATGGCCGCCAACCCAGCGCCGAAACGGTGGGTTTCCACTGACAAGAAAAAAGGCCTCCGGGCATGGCGCACCGAGCGGGGGATAAGACCCGACGCGCAAACCCGAAGGCCTGTTCAGTTTACAGGGAGAAAGAAAGGGACCCGGCGCACATCACCCCGCACCGGAAGGGAACCTTTAAGCCTTACTCGGCGGCCTGGAGGACCGGCGCTTCATCGCTGCCGGTCGTTTTAATCGAAATCTGGCGCGCCTTCTTGGCTTCCGGAATTTCGATCTTGAGGCTTACTGACAGAAGGCCGTTGGCCAGTTCGGCGTCACCGACGCGGACATGGTCGGCGAGCTGGAAGCGGCGTTCGAAACTGCGTTCGGCGAGGCCGCGATGCAGGAAGGTGCGGGCGGCGTCGGAGTCGTCCTTCTTGCCGGCAATGGTCAGGACGTTTTCCTTGACCTCGATTGACAGCTGGTCGGGACGGAAACCGGCGACGGCGACTTCGATACGGTAGCTGTCGCCTTCGCCTTCATTGGCGGCGGCGAGGCGCTCGATATTGTACGGCGGCCAGCCGGGCGCTTCGCTGCGCGCGGCGGTGTCGAGCAGGCTGGCGAGGCGGTCAAAACCGACGGCCGAACGATAGAGCGGGGAAAAATCGATAGCGGTACGCATGGGGGCTCTCCTTGACAGAAGCGAGTGCCTTGCGGACGGAGTACATCATCCGCAAAGGTTTGATTTTGAACGACATCCACGTCCCCGACTGGGCAACGCTGCCGTCCAAGAAGGCCCGTCTGCGGCGCCTTCGGATTATGATTTGGGAGCCCGTTTCGGGCGTTCAAGGGCTGTGGCAGGAAAATTTTTTGAGCCATATGCAGGCGCGTATCGGCTGCCATTTATTCTCCTCCCCATTCTTTATGGGGAGCGGGGCGGCCCGTGCCGTCGCGCGAAGCGACGGAGGGGTCACTTACCGTCGCAAGTGACCCCTCGGTCATTTTCGGCCGAGGCCTCAATGCCACCTCCCCACAAGTGGGGAGGAGAATAGGTTAAGCCTTCTTCGCGACCTTCTTGGCCGGCGCCGGCAGATGGGCAAACTCCTCATCCACCTCCTTCGCCGTCAGTTGCGCATGGTGGTGGTCCTCTTCAGCCAGCAGCCGCACAGCTTCCAAAGCCGCCTGGCAGCCCATGCCGGCG
>CAYULN010000229.1:0-6853 GCA_964445605.1 uncultured Caulobacteraceae bacterium | reverse complement strand
ATCCTGCAGCAGGAAGGTGGCGTCGGTGACCTGCTTGACCACGCCTGAGCGCGGGATTCGGATGGTCTTGCCGCGCCCGACCGTCCAGTAGTTAAAGACGCTGTCGTCGGCGGCGGTGCGGAAGACGAAGCGCGTCTGGGCCAGATTACCGGCGGGCAGGTCGGCCGGGTGACGGATGACGGTGTAGCAATAGAGGCCGCTCAAACCGTCCTGCATGACGAAGTGATATTCGACCTTGAACGGGTAGAATTCGCTCGGGCCGGTATCGACCTCGACATCGGCCTGTTGCGATGTGCTTGAGGCCAGCTTGACGACCGTATTGTTGTCGGGGCCGGGGCGGTAATAGCCCTTCTTCGGGCCGGTCTTGCCGGGGATCGGCGTGCTCAGTCCGCCGTTCGAATCCCAGTACAGCGACTGGTCCTTGGCGATCAGTTCGACCGGCTGCGCGCCGCCCAGCTGCTGGAACGAGGTGACCGTGCCGGTCCTGGTATCGACTACGGCGCGGACCAGGCCGTTGTTGAGGACGATATGCCCGGCATCGGCCTGGGCGGTGACATCCGCATGGGCGGCACCCGCTGTCAAAAGGGCGGTAACGGCAAGCAAGCTGGCTTTGAGCATGGAAATCTCCGACAATTCGCAAATTTGCACGTAAGAAGAGGGATTGCCCGTCGAAATATCGCGCTATAACGCCTGCTTCATCGCCTCAAAAGAGTCGAAAATTTCAAATCCGATGTAGCGGTCGTCCGGATTACACCGTAATTCGCCGTCCACGCTTGTATAACCCGTGCGATAATAGCAGTCCCAGTAACTGACCATGCGTTGCCGCAGCTTCGCCAGCAACGACGCATTGTTTCGGAAGAAAGCGCCATAAAGGCTGGGATCTAATTCCACCAAGCGCAGCCGGATTTGCATAAGAATTTCGTAGACATATTCCGATGCAAGCTGAGCGACGAAGGGTACGACAATGGCTTCCCGTGCCGCCGTTATCTGGCAAAGCGCGGCCTCACGCACAAAGCCATTGTGATGACGGCTCAGCAGACAAAAGAACATCAGCAACTGCCGGTCGGTTAAAGCTAGGCTGTTGGCGAGTTCGACAAAATTCCGAAATGGACCTTCGTCGTAAAAGACTACGGGCGTCCGGGTCCGATCATACAGGCGATTAGGGATTGCAACAGGCCAGCCCTCTACAGTTGCCGGAAAGACATACTGATCTTTTTGCTCAGGGGTGAATTCGGGTGGACCGATCTGGGTCAGCAACAGTTGAGCCGGTGTATCTGCCTCGGACCAAAACGGCTCGGGAAAGGCATGGATCAGATTGTAGGCAACTCCATTCAAGCCTAGACCTCTATAACATCGCGGGGATAACGCGGTCCGGCGGCCGGTGGCCGTCCTGGAAGGTCTTGACGTTGAGGATGACGCGGTCGCCCATGTCCTGGCGCGCCTCTATGGTCGACGACGCCATGTGCGGCAGCAGCACCGCGTTGGGCAGGCCGATCAGCTCCGGATTGATCGCCGGTTCGCGTTCATAGACGTCGAGGCCGACACCGGCGATGCGCTTTTCGCGCAGCATCGCCGCCAGCGCCTGTTCGTCGACGATCTGGCCGCGCGCCGTGTTGACCAGCACCGCATGCGGTTGAAGCTTGGCCAGGCGGTCGGCATTGAGCAGGTGCTTGGTGCCGTCGCCGCCCGGCGCGTTGATCGATACCACGTCCATGCGCGACAGCATCTGGTCGAGATCGTCCCAGTAGGTTGCTTCCAGGTCATCGGAAATGCGCGCCGATACCGGCTTGCGGTTATGGTAGTGGACGCTCATGCCGAAGGCGCGCGCCCGCCGGGCCAGGGCCTGGCCGATGCGGCCCATGCCGACGATGCCCAGGCGCTTGCCGAAGATGCGCCGGCCGAGCAGAAAGGTCGGCGACCAGGCGGAAAACTCGCCGCGCTGTACGATCTCCGAGCCCTCGACGAAACGGCGCGACACCGCCAGGATCAGGCCCATGGTCATCTCGGCCGTGTCCTCGGTCAAAACGCCCGGCGTGTTGGTGATGATGATGCCCTTGTCGGCGGCGGCCTGGATGTCGATATGTTCGAAGCCGACGCCGAAATTGGCGACCATCTTGAGCTGCTCGCCGGCCTCGTTGAAAAACTCGGCGTCTAGCCGGTCGTTGATCGACGCCACCAGCACGTCGGCCGCCTTGGCCGCGGCGAACAGCTTGTCACGCGGCATCTGCGCCAGTTCGAGCCACAGCGTGGTGTTGAACAGCTCGCGCAGCCGCGTCTCGATGACGTCGGGAAGCTTGACGGTCAGGATTACCTTGAGTTTGGCAGCGCTCATGAAGGCCTTTTGCGACGGGCGGGCGGCGGAGGCAAGTCAAAATGCCCTGAGGCGGGCCTTGCCGGGCGGATGACGACGTTTTTCCTGAAAACCTCAGGAAATTAGCCAGTTGTTAACCAAATCTGAACCCTTTGCAATGGAATCATAGCGGTGGCGCGACACCTGCGTCGACGCCGCCCGTACCCGTACACATGAGCCCCTTGCATTGAGCGTCATGGCTGCTTCGTTCAAATATTTTGGCCGACGTTCAGATAAGGCCGAAGCGCCTGCCTTTTCCACGGCCCGGAAGCAGCGGTCAAGCGCTTTCACGCGGCTTCTGGCCCTGACAGCGTTGGCATTTGCCCTGCTGCCCGTTCGACCCGCTCACGCCGGCGACGATCTCGATTTCGACACGCCGTCCAAGTCGCCTGTGCCACGCTGGGCCATGCTGCGCCGGGCTGAAGTCTATGCCCGCAACGGCCCGTCCAAGGACAACCCGGTGGTCTGGACCTACAAGGTGCAGTCCCTGCCGGTGCAGATCATTTCCGAGACCCGCGACTGGCGGCTGGTCTGCGACCCTACGGGCACCGTCGCCTGGGTGTCCAAGACCATGTTGCAGGCGCAGAAGACCGTGCTCAGCGGTTCCCCCGACCGCAAGATCGAGATGCACACCGGCGCCAAGGCGGATTCGCCGGTGCGCGCCTACCTGCGCCCGCATGCCCTGGCCCAGCTCGGCAAGTGCAAGAAGGGCTGGTGCAAGATTTCAGCGGACGGCCAGACCGGCTGGGCGCCGGCGGATGCGCTATGGGGCACGCAGACGGCGCCGGTTTGCCAGCGGCCGAATCTGTTCGCGCGGAATTAGGCTGGCCGACGGGTCACATCAACCGACGGCGACCCCATAAAGAACTGCGCAGGCGGTCATTCCGGTCAACCATGCGAATGAACGGATATTCGGGATTTTCAGCCAGTAGGACATCACGAAAATAAGGCGCGCCGCAATATATACGATCGCCGCCCAATGACTCAGGCTGTTCGCTTTGCCAGCAACAATGACGATCAACGCTGCCGGCACGTACATGAGGGCGGATTCAACATTGTTCGCCAGGGTGCGGGTGGCCCGGCCGAAAAATCCGGTCATATCGGGTGACACGGATCGGTCGCTCAAGACATAGCTCGTTCCGCGCTGGGCGATATTGCTAAAGTGCTGAACCCCGGCGGCAAGCCATACAAGGCCTGCGGCGACGATTACGGAGGCCGCCTCGGCGGAGGCAGCGAAAAGGTGTGGAGAGGGTACCATAAATTTTCCTTCAAGCTCAGCGCAGTAAATAAATGGACTAGTTGGTCCATTTATTTTCATGCTCAAACTGGACTGTCAAGTCCAATTATGCTAGGTATGCGCTCCATGACGTCAAACCTCACGCCACTGACCCCAAAAGGCCGCGCCATGCGGTCCCGTATCGTCGAGGAAGCAGCGGATCAGATATTTCTGTCAGGGGCTCGAATGATGAATCTCGACCGCGTCCGCGAGCAGGTCGGAGCGAGTAAGTCTCAGATTTATCATTACTTCTCCAGTAAGGACGATCTCATCGCGGCCGTAATCGATTTTCAGAGCGAGCGGGTCATAAACGGGCAGATGCCTGAACTTGACGCGATTGAATCCGTCGATACGCTTCGCAGATGGTGCACTAAGATCGTAGCAACCGCCGACACTTACGGCACGATTGGAGGCTGCCCTCTTGGCTCCCTCGCCAATGAATGTGCGGGGGAGGGGGGCGTGCTTGCTGGCGCACTCGCCCTTCATCTTGAGAATTGGCGCAAGAAGATCGAACAGGGCTTGATCCAAATGCGCGATTCCGGCGCGCTCAGTTTAGCATTCGATCCACAGGCTCTAAGTCAATTGTTCCTGGCGGCCATTCAGGGCGGATTGTTGTGGGCGAAGACATTCAAGTCGACCGAAATGCTGAGGGTCTCGCTTAACCAGTTGGTCGACCAGATTGAAGCGGCCGCGACTTAATGACTTGAGCCGATTGCACCCTTTCAAAAAAGCATTGAGCCGCCGCGCGGGCTCGTGTAACGCATCCTTCTTTTTTGAGTTGCACCGGCCGCAAGCCGCCGCGGAGCCTGACCCTACATGACCGAGCGTCCCTCGTCCCTTGACTACGAAGCCCTTCTGGCCTGCGGCCGGGGCGAGATGTTCGGTCCCGGTAACGCCCAGCTTCCTGCCCCGCCCATGCTGATGTTCGACCGCATCGTCGAAATCAATGAAACCGGCGGATCGCACCATAAGGGCTTCATCCAGGCCGAGCTCGATATCCATCCCGACTTGTGGTTCTTCGGTTGCCACTTCATCGGCGACCCGGTCATGCCGGGCTGCCTGGGGCTTGACGCCATGTGGCAGCTGGTCGGATTTTACCTCGGCTGGCGCGGCTTCCCCGGCCGTGGCCGCGCGCTTGGCGTCGGCGAAGTCAAGTTTACGGGTCAGGTCACGCCGACGGTTCATAAGGTCATCTACAAGATCGACATGAAGCGCGTCATGTCCGGCAAATTGAACATGGGCATCGCTGACGGGGTTGTCGAAGCCGACGACAAGATTATCTATCAGGCGTCGGGCCTGCGCGTCGGTCTTTTTGACGCCAAAGAACTGGGATAGGCCTCCGACGTATTAAAGGCCAGGGGAGCAACGAATTGGGACTGACGCATGCGTAGAGTGGTGGTAACGGGTCTTGGCATCGTGTCGTCGATCGGCACCGGCGTGGAGGAAGTCACCGCTTCTTTGCGCGACGCCCGCTCCGGCGTCGTCTTCGCCGAGGACTACGCTCGCCTGGGCTTCAAGTGTCAGGTCCACGCCGCGCCGACGGTCGGCGACTGGACGGCGCTGATCGACCGCCGCGCCGCCCGCTTCCTGTCGCCCGGCCTGGCTTACGGCCACCTGGCCATGGAACAGTGCATCGCTTCGGCGGGCCTGGAAAAGGCCGACATTTCCAATGAAATGACCGGCATCATCTTCGGTGCCGGTGGTCCGTCGACCAGCGCCATCGTCGGCGCCGCCGACGTGACGCGTGAAAAGAATTCCCCCAAGCGCATCGGGCCGTTCGCCGTGCCCAAGGCCATGTGCTCCGGCCCGTCGGCCGTACTCGCCACCTGGTTCGAAGTCCGCGGCATCAACTATTCGATCAGTTCCGCCTGCGCCACCTCGGTCCACTGCATCGGCGCTGCCGCTGAGCAGATCGCCATGGGCAAGCAGGACCTCATGTTTGCCGGCGGCACCGAGGAACTCGACTGGACGCTCAGCGACCTGTTCGACGCCATGGGTGCCATGTCCAGCGGCTATAACGACCGCCCGTCGGTCGCGTCGCGCGCCTATGATCTCAACCGCGACGGCTTCGTCATCGCCGGCGGTGCCGGCATGGTGGTGCTGGAAGACTACGACCGCGCCAAGGCGCGTGGCGCCAAGATCTACGCCGAAGTGGTCGGCTATGCCGCCAATTCCGACGGCTATGATATGGTGGCACCGTCGGGCGAGGGCGCCGAACGCTGCATGAAGCTGGCCATGCGCGGCTTCGGGATGGCTGCCGGCGGCCGCAAGATCGACTACCTCAACCCGCACGGCACCTCGACGCCGGTCGGCGATGAGAAGGAAATGCAGGCGGTGCGCAACGTCTTCGGCGCCGACATGCCGCTGATCTCCTCGACCAAGTCCCTGACCGGCCACAGCCTAGGCGCGGCCGGCGCCCAGGAGGCCATCTACTGCATCCTGATGATGCAGAACGGCTTCGCCGCCGAAAGCGCCCATATCGACACGCTCGATCCGGCATTCGAGGGCATGCCGATTCTGCAGCGCCGCTATGACGGCCCACTGGGCACGGTGATGTCGAACTCGTTCGGCTTCGGCGGCACCAACGGTTCGATCATCCTGTCCCAGACGGACCTGTAACCCGGGTCTGTAAGACCTTGCTTGACCCGTCAGAAGTTATTTGCTCAAACCGCGCGACGTATCACTGCGAGGATTGAATTATGGCTGAAGACGGCTGGGTATTCCCCAAGGGCGACCTGATGAAGGGCAAGAAGGGCCTGGTCATGGGCGTCGCCAACGACAAGTCGATCGCCTGGGGGATCGCGTCGCAACTGGCCGCCCAGGGTGCCGACATGGCCTTTTCCTACATGGGCGAAAGCCTGCTGCGCCGCGTCGAGCCGCTGGCCCAGTCGATCGGCGTCAAGCACCTGATCGAGTGCGACGTCACCTCCGACGAGTCGATGGACGCCGCCTTCGCCAAGCTCAAGGACATCTACGGCACGATCGATTTCGTCGTCCATTCCATCGCCTTCGCCAACAAGAACGAGCTGCAGGGCTCCTTCATCGAGAACACCACCCGCGACAGCTTCCTGATGGCCATGAACATCTCGGTGTTCAGTTTCGTGGACTGCGCCCGGCGCGCGGCTCGGCTGATGCCGAACGGCGGCTCGATCATCACCTTGACCTATCTGGGCGCCGAGCGGGTCATCCCCAACTACAACACCATGGGCGTGGCCAAGGCGGCGCTG
>CAYULN010000228.1:0-25551 GCA_964445605.1 uncultured Caulobacteraceae bacterium | reverse complement strand
CCAGGGCCGGAATGACGTCCGACTTGAACTGATCGAACGGCACCTTGTCGCGGAAGAAGAAGGTTTCGTTGGTGGTCATGGCGTCGGTGACGGTGGCCATGAGCTTTTCGTCGCGCTTGTTGCGCAGCGCCGTCAGCAGGGCCGAGACCGTCGCGAAGCCTTCGCGGCGGGCGACCGGGGCCAGGCGGCTTTCGATCAGGTAGGTCTTGTCCGAGCCCAGGATCAGGCCGGAGCGCTGCTTCAGAGTGGCGGCGAGATGTTCGATATCTTCTGATGTCATGATGGTCTTTCGCCCCGAGCAAATGCTTTGCACGCCGCCGACAGTCCGTCGATCGGCTTTATAATTTCGGCCAGGCCGGCTTCGGCCACGGCACCCGGCATGCCCCAGACGACGCTGGAAGCTTCGTCCTGCGCCATGACGCTGGCGCCGGCATTGACCAGGAACTGCGCGCCGTCGCGGCCATCGTGGCCCATGCCGGTCAGCACGACGCCGAGCGCGTGCTTGCCCCAGGCTTCGGAGCCGGACTTGAACAGGGGATCGACCGCCGGGCGGCACCAGTTGACCTGCGGTCCCTGGTCCAGTTTGATCTGCTTGACGATCGGGTCGTTCTTGACGGTCATGTGCCAGTCGCCGGGGGCGATGTAGACGTTGCGGCTCTCGATCAGCATGCCGTCCTTGGCTTCCTGCACCTTCTGCGGCAGCGCCTTGTCGAGGTGCTCGGCCAGGATGGTGGTGAAGGTGGCCGGCATGTGCTGGACGATCAGCACCGGAATCTTCCAGTCCGGACCCAGGCCCAGCAGGAAGGCGCGCAGGGCCGGCGGGCCGCCGGTCGAGGCGCCGACCAGCAGGGCGTCGATGCGCTTCGGGCCCGTGCCGCCCTTCCGGATGATCGGAGCAGCCGGAACAAGCGGTGCTGTGGCGGGGCGGTACAGGGTGGAGGGCGCCGGCGCCGGTTGCGGCGTATGCGCCGTCGGACGTTCCGCTGAAGGAGGCGTATTTCCTTGGTTTTGTCCCGCCCCTGGCGGAACGGGCCACATGCGCGTTCGGCCGCACAGCGCGCGGATCTTGGTCAGCAGTTCGGTGCGGAAGCCGTCGGCGCCGCCGATGCGGGCTGAGTCCGGCTTTGGAATATAGTCGGCGGCGCCCAGTTCCAGGGCGCGGATGGTGACGTTGGCGCCGCGCGTCGTCAGGGTCGACGCCATCAGGACCTTCAGGCCCGGCTTGGCGGCCAGCAGCTTGGGCAGGGCCTCGAGGCCGCCCATGTTGGGCATCTCGATATCGAGGATCAGCACGTCGGGCTGGATCTCGGCGACCTTCTCGACGCCCTTGGCGCCGTCGGTGGCCAGACCGGCCAGCACCATGTCGGGTTCCTGCTCCAGCCAGCGCGAGATCAGGCCGCGAACGACGGCGCTGTCGTCCACGATCATGATCTTCAGGGGCCGGAGCGAGGCGGCCGGATTAGGGTTAATGGACATGGGCCCGACAAATTCTAAGGCGAAAGACGTTTAAAAAGAAAACTTTTACTGATGACGCGCCCGCGACGGACGCGCCCTAGATCAGGCCGACTTCCGAGAACTTGGCTTCCAGGATCTCGCCGTCAAACGGCTTCATGATGTATTCCGACGCGCCTTCGGTCAGGGCTTCGGTAATGTGGGCCAGGTCGTTCTCGGTGGTGCAGAACACGACCACCGGCTGCTTGCCGCCGTCTTCCTTGCGCAGCTGGCGCAGGAAGGTGATGCCGTCCATGACCGGCATGTTCCAGTCGAGCAGCACGGCGTTCGGCATCTTTTCCGTGCAGGCATTGAGGGCTTCGAGGCCGTCATTGGCTTCGATGACCTCGAACTGCAGGTTTTCGAGAATGCGGCGGGCCACCTTGCGAATTACGCGGCTGTCATCGACGACGAGGCAGGTTTTCATCCCGGGGTTTCCTATCCAAATTAAGCGGCGGCGGAGGCGGCCTTCAGGTGGGCGGCGTCCAGCAGCGTATGCGGATCCAAGACTATCAGAAGTTCCTTTTCCAATTGATAAACGCCGACGATAATTTCCGCCCAGCGCGGCGGCAGGTTGCCCGGCGCGGCGTGGAAGGCTTCGTCGTCCAGCTTCAGGACTTCATCAACGGAATCGATGACCAGGCCATAAGAGTCACCGTGGACTTCCAGGCCGATGGCCAAAGGCTCAGGCGCGCCTTCCTCACGCGGCGGCAAACCGAGGCGGCGGCGGGCGCAGACGGCGGTGACGATGCGGCCGCGCAAGTTGAGCACGCCGGCGATTTCCGAGCGCGACAGCGGCACGGGCGTCAGGCCGCGCGGATGGAAGACATCGTGGACGCGGGCGGCGTCGACGCCGAAGAGCTGTCCGCCCACTCGCAGGGTTACGTAATCGCGGAGGCTCATGCGACGGCCTTTTCTTCGTCAGAGGTGGTGGATTGCGGGTTGCGCTGGTGTTCGGCCAGGCCACGCAGGTGGTAGTAGTCGACGTCGAGGATCTCGCAGGCCTTGCCGGCGACGACGGCGGTGCCGCGCACGCCCGGACGGTCCGGCGACAGTTCGATCTGCAGGCGGTCCTCGACGACGTCGATGATCTCGTCGACGGCCAGGCCCATGGCGTAGCCTTCGCCGGTAAAGACGAGCAGCGGCTGGACGTAGCCGTCCTCGTGTTCCGGCAGACCCTGGCCGTAGCTTTCGGCGACGTTGAGAATCGGCATGAGCTTGCCGCGATATTGCAAGGCGGCGCGGCCTTCCATGCGTTCGATCTGCGAGGCTTCGATGTGTTCCAGGCGGGTGATGTGTTCCAGCTCGACCGCCTTGGGGGCGCCGGAACCGGCCTTGAACAGCAGCATGGCGACCTTGGTGGTGTCGATGGCCTCGGCGGTGTCCTCGCCGGCTTCGTCCTGCTTTTCGTCGAGCGTGCCGGCCCGTTCGGACATGGCGTTCGGGTCGAGGATCAGCACGACGGAGCCGTCGCCCAGGATGGTGGCGCCCGAGAACACGTCGACGTCGCGCAGGATGGTGGCCAGCGGCTTGACGACGATTTCCTCGGTGTCGAGCACGTCGTTGACGACCAGGCCATAGCGGCGTTCGCCAACCTGGATGACCATGACGAAGGTGGCGTCCTCGTCCTTGGCGGCTTCGAGCTGCAGGGTCGGCCCGAGCTGGACCAGCGGCAGCAGCTTCTCGCGCAGGCGGAGCACCAGGGCGTCGTTGATCTTCTCGATCTTGTGCTCGGCGTTGGAGCCGGTGCGGACCAGCTCCATGACCGAGGTCTGCGGCACGGCGAATTTCTGCTTGCCGGCGCCGACGATCAGGGCCGAGACGATGGCCAGGGTCAGCGGGATCTTGATGGTGAAGGTCGTGCCCTGGCCGGCGATCGAGTTCAGGTCGATCTGGCCGCCGATCTGTTCGATATTGGTGCGGACCACGTCCATGCCGACGCCGCGCCCCGAGAGGTTGGTGACCTTGGCGGCGGTCGAGAAGCCGGGGGCGAAGATATAGCGATGGACCTGCTGGTCGTTGAGGCCGTCGACCTCGACGCGGGTCGCCAGGCCCTTCTCGATGATCTTCTCGCGGATGCGGGCGGTGTTGAGGCCGCGGCCGTTGTCGGCGATGCGGATGACGATGTAGCCGCCTTCGTGGAAGGCCGCCAGCTTGATGGTGCCGTTGGCCGGCTTGCCGATGTCGATGCGTTCCTGGGTCGGCTCCAGGCCATGGTCGGCCGAGTTGCGCACCATGTGGGTGAGCGGGTCGCGGATCAGTTCGAGGACCTGACGGTCGAGTTCCGTCCCTTCCCCTTCCATGATCAGGTCGATCTTCTTGTTCAGTTCGTAGCTGAGGTCGCGCACCAGGCGGGGCAGCTTCTTCCAGGCCGCGCCGATCGGCTGCATGCGCGTCTTCATGACGCTGTCCTGCAGTTCGCCGGTCAGGGTCGACAGGCGTTGCAGCGGCGTGGCGAAGGCCGAGTCCTCACGGTTGCGGCTGATCTGCAGGAGCTGGTTGCGGGTCAGCACCATTTCCGAGACCAGGGTCATCAGGCCTTCGAGGACGTCGACGGAAACCCGAATGGACTGGGTGGTGTTGATGCCCATGGCGTCTTCGCCGCCCAGCATCATCGGCGCTTCCTCGGTTTTCGGAGCCGGAGCGGCTGGCGCAGGGGCAGCGGGCTTTTGTGCAACGGGCGCCGGGGCAGGCGCCGGGGCCGGTTCCGCTGCCTTCTCAGGCGTTTTTTCAGCCTCTGGAGCCTTCTTCTTGCCCTTGGCGGGCTTGGCTTCGGCCTTGGGCGCGTCGTCCATCCAGTCCGGCGCGTCGGCGGCGGCAAAGGCGGCTTCCAGGTCGGCTTCGGAAACTTCACCCGGACGCAGGACGCGGCCGGTGGCGGGATCGGTGTCGCCGGGTTGCAGGCCGGTGGCCGGCATGTCGGGGCCTTCTGCGGACGCGAAGGCGGCTTCGAGATCGGCTTCGGAAACTTCGCCCGGACGCAGGACGCGGCCGGTGGCGGGATCGACGTCGCCCGGCTTCAGGCCGGTGGCCGGGGCGGCCGGCTCGGAGGCCGACATGCCGGGGACATTAATGTCGGCGATTTCGATCTCGCCATTGATCGGGCGGTCCGGCACGGCGACCGCCTGCACGGCGCCGAGGTCGACTTCATGGCCCTCGGCCATGGCTTCGAGCTGCGAGATCAGGTCGATGTCGGAGCCGTCGGGCTCGGAACCGGTCGATTCGAGACCGGCGAGAATGACCTTGATGCGGTCGATGGAGTGCAGGACCAGGGTGACGGCGATCGGCGTGACGTCGAGCTTGCCGTCCCGGAAGCGGCCGAGCAGGGTCTCGCCGGCGTGCGCGACGGCTTCCAGCCGTTGCAGGCCCAGGAAGCCGCAGGTGCCCTTGATGGTGTGGACCAGGCGGAAAATATTATCGAGCGTCTTGCGATCGTTCGGATTGGCCTCGAACCTGACCAGTTCGCTATCGACGACTTCCAGGCTTTCAGCCGTTTCGGTCAGGAATTCAGCAATTAAATCGTCCACGGCGATCCTCATCTTCGCGAGTTCAGCCCGGAGCGCAGATACACGTCGCCCCACAGCTATCGGAGGCATATTGCTGAGGTTTGGTTAAGAGAGGGTTCGCAAAACCCTAATGAAAACTAAATGCGCGTCCTGATTGCGGGCTATCAGTCGAACAGGGTGCTCAGGCCGAGGATTTCCGGTTCCGCCGCGGCGATCTTGTAGACCGGAATGTCGCGGACATAGCTGGAAACGCGGCCCTTGTCGTAGAAGCGGCGCGCGAACACCTCTCCGTCGAACAGGTCGCCGAGATCGTCGAGATGGCTGCCGCTCAAATAGACGCCGCCGCGCGCCCCCATGGTCAGGGCGGCGTTCGAAGCCATGGCGGCGAACAGTTCGGTCTGGACCTGGATGGCCAGCCGCGCGCGGGCGTCCTCCGCCCAGGCCAGGGCCAGGATCTCCTCGACCGCTGGCGCCGCCTCGGCGTCCTCGCCGTCGAGGATCGCCAGACAGCGCCACAGTTCCGGCAGGCCGGGCGCCGACACGGCCCGCTCCCAGGAGACGTGGCCGAAGCGGGCGCGCATCACCTTGAAGATATCGATCTCCAGATCAGTGGAGGCGGCGAAATCGGCATGGCCGCCTTCGCAGTGGGTGGCGACCCAGCCGCGGCCGCCGTCCGGGGCCAGGAAGGCGGCGCCCAGGCCGGTGGTCGGGCCGATGACCGCCACGACCTGCTCCGGCCGGACATTCGGGCCGCAGACATGCAGGCGTTCGTCATCGCCGAGCGCCGGTACGGCCAGGGCCTTGGCGACGAAATTGTTGACCAGGCGGACGCTGCGCGCGGCGAGCAGGGCCTGGATGCGATGGCGATCGAGGGTGAAACCGAAATGGACCAGGTCGATCTGGCCGTCGACTTCCCAGCCCGAGGTCGAAAAGGCGACCCCGGCCACTTGCGGGTTGCCGTTGTCGGCGACGAAGTCTAGAATCGCCTGCTGGAAATCTTCGGCACTGGTACACCCGTACAGGTTGACCTCGTCCGGCCGCCGCCCGGGTTCGGCCAGGGCCAGCTTGACATATTGCCCGCTGCTCAGATCGCCGAGCAACACCTTGTCCGACATGTTCGTGCTCCCGGCCCTGCGCCGCCCATAGAATTGACTATCGAAGTTAACAGTTGGTTGCAACCTGGCACATGATACGCTTCAGGTCGTTAACCGACTTTCAACCAGAGGGAGAGAACATGCGCCTGAAAAAGGAACGCCCATGCTCGATACAGCGGTCCAGGAAGTGGCAATAATGACGGACGCCGGCGGCCGCATCCTGATGCGCCTCGACCAGGACGACGCGGCCGAGATCATCGAACGCCTGCGCGAAACCCATGCCGACCTGCAGGGGCGGGCCTATCTGCTGCGGCTCGACGTGCTGATCGAGCGTCTGGGCCGGCGCTGGGAGATGAAGAAGGACACCGTCTTCGACCACCTGCGAACCAGCTTCGAGCGCAAATTCCAGGAGCCGAACTGGTGCGTCAGGATCAATGAGGACTGCTTTCTGGCGGTCATCCTGACGCTCGGCGAATACAAGGGGGCGCTGAGCGCCGCCGAACTGTGGTTCACGGCCGGGCAATTCTTCGTCGGCGACGTGTCGTCCGAGCCGCCGCCGCTTTATGAGGCCCTGGCCGACGATGTCGACCGGCTGCGTCTCATCCCCATCGACCTGAGCAGCTATTTCGATCGCGCCGAGGCCCGGCCGATGGGCGAGGGACGCACGGCCGGCGAAAGCCAGACCACCGTGGTGACGCGCCCGGGGCCGGCGCCAGGAACGATGACGCCGATCCAGCGGGCGCGGGCGGGCGGTGTCGTCATGGTCATCGCCGGGCGCCCTTTACGCGTCGCCAGCGTGCTCGAACCGGTGTTCGAGCTGCGCAAGCTGAGCATGATCGGCCACCGTTTCGAACCCATCGTCAGCGACGGCGCCAGCACCCTGGCGCTCGATGGCAAGGCCATGGCCGGCCTGGAATGGGGCGACCGCGAACAGATCGACATCGCCAATATCGAGCAGGGGCTCAAGCTGATGCACATCCGCGCGCCGGAACAGCGCAAGATGGTCATGGTGGTGCCGGCGGCCTTTTCCACCTTCGCTTCGGCCAAGTCGCGCAGCAAGATCACCGCGATGGTGTCGGCGGCGGCCCAGGCGATGGGGCTCAAGGTGCTGTTCGAGATACGCAATCTGAACGGCGTGCCGATGGGCCGGACCATGGAAATCGCGTCGTTGCTCAGGCCCTACTGCATGACAGTGATGGGCCATGTCGGCGCCGATGTCCGCGCCATCACCACCTTGAAGGGCCGCGGCCTGGCCGGCGCCTGCATCGACTTCGACGGCGTCCGGCGCGACGACAGCGCGCTCGAGGTCTATCTGACCGGTTTAAGCACGGCGTCGAAGGCGGCGACCGGCGCCTGCATGGTCCACGGCTTCGACAACCTGCATCAGATGGCGGTGGCGCGTCTGTCGGGCGTCACCCATGCCGGCGTGCGCGCCCTGGGCGGCGGACGGTCCTGACGCCCAGCTTGCGCCGCGCCGCCGGCGGAGCTATAAATCAGGTGCGGCCCGAAGCTCGCCGCCTGGATCCGCAGGAAGGGTTTAACCCCGGCTTCCTTGACCCTCAGCGCCCATGATCTTCCTTTGCGCTGTCTGATTGCGGATCTCAGGCCAGCCGGAGGATGCCATGACCAAGCCGCACCACCCCCGCCCCAATCTCGACCACCTGAAACGCCAGGCCAAGGTCCTGCTCGCCCAGCTGGCGGACAGCGCCGAAGCCGCGCAGACCCTGATCGACCATCTCCCCGCCGCCGCCGGCCTGACGATCGAAGCCGTCCGGGCGGCCGGTTTCCGCCTCGCGGACGCGCAATACGCCATCGCCCGTCGGGAAGGTTTCGCCAGCTGGCCACGGCTGTCGCAATACGTCGCCAAACTTAGGGCCATGGAAGGCAGCTGGGCGTTCGCGGCGCTGGAGGTCAACGGCATGACCATGCCCGCGGCCGCCTTGGCCCGTTCCCGCCTGCTCATCGACGGCGATCGCTTCTGCATGGAATCGCCCGAAGGCAACTACGATGGCGTCTTTTCCATCGACGTCGATGAAGTGCCGCATCGGATCGACATCGAGTTCGTCGCCGGGCCG
The DNA here is from genome assembly GCA_964445605.1 of uncultured Caulobacteraceae bacterium. GTDB lineage: Bacteria > Pseudomonadota > Alphaproteobacteria > Caulobacterales > Caulobacteraceae > Asticcacaulis. Next base: position 17,385 of record CAYULN010000228.1, on the reverse strand, counting down.
GAAGCCGGCAACTGGTCTTACGGCCTGTTCGAGATCGACGGCGAGACCCTGTGTATCTGCCTGGGCCTGACCGGCGTCGACCGGCCGACGGCCTTCACCACCGCGCCCGGGTCGGGCCATGCCCTGGAGCGGCTGAGGCGCGTCGACGCCGGCCGTCCCGAAACCGTCACCGGCGGCGTAGCTCCGGCGCCGACGCCGGATGCGGTCATGCCCGACGGCTTCGACTACAGTCCTGACCCGCTGCTTGAAAGGCTCGAAGGCATATGGTGGGCGGTCGAACTGGTGATGAACGGCATGCCCTTGCCGCCACCGATGCTGGCCATGATACGCCGGGTCGGCGCGCGCAACCAGGTCCGGGTCGCCATGGGCGAACAGGTCATGCTGGACGCCCGCCTCCGCATCGATCCTGCGACCGCGCCCGTGGCGATCGATTACTGGCAGACCTGCGAACCGGGCGGCGCCGCGCTGCAACTCGGCATCCTGCGCTGGCTGGGCGAGGAGGCGCAGTTCTGCATGGCGCCGCCGGGTCAGCCGCGCCCGGAAGATTTTTCTTGTGTGGCCGGCAGTGGACGCGTTTTAAGCCGCTGGCGTCGGCAGAGGACGTAGGTCCCATGCAACCTGATTGGGATATGGCTTGAATTCTCGCTGCGTTTCGCCATTATCTCGGCGGGCTCAAGGGGGGGATTCCATGCGATCGGTTGTGATCTTGGCTTCGGCGGCGGGCTTGCTCGCCGCGGCTCCGGTTCTGGCCGCCGACGCGTTGCAGTTCGGCCCGCCGGAGGCCTGGGTCAAGACGCTGGCCCTGCCGGACGCGCCGGCGCCGACGGCGGCCGGCGCGCCGATACAGGTACTGCTGGAAAACGCCCAGATCAATTTCGCGGACGACGGCACGACCACCTACACCGAACTGGCTTTCCGCATCACCAGCCCGCAAGGTCTTCAGGCCGCTCAGACCGCCGTATCGTGGAAGCCGGACAGCGACACGATAACGGTGCACAAGGTGCACATCATCCGCGGCGGGCAGGTGATCGACGTGCTGGCCGACGGCCAGACTTTCAGCACCCTGCGCCGGGAGTCCAACCTGGAACAGTCCATGCTGGACGGCGTGCTGACGGCCGTGCTGCAACCCGAAGACGTGCAGGTCGGCGACATCATCGACTACAGCGTCTCGATCAAGCGCAACGACCCGGTGCTGCATGGCCGGGCCGAGGCGTTCGTCACCAACATCTTTCCGGTCAGCGTGGTGCGCGCCGAATTCAGCGCGCAGTGGCCGAAATCGCGGCCGATCAAGTGGAAGGCGTCGAGCGACCTGAAGGATGCCAAGCTATCCCAGACGACCGACGGCAACCGTCTCAGCGTCGGTATCGACAATCTGGCCCCGGCGAAGGGACCGGACGAGGCGCCGGCGCGCTTCTTCAAGCTGACCCAGATCGAGTATTCGCAATTCGCCAGTTGGGGCGAGGTGTCCAGCCTGATGGCGCCCTACTATGCCAAGGCCGAGACGCTCAAGGCCGATTCCAAGCTGATGGCGGAGGCCGACAAGATCCGCGCCACCTCCTCCGATCCGAAGGTGCAGGCCGCCGCCGCCCTGCATTTGGTGCAGAACAAGATCCGCTACGTCTTCCTCGGCATGGACCAGGGCGGCTACGTGCCGGCCGACGCCGACGTTACCTGGGGACGCCGCTTCGGCGACTGCAAGGGCAAGACGGCGCTGTTGCTGGCCCTGCTGCACACGCTCGGCATCAAGGCCGAACCGGCCCTGGTCAATACCGGACCCCTGGGCGACGGCCTGGGCGACCGGCTGCCGGTGCTCGAGGCGTTCGACCACGTCATCGTCCGCGCCGAGATCGGCGGCAAGGTCTACTGGCTGGACGGCACGCGCTACGGCGACCGCGACCTGGACAGCCTGACCGTGCCGGACTTCCGCTGGGCGCTGCCGGTGCGCGCGGCCGGCGCCGGGCTGGAGACGCTGAAGCCGGCGCCGCTGACCGTGCCGCAGACCGAGACGACCCTGACCTTCGACGCCACGGCCGGGCTGGATACCCCGGCCCCGGTCCATGGCGAGATCGTCTATCGCGGCGACTACGCCGTGCAGCTCAACACCCAGCTGGCGCAACGCGCGGCGGCGGATGTCGAGAAGGGCATGCGCGAATTCTGGACGCAGCAATACAGCTTCATCACGGTCGACAAGGCGTCGTGGGCCTTCGACGCGGCGGCGAACGAGACGCGCTTCCTGATGGACGGCAAGGCGAAGATGGATTGGGATACCAGCGGCAGCAGCCGCAGCCGCCAGTACGAGGCTGACGGCGCCGGCCTCGGCTGGGAAAGCGATCTGAAGCGTGACCCCGACCAGACCGACATTCCGGTGCAGGTCAGCTATCCGACCTACAATCTGTCGCGTGAGGTGATCCGCCTGCCGGGGGGCGGCAAGGGTTTCACCGTGCGCGGCGACTCCGTTGACCAGACCCTGGCCGGCTTCGCCTTCAAACGCACACTCGCGATCAAGGACGGGACCTTCGTGATGGAAGCGTCGTCGCGTGCCGTGGCGCCGGAAATCCCCTATAAGGAAGCCGTCGCCGCCGCCGAGCCGATGAAGGCGCTGTCGAAGCAGCGGGTCTTCGTCAAGGCGCCGGTCGACTACCAGCCGACGAAACAGGACGCCGAGGCGGCGGCAAGCGACGCGCCGAAGACGGCCGCCGATTACCTGACGCGCGCCGAGCGCCGGTTCAACAACAACCAGGTCGATGAAGCCCTGGCCGACCTGGACGCGGCGATAAAGCTCGAACCGGAAAACGGCGGCGCCCGGGCACAACGGGCGTATGCGCGCTTCACCAAGGGCGACAAGGCCGGGGCCAAGGCCGATCTCGATCTGGCCGCCAACCTGGCGCCGCAGGACAGCCGCGTCTACGCGACGCGCGGCGCCATGGCGCTGGCGGACAAGGACTATGCCGGCGCCCAGGCGGCTTTTACCCGCGCGCTGGACCTCAATCCGCGCGACCTCTATTCGCTGGTCGGACGGGCCGAGGCCTATGACGACATGGGCGATCCGGCCAACGCGTCTAGGGACGCGGCGGCGGCGGTCAAGGCCGATCCGGAATCGCTGTACGCCTTGCGCACCCAGGGGCAGATCTTTGTGCGCAACAAGCGCTTTGACGACGCGATCGCCACGGTGCGCGCCGCCATCGCCGTTTCTCCCGAGGACGCGGGACTGCATTACTGGCTGGGTTCGCTTCTGAAGTCGTGCGCGGGGCAGGGCGGACATAATTGCGACGCGCAGTCCAAGGAGGCCTTCGCCGAATTCAGCAAGGTCATCGAGATCCAGCCGACGGACGAGGCCTATGTGGCGCGCGCCTGGAGCCGCCCGTATTACCTCGACCGCGCCGGCCGCGAGGCGGACGTTGCGGAAGCCTTCAAGCTCGACCCGCGATCCGCGCCGGCCCTACTGGCGCGTGGCCAATTTTATCTGAACGACAAGGCCTACGACAAGGCGCTGGCCGATGCCCAGGCGCTTCTGGCCGACCATCCTGGCGATCCGCGCGGGCTGTTCCTGCGCGCCCAAGTTTACGACGCCACGGGAGCGTTCGACAAGGAGGCGGCCGATTACGAGATGCTGCTGGCCGCCCAGCCGGACAATATCGCCTGGTCCGGCAATCTGTGTCTGGCCTACGGCACGCACGGCGGCAGCCTGGGGGTGAAACTGGAAAAGGGCCTGCAGGTGTGCAATGCCCTGGTCGCCCGGGCGCCGCTGCCGGACAGTTACGAGGCGCGCGGCCTGGTCTATCTGCAAATGGGCCGGTACGACGAAGCGATCGCCGACTACAAGGTGGTATTGACGGCGCGTCCCGATCTGCCGGCAGTGCTGTATCCGCTGGGTGTCGCCGAATTCCGCAAGGGGCTGACCGAAAAGGGCATGGCTGACGTCGCCAAGGCCAATTCGCTCAATTCGCATATCGGCGCGCGCTTTGCCGGCTACGGAATTACGGCGCCGCCGGGTCCGCCAAGACGTTCCTCTCCGACACCTTGAACGCGACCTGTCCTTGCGAAAATAAATCGGACCATTGGGAATTCAGGTGTGCCGGCGCGGGTTTCGCGGTATGCCTGTCGTTATAGCCGTAAGGATACGCCACGCCATGGCCGGATCACCGCATCCCGTCGACATCCACGTCGGTTCCGTCATCCGGTCGCGGCGCAAGGCGCTGGGCATGACCCAGCAGGCGCTGGCCCAGGCCATCGGCCTGACCTTTCAGCAGGTGCAGAAGTACGAGCGCGGCGTCAACCGGATCAGCGCCTCGAAACTCTACGATACGGCGGTGGCGTTGCGCACGCCGATCAGCCTGTTCTTCCGCGGCATCGACAACCAGACGGTCGACTTCGTGCTGTCGGCCGGCGAAACCGCCATCAGCGCCTTCCTCAAGAGCGGCGAAGGCGTCGAGCTGGCGGAGGTCTTTCCGAAGATCCGCAAGGCGGCGCGCCGCAAGGTCAGCGATCTGGTCCGCACCCTGACGGACGAGGACGACGAACCGCCCGTTCAGTGAGGCGATGCAATTTATCCTAGACAAGCGGAATTTTCGCCCATAGGTATGCGGCAGGTTCTGCGGTGGCCAGGGACGACGTAACGTCTCAGCCTCGGGAGGTGCGGATGCCGTTACTGGATGCGCGATACCGGCTCGAGGACTTCATCGAGACGACCGGTGCCCTGACGTCGCGCGACCGGCTGTTCGAAACCTTCATCGCCGCCATGGCCGCCAACGGCTTCGACCGGATCAACTTCTCGATCGGCCGCGACGACGACGTGCCCGAGGAGTCGCTCGGCTTCGGCCTCATCAGCAATTACGACGAAAGCTGGCAGAAATATTACGTCGAACGCAACTTCGTGGAGATCGATCCGGTCTTCAAATGCGCCGTCAGCACCTACCATCCGTTCCGCTGGGGCGACCTGGAAAAGGAACTCGACCTGTCGAAGCGGCAGGTCAATTTCCTGCGCCTGGGCGAAGAGGCCGGCCTGCATAACGGCCTGGGCATCCCGTTTTCCGGCCCGCGCACCCAGATCGCCGGCGTCGCCCTGGCCACCAGCGACCGGACGGCCGAGCACATGAAGAACCTGGACGTGCTCAGCGCCTACTGCAACCAGTTCTACCATGCCTACAAGCGCATCATCCGGGCGAAGAAGAAGCTCCCGCCCAAGGTCGTCACCCTGTCGCCGCGCGAAAAGGAAATCGTGCAGTGGCTGGCGGCGGGCAAGTCGGACGACCAGATCGCCGGCATCCTGACGATCAGCGCCAACACCGTCGACTACCACCTGCGCAATATCTTCGTGAAACTGGGCGCCAACAACCGCGTTTCGGCGGTGGTCATTGCCATCACCTACGGCCTGATCGATCTGTAAGTCTCTTAAATTTACTCAGTCTTTTTTGAACTTTTTCCTCTGCCTACGCGTTCACGTGGTACCAGCCCTTTTTGCGTCGTGATCTATTGAGGCCGATCACAGCACGGAGGGCGCAGCACCGGAAACCTTTTACAGACAGCCTTCTCGGAAGGAACCGCTCCATGGCGCATGACACGACCGACTGGCGCGACGTCATCATTGTTCGGGACGCCGCCCGCGAACAGGACATGCTCGACGCCCTGAAGTGGCTCGCCGGCGAATTCCAGCGGCAGGGCCAGGTCGAATGCGCCGTGGTGCTCGACAAGGCCTTCCAGGAGTGTCTGCAGATCTACGTGAACCGGCAGATCAGGGAGTTGGAGCGCCGGCTGGCGGGGCAGCCGCCGGCCCCCCTGAACTGACCGCCCGAGGGGGGGAAGGGCGGCCGGCACTGCAACGCATTGACAGCGTCGGGGGGCGCATCTACCAATCCGGCAAGCGCCAATACAGGCGTCGCCGGGTGGGAGCGAAGCAATGCATAAAACGGCCGCCTTTTCGGCCGCCCTGGTCCTTGCCGGGGCGGCCACCTTCATCAGCCCCGTTTTCGCCGCCGATGCGCCGGTCACCAGCCGGTCGACGCTGATCCAGGCGCTCGATACTCAGGCCAATGCGTCGTTGAGCGCACGGCATGCAGCCGTCATGGCGACCGCGACGCCTCAGGCGATGAAGGCGCGCCAGGCCGAGGTCAAGGCGAAGATCCTCAGGCTGATCGGCGCGCCGGTGTACGGCCAGCCGCTGAACGCCAAGGTGACCGGCACGGTCAAGGGCGACGGCTTCACCATCCAGAACCTGACCTATGACGGGGCGCCGGGCGAACATGTCACGGCCAACCTGTTCATTCCGGATGGCAAGGGCCCGTTCCCGGCGATCATCCTGTCGCCCGGCCACGGTAATTCCGGCAAGCTGAGCAATTACGACTTCGCCGCCAATTTCGCGCGCAACGGCATGGTCGCCCTGGCCTACGACATCGTCGACGAAGGCGAGCGCATGGAAAACTACGACCCGGTGACAGGCCGGTCGCGCGGCGAAAAGGCGACCGGCGATCACAGCCTGGCGGCATTCCCGGCCATCTATGGCGGCGAGCACGTGGCGCGTTATTTCCTCCAGGACGCCACGCAGGGTATCGATTACCTGCAAAGCCTGCCGGAGGTCGATCCCAGGCGCATCGGCGCGTTTGGCTGCTCTGGCGGCGGTACGATCACGGCCTATCTGGCGGCCCTGGACGACCGGGTGCAGGCGGCGGGTGCCGCCTGCTATGTCAACGATTTTAATCATATCCTGGCCAGCGTCGGCCCGCAGGATGCCGAACAGAGCATCCCCGGCTTCATCTCCGGCGGGCTGGATATCCCCGACTGGGTGGAACTGACGGCGCCCAAGCCATTCGCCGTGATTTCGACCACCGAGGACATGTTCCCGTTTGCCGGCGCGACGGCGGCGGTCGATGAGGCCAAGCACGTCTGGGGCGTCCTGGGGGCGCCGGACAAGCTGGTCTGGCTGACCGGGCCTGGGCCGCACGGCGCCATCCAGCCGATGGGCGACAAGATCGTCGGCTTCTTCCGGCAGTCGCTCGGGGTGCAGGGAACGGCGGTGCCGTTCGCGGCGCTGAAGCCGAAGCGCGATGAAGACCTCATGGTTACGCCGACCGGGCAACTGGTGACCTCGGGTGGGACGAAGACCTATGCCGACCTGGAGCGCGATCACGCGGCGTCGGTGGCGCCGTCAAAGGCCCCTGATGCGGCGGTGGTCAAGGCGGCGATCGTGCGATTGGCGGGTGTGACCGCCAAGCCGGGCGCCGCGCCGGTTGTTGAACAGGTATCAGACACGACGATCCGCTTCCCGTCCGACCTGGGACCGATCGAGGCGCGGGTAATCAAACCGGCGGTTACGACAAAGGTCGTGCTGTTGCTCGACACCGCGCCGCTTGATCAGCAGACCGGGCCGCGCGGCCGGGCGACAGCCTGGGCCAAGGCGGGCTATACGGTGGTGGTACTGCAGGCGCGCGGCGCCGACGGCATGGAAGAGAGCAAGGCGACCCTGGCCGGCGACGAAAACCTGTTGTCCTTGCGGGCGATGATGAACGGCAAGACCCTGCCCGGGATGCGCATCGACGACGCCATCCGGGCAATGGACTGGATCACGGCGGCCTTCAAGGGCGCGCCGGTGACGGTCAGCGGCTCCGGCATCATGGGCCCGGTCGCCTTGCAGGCGGCAGCCCTGGACGACCGTATTACGGCGGTGCGCACGGAGGGGGCGGTGGTGTCGTGGAAGGCGGCGCTGGATCGGCCGATCGCGCGCGACCTGCCGGCCAATGCCATCCCGGGCGTGCTGACGGCCTATGACCTGCCGGACGTGATGGCGGCGATCGGGCCGAGGCCGGTGGAGATGGCGGCGCCGGTCGATCCGGTCGGCGTGCCGTTAAGGGAAGCGGAGTTCGCCAAGTGGGTGGCGAAGGGGAATGTGCATTACCTGCCTCGGTTGGATCTACAATAATAGAACTCCCCTTAAAGGAGGCGTTCTATTTCGCCTTCATCCGATAGTGGCCGATGCCCCATTCATCGCCCTTGGCGTGGCCCCACAGGCCGGCTGTCGCCATGAAGAACAACCGCCAGCGCTTGCGCCAGACGCAGGCGTCCTTGCCGTAGACCTCGCGCAGGATCGGCCCGATCGCCTCCGCCTGGGCATCGAAATTGGCCAGCCAGTCCATGGCGGTGCGGCGGTAATTCTCGCCCGACCAACGCCATTCCTGCTCGACCTCGAACAGGTCCGGGAACCGGTGCGGCAGGTCGTGGGCCGGCATGATGCCGCCGGTGAAGAAATACTTGCCGATCCAGTCGTCGGTATCGTGCTGGAACCGGTACGAGCGTGAGCGGTGCGTAAACACATGTAGGAACAGGCGGCCGTCGTCCGCCAGCCAGCCGCGCGCCCTTTCCAGCAGCGCCCGCCAGTTGGACATGTGTTCGAACATCTCGACCGAGACGATGCGGTCGAAGCGCCGGTCGATGGCGAAGTCGTTCATATCCGAAGTGATAACGGTCAGGTTGTTCAGGCCGCGTTTGGCCGCCTCGGCTTCGATATAGGCGCGCTGCGACTGGGAATTGGACACGGACACGATACGCGCCGCCGGGAATTTGGCGGCCATGAACAGCGACAGCGAGCCCCAGCCGCAGCCCAGTTCCAGGATGGCTTGGCCGTCGCGCAAATCGGCGTGGGCGCAGGTGTCTTCGAGCGCCAGGACTTCGGCTTCCTGCAAGGTGGTCGACGCTGACGGATAGAGGCAGCACGAATATTTGCGGCGCGGCCCGAGGATCAGGCCGAAGAATTCCTGAGGGATTTCATAGTGCTGGCGGTTGGCGGCGTCGGCGTGGACGGCGATCGGATAATCGCCCATGGCGGCGGCGAACCGCGCTTCGTCGGACGGGGCGCGGGCCAGTTGCTTGCGCGTCCGGCCGCACAGCCAGTCGATGGCGGACAGGGTCAGGCCGTCGGGCAAGGGCGCGCGTTCGGCTAAGGTTGTGGCGAGATTCATGACGGTTTCCTTTTTGGAGGCAACGGAAAAAAGGCGGAGGTACGCGCCTGGTAGGCGCGGAAACGGTCGCCGCGCGTCGCCAGCATGTGTTTTTCCAACGGCGGGATGCCCGAGGCGAAGACCAGCAGGTAGAACATGAAGACGGGCGCCAGCAGGGCGGCGAAGCTCCACGGCGCGGCGGGATCAATGGCGATGACCGCCCAGGCGACCCAGCCCAGCCATTCGAAGAAATAGTTGGGATGACGCGACCACTTCCACAGGCCGACGTCGCAGACCCCGCCCTTGTGAGCGCGGCCGAATTGTTTCAGTTGGGCGTCGGCCAGGCTTTCACCGCCGATAGCGACGATCAGAAGGGCGATGCCGGCGATGTCCTGCGCGGCCGGGAAGGGCTGCGGATTGATGGCGGCCAGACGGACGGCCAGAACCAGAACCCAGGCGGCAAACGCCTGAATTTGCAGGAAAACGAACATGAAAAAGGCGGCATTGCGGCCCCACTGCTTTTCCAGGTCGGCATAACGCGGATCGTCGCCGCTCAAGTTTCGCCGGGCGATGTGCAGGCCCAGGCGCAAGGCCCAGACAGCAACCAGGATGCCGACGGCGATACGGCGGCCTTCAATGGTGTGGTCGCCGGGCAGGATCGCCGCCGCCACGCCGCCCAAGCCGACGCCGAACGACCAGATCGGGTCGACCCAGGCGCTGGAACGGGTCACGCGCTGAATAAGCCATGCGGCCGCCATGACCAGGCAGAGGCCGACGGCGATTTGCGCGAGAGGGGGCATGATTTGGCTCCTGTTTTGTCCCTCCTACGGCGGCGGCCTGCGGTTGGTTCAGCGGCTGCAAAAATATTCAATCCAGGCAATCCGATGGCCGGCCGCCGACGTATCGGTGGCCGGGCATGATCCTCAGGAGACTGAAATGATTGCAAGAATTCTGGCCATTGCCGTGCTTGTGACGGCGTTGGCCGCCCACGCGGAAACGCCGTCGCCGCAAGGCTTCTGGGCGCGCGGCGACGGCAAGGCCAAGGTGCAGATCGCGCCGTGCGGTTCGGACCTGTGCGCCACCAATACCTGGATCAAGCCGGGCGTCACGGGCGAAAAGATCGGCGACAAACTGGTGATGACCGTGACGGAGGCCACGCCCGGCCACTGGACCGGCAGCGCCTTCGACCCCCAGCGCAACATGCGCTACAAACTGAAGATGGACGTGGGGGACAAGACCATGACGACCAGCGGCTGCGTGCTGGGCGGCCTGCTGTGCAAGGGCGTCAACTGGACGCGGATCGCGGGGGCGTAGCGCTTACGCCGCCGGCAGGGTGATGGTGATCGTCAACAGGTCCGTATCGCTGTCGATCTTCAGCTCGCCGCCGGCTTCCTCGACCACGCTGTGCAGCCAGTGCGGCTGGATCCACTGCCCCGCCAGGCCTTCGCCCAGGGCCAGGCCCGTCAGGCCCTCGATGGCTTCCGGCTTCAGGCGGGCGCGCGGGCCGCGCGCTTCGCCGCTCAGGATCAGCTTGCCGTCGACATCGCGGGCTTCCAGGAGCGCCTTGCCGCCCATCGGCAGGGCATTGCCCATGATCAGACCGAGGTTCAGCAGGGCGCGGGCAGCGGGTTTCTCAAACAGCTTTTCCGGCGCGATGCGGAAATCGAGCTCGGCGCGCAGGGTCGAGAAGGTGTCGATCAAAATCTTATTCAGTTGCCCGCCGGAGAACGATTCCGCCGTGTTGGAGGCGCCGAAGGCGACGCGGGCGAAATGGACCAGGGCGACCATCTTCTTGGCCGAGGCCGAGATCAGGTTGAGCGCTTCCTGCTTCATGTCCTGGGCGGACGGGTCCTCGAGCAAGTCGAGGCCGGAAATGATCGCCCCGGCCGGCGAGATGAAATCATGGCACAGCTTGGCGACCATCTGGGTGGCCAGTTCATGGCGGCCGGGCAGGGTGGACTCGGCAATCGGCTCCACGGCCTCGGTTTCCGCGATTTCGGCGGAGCCGGAAACAGATTGCGGCGTGTCGTGCGACGCGGAGGGGCTCAAGGTCGGCGACAGGTCATCCAGGCTCATCTCATCTACTCCGCGTGCCCGTACGCCGGGCGGTTTAGTTTCCCTCACCGCAAATGTGAGGTGATTTGGCTTATCAGGGAAGTTAAGACGCGATAATATCTCTTAAAATGTTCTTAATGCGGGATTAATAGACGCTTGCCGGCGTATTCGATCCCTGCGACTCGCGTAGCCGTTTTCCCAATTTTTTCCAGGACCCCGACCATGGCCTCTTCCGACGATCCGAAGCCCGCCACCGCTACCCGTTTTGCCCGCAAGGGCCGCGGCCGGATTTTCGATTCGATCCTCGACACCATGGGCGACACGCCGTTGGTTCGCCTGCCGCGCCTGTCACAGGCCTTTGGTGCGCGGGCCACGGTGCTGGCCAAACTGGAATTCTTCAATCCGCTGGGATCGGTAAAGGACCGCATCGGCATCGCCATGATCGAGGCGCTGGAGGCCAAGGGCCTGCTCAAGCCGGGCGGCACGGTCATCGAGCCGACCTCGGGCAATACCGGCATCGCCTTGGCGTTCGTGGCGGCGGCCAAGGGGTACAAGTGCATCCTGGTCATGCCGGAATCGATGTCGCTGGAGCGGCGCAAGATGCTGGTCCTGCTGGGAGCGCGGCTGGAGCTGACCCCGGCGGAAAAGGGCATGCGGGGCGCCGTCAACCGGGCACAGGAGCTGCTCGAGGAAATCCCGGATTCGGTGATGCCGCAGCAGTTCGAGAACGGGGCCAATCCGTATATTCATGAAATCTCGACGGCCGAGGAAATCTGGAACGACACCGACGGCGCCGTCGACGTGGTGGTGTCGGGCGTCGGCACCGGCGGCTCGATCACCGGCATCGGCCATGTGCTGAAAAAGCGCAAGCCCAGCGTCAAGATGATCGCCATCGAGCCGGAAGCCTCGCCGGTGCTGTCGGGCGGCGAGCCGGGCCCGCACAAGATCCAGGGCCTGGGCGCCGGGTTCGTGCCGGGGATTCTCGATCGCGGCGTGATCGACGGCGTCGAGACGGTGTCGAACGACGCGGCCTTCGCCATGGCCCGCAAGGCGGCCCAGATCGAGGGCCTGCCGGTGGGCATTTCGTCGGGCGCGGCGCTGGAAGTGGCCTTCCGCCTGGCGATGCAGGACGAATACGCCGGCAAGACAATCGTGGCGATCATCCCGAGCTTTGCGGAACGGTATCTGTCGACCGCTTTGTTTGACGGGCTGTAAGTAAGAAGCCCCTCCACCACGAGCCATTCCTTGCGTGGCTCCTGTTGTGTTGGCTCCTTGCGCTTGCCGAGACTATATCTCGGCTGCACTCACCCGACCTCCCCGACAAGCGGGGAGGAACGATAAATAGGTATCCTTTTGTCCCTCCCCGCTTGTCGGGGAGCCGGGCGGCCGGTGCCGGGGACCGCACGACGACGGCGCTTGCGCCGGCTAGATGCGGTGGTGGGGTTTCTTACATTCTGATCCATCCGCTCCCGTCCGCCGTAAAAGCCTCAATCACAACCACGGGAGAGGCGAAATGACGACCCTAACCAAGACCGACAATCTCGCGGCCTGCCAGGCCATGTACGAAGCGTTCGGGCGCGGCGACGTGCCCGCCATCCTGGCCCATATGGCCGACGACATCGCGCTTGACGACTGGACCGGCAACAGCGCCGTCGACAGTGGCCTGATGGTCAATATGCAGCCGCGTTTTGGCAAGGACGGCGTCAAGGCCTTCTTCGCGGCGCTGGGGGCGGGCCTCGACTTCCAGAAGTTCGAAGTCACCAACCTGCTGGCCGGCGGCAACCAGGTGGCGGCGACGGTGTCGCTGCGCACCGTCGTCAAGGAAACCGGCAAGACGGTGGCCGACGACATGATCCACCTGTGGACCTTCAACGACGACGGCAAGGCGGTGCGTTTCCTGCACTATCTCGACACCGCCAAGCACATGGCGGCGCATAGCTGAGTTTACTGCGCCGGCGCCGCGGCAGCCGGCTGGAACAGGGCCTGGGCCTTGGCGCGTTCGTCCGCCGTCATTTTCGGTTCCAGTTCGGCGAGCGCCGCCTTGGCTTGCGGATGGCCGCCGGCGTCGGCGATCCTCAGCCACACCCAGGCCTTGACCAGGTCCTTGTCGCCGCCTTCACCGTTGATCAGCATGACGGCCAGGTTGAACATGGCGTCCACGTCCGCCTGCACGGCCGCCTTCTCGAACCATTGCCGCGCCGCCGGCAGATCTTTCGGAACGCCGTTGCCGGCATAGAAGGACAGGCCCAGCGCATTTTGGGCGTCGGGCTGGCCCTTGGCGGCGGCTTCCCTGTAGTAATGCAGCGCCTTCTCCGGATCGACCTTGGCGCCGCCTTCGCCGAGGTCGTACATCCGGGCCACCGCAAACAGCGCGTCGGGATAGTCGTTCTGCGCCGCCTGCAACAGCCAGGCGCCTGCCCGGGCCTTGTCCTGTGGGACGCCGTCCTCGCCGTCGTAGTAAAGTTGTCCCAGCGTGTATTGCGCCGGCGCATAGCCGGCCTCGGCGGCTTTGGTAAAGTAGGCCATGGCCTTGGTCATGTTGCGTTCGCCGCCGTAGCCGCTGCGGAAGATCAGACCGCACAGGTACATGGCGGGATAATATTCCAGGTCGGCGGCGCGCATGTACCACTTGCGGGCTTCCTTCGGGTTGACCGCCACATCGGTGCCGGTCTCGTAAATGCGCGCCAGGAAAATCGCGCCCTCGGCCTGGCTCGACATGGCGTTGACGTCCGTCGAATCCCTCGGAGACGCCGGTTCATTGGCGGCTTTTTTGAACCATATGATCGCCTTGGCGGTGTCGGGCGGCGTCCCCTGGCCGTAGAGGTACATGCGCGCCACCATGACGGCCAGGGCGGGAATGCCGCGGAAGGATTGCGCCGACCCCTGTTCACCGGGGTTTTGTGGCGAGGTGATGATGCTGAGCTTGTTGTACGCCTTGATGAACAGCTTCAGGGCGGCGGCGTAGTCGCCGGCGGCATAGGCGGCATAGGCCTCCGGCATGTTCTTGTCGTGGATCAGGATCTGCATGCGCGGGTCGTCGGACGCCATGCGTTCGCAGGGGTTGGAAGAGGGCGGCGCGGCGGAGCTTGCCTCGACGGAAGGACTGCCGAAGCCGCCGTCTACATTATATGGCGCCGGCATGCGCGCGAGAGGCCCCAGCGTATTGGGCGAATGCTTGTAGCCGTCCCGGCGGTTTTTGAGATAGATCGCGCACAGGAAGTGCACGTCGGTGGCGGCCATTTCCTGCTGCGCCGCCTCCAGAGAATGGCGTTGCAACGGTTCCCTGCGGGCAAAGACGGTGATTTCGGCGCTATCGCTGGGTTTGCCGGACGCGGCGGTGGTCTGCGCGACGGCTGGGGAGGTGCACAGCATTGTCAGGAAAGCCGTCGCCGTGAAAAGTTTTTTGATCATTTCCCCGCCCCTTTTTGGTGGTGTGATATTCAACCCTAATGTCTGTCCTGGCAACTGTCTTAAGTAAGGCACATCGTCGACGAACGAACGGGGTGTGGGGACACAGCCCCCACACCCCGTCAATTAGCCATCGATTAACGCATCCCCGGCATCATGCCCCCATGCCGAGCAGCCTCGCCCCCGCCCAGACCCTCGACGCCCAAGGCGAAGCCCTGGTCGTGCCCGAAGGCGTCATCGACGCCGCGGAGCACTTCGGCGACATCGACGTCGAACCGCCCGCCGCCCAATCGCGCATCGTCCTGATGAAGCGCCTGGCCGACGTGGTTTGCCTGCCGGAAAGCCGCATCAACGCGTTCGAGCGCGCCGTCACCGCCGACCTGCTGGTCGAAATGTTGCGCGAATCCGACCAGCCGGAAAGGACCCGGGTCGCCAAACGCCTGAGCATCCTGGCCGACGTGCCCAATTCCCTGGTCCGCCTGTTGATCGTCGATGAAATCGACGTCGCCCGGCCGCTGATCGAGGACTGCGAAGCCCTGCCGGACTCCGACCTGCACTTCTGCGCCCGCCACGGCAAATCCAGCCACCGCATGCTGCTGGCCGGCCGCAAGAACCTGTCGAGCATCCTGTGCGAAGTCCTGGTCGACAGCGACGACCTGCCGGTGATCGAAACCCTGCTCAAAAACACCAAGGCCGACCTGTCGCAACAGGCGATCGAAACGGTGGTCGCCATGAGCCAGGACCACCCGGAGCTGGTGCCACTGATCATGCGCCGGCCGGAACTGCGACCGTCGTCGGCCTATATCCTGTTCTGGTGGGCGTCGTCCGAGATGCGCCGCCTGATCCTGTCGCGCTTTGGCGTCAATCGCGAAATCATGCAGGACATGGCGTCGGACGTCTTTGCCATGGCGGCCGCCGAAAAATGGCAGGATGCCATGTCGCGCAAGGCGCTGCAGTTCATCGAACGCCGCCAGCGCAACCGGGAAGCCATCAAGAAAAGCCCCTATGAGTCGCTGGAAGCGGCCATCGCCGACGCCGCCAAGAACGGCATGACGCGCAAGATGGCCGAGGAAATCGCCTACATGTCCGGCCTGAAACCGGCGACCGGCGCCAAACTGCTGCGCGACCCGGGCGGCGAAGGCCTGGCCGTGCTGTGCAAGGCGACCGGCCTGTCGCGTAAGGCGCTGAAAGCGTTGTGGAAAGCGCTGCGCCGGCCGATGCGCGATACGGACGGCACCATCCACCCGCACCTGGCCAACGTCATCATTACCTATGACATGCTGGCGGTCGACCGGGCCCAGACCGTGCTGCGCTACTGGAACTGGTCGCTGTCGTCGGCCCTGACCCACGTCATGCTAAGGTCGTTGAGCCGCGGCGAGGAAATCGAACTGGAAGGCCTGAGCGTGCCGCAACGCGCCGCCATGCTGGCGTTTGCCCAGGATTTGAAGACATAATTGGCGCTCAAGCGCCGCCATCCTTGCTTTAAATAAGAATGGGCTCCTCGCATAAGCTCGGGCGTGCAGTCGCACTTGCCGAAGCTCGAAGGTGAGCTTCGGAGGCATTCGCAATGAACGATCCGTGGTGGAGGGGTTTCTTGCTTCCTTCCACAGATGATTCGCCAAAACAGCGTTACGCAACGCTGCCGCCGCCAAGTTTTCGCGCTTCCGTCCGAAAAATAGAGACGATTCACCCAGGCTTTACCCTGAGTAGCAAGTAATGAACCGGCAAAACTAATCAAATCGCCCTTTTTCGCATATTCACGCTTGAATATTTCGAAACCCTGGCTTAGGTAATTCGCACGCTTTTCATAGGATTATGTATAATGGAAAACAAGACCGATACCTTGGATATGACGGCGGATATCGTTTCGGCGTTCGTCGGCAATAATTCTTTGCCCGCCAGCGAGCTGCCTTCGCTGATCCAAAGCGTCTTCCAGGCCCTGAGTTCTATTTCCTCGGGCGAGGAAACCAAGGTCGAGGCGCCCAAGGAGCCCGCCGTTTCTGTCAAGAAGTCGATTTCTTCCGACTATATTGTCTGTCTGGAAGATGGCCGCAAGTTCAAGTCTTTGAAGCGCCACCTGCGCACCAAGTACGGTATGAGCCCGGAAGACTATCGCGCCAAGTGGAACCTGCCGAAGGATTATCCGATGGTCGCGCCGAACTACGCCAAGGCGCGTTCGGACCTGGCCAAGCAGATGGGCCTGGGCCAGGGCGGCCGCCAGGTCACCCGTAAGACGCGCGCTAAGGCCTAAGCAGGTTGCACTGCAAACGCCGTTAAGCTTTATAAAAACGGCGTTAAGCTTTAAAACAAAAATAGAACAAAGGCCCTGATCTTGGCATCAGGGCCTTTTTTCTGTGACTATTTAATAACAGCAAGTGGTCGTTAACCCTTTTTTGCTTGCCAAGGAATCACCAGTTAAGAGAAGGTGAAAATCGGGTGATTCGGCGGTCAGGCGAGGCACCGGGCTGGATTCCTCTTCTCGTTTTTCTGTTCTCGTTTCTATGTTTTCGTTTTTCTGGGGCTGTAGTATTTTATCCCGATGACCGGTCTCGCATCCGAAATGTTGGCGGCCTTGCGCTCGCATGAGGAGATCTTCCGTTACTGGAAGGGGCTGCGCCAACGGGGGCGCCTGCCGTCGCGCGCCGACATCGATCCGGTCGCCCTGAAGAAACGCCTGCCGACCATCAGCCTGATCGATGTGCTCGACCGTCACCCGCGCAATACCAGCGCGCTGTTCCGGCAAAGACTGACCGGTACCGACCTGTTTGACGCCTATGGCCGCGAAATCACCGGCAAGACCATCGACACCATCTACAGCCAGGCCGAAGCGCAATACTGGGCCGAAGCCCTGACCTTCGTGGTCGAACACGCCAAGCCCAATGTCGGCCTGCATTCGATGGCGTGGCGCGGGGCGAATGGCCTGAGCCTGTTCTGGCTGCGTCTGCCGCTGGCCTCGGACGGGGTCAATGTCGACATGATCCTCGGCCACGACGCC
>CAYULN010000227.1:0-5932 GCA_964445605.1 uncultured Caulobacteraceae bacterium | reverse complement strand
AGCAGAAATATCGCTGCCCGAACCGCAAGTCCGACCTGTACCTTCTTGGCCGCACCGCCTTCAATGACCTTCAGATCTGCCATATCCCTTCCCTCCTGAACAGCTGAACGAAAAGGTTAACAGGCCGCCGCGCATCTGGGAAGCGAAAACGGTCAGAGACGCAGGCGGAACAGTTTGGCGATATTGAAGCCGATGCCCATGCAGAACATGATGTAGACTAGGGCGATCACCCCGCTGACCAGCGAGACCGACAACGGATCGAACGTCGTCGTCACCACCAGGATGGTCGCGTCGGAGACCACATAAAGCACCGCCGCCAGCCACCCAACCAGGGTCTGCTTGGCCGGTTCCACACGCGAATAGACCCACCAACCGACCAGCGGCGCCAGGATGGTCAGCAGCGCGAAATCGAGCGGCGCCACCGACAGGCTGTAGATGCTCCCCAAGGCCTCGCGGTAATTGTCGATATGCCACTTGCCGATCATTTCAAGCAGCGGCTCGATCGAGAACTTGCCCCAGAAGAAGAAGAACACCGCCTGGGCGAACTTCATCACCACCAGATAGAACAGGGCCACCTTCATGGCGGTGACAGCAGCGGGTCTGCTCCGCGCCTTGGCCGGAACGGAGGAAACAGCGGTTTCTGGCACTGGGTATTCTCCCTGGTGAGCGGCACTTTTTCGGTTGGGGAAATGGTTAACAGAGACGCCCGCCGCGGCTATTAAAAAAACGTCACGGGCGCATCGCAATGACGTGATACCCCAACGGGGATGTATTTGCGCCACGCCAAATCCGACTTTTACAACCCTGCATGTAAGTTTTTATTTTTACTTCGCTTTTTCCGAAAGCGGCCTAGTCCAGCTCGACCACTTCGACCTTGACGCCGTTGAGCACGAGCGCCAGTTCGCCGCGTTTCAGGCGCAACGCATCCTCACCGAACACTTTGCGTCGCCAGCCATGCAGGGCCGGCACATCGGCATCGTCATCGAGCGCGATCTTCTCCAGGTCGGCCACGGTCGCGAGCAGTTTCGGCGCTACATTTTCCTCTTCGCAGCGGATGCGCAACAGCACCTTCAGGAGCTCGACAACCGACGCGGGAACCTGGACCGGCGGGCCGTTACGTTCGACCTTCGGCGCATAGGCGTCCGGATTTTTCAGCGCCGCCTTGATGATCTCGGCCAGTTCCTGCCCGAACTTCGACGCGCCGAAACCCTTCGACGTCGAACGCAGGTGATCGAAAGCCGCCGCGTCGGTCGGCATCTGGGTGGCGATCTCGTCGACCCCCTCGTCCTTGAGGATACGACCCCGCGGGCTGTCACGTTCCTGCGCCATGCGCTCGCGCCACGCAGCGACCTGGGCGAACACCGCCATGTATTTGGTCGAGGTCTTGCGCGGCCGCAGCCGCTTCCAGGCATCCTCGGGGGCGGTCGAATAGAGCGCCGGATCGACCAGCGCCTTCATTTCCTCGGACACCCACTCGAGCCGCCCTTCCCGCCGCAACCGGTCGGACAGCCGGACATAGACTTGCGCCAGATGGGTGACGTCGCCAAGGGCGTATTGCAACTGCTGCTCAGATAGCGGCCGCCGCGCCCAGTCGGTGAAGCGCGAGCCCTTGTCGATGTCGATCTTCAGTTTCTGGCGGACCAGCGAATCATAGGCGACCTGATCGCCGAAGCCCGCCGCCATCGCCGCCACCTGGGTGTCGAAGATCGGCTTGGGCAGGACACCGAGATTATGAAAGATTTCCATGTCCTGGCGGCAGGCGTGGAACACCTTGACGATGCTCTCATCGGCCAGCAGGTCGAGAAAAGGCTTTAGATCCAGGTCCTTGGCCAGCGGATCAATGATTCCGGCATGGTCAAGGCTCGCCGCCTGAATCAGGCAGAGCTTCGGCCAATAGGTCGTTTCGCGCATGAATTCCGTATCGACGGTGATAAACGGCGCGGTTTTTATCGACTCGCAAAAGGCGATAAGGTCTTTCGTGTTTGTAATCGGACTCATTTTTTCGCTATAGCAAACGCCCAACGCCTCCCATAGCCCACTACCCAGGAATTTTCCAGAATGTCCGAAGCCAAAAACGGCCTCACCTATGCACAATCCGGTGTTGACATCGACGCCGGCGAAGCTTTGGTCGATGCCATCAAGCCTTTGGCCAAGTCGACGCGCCGGCCGGGCGCCGAGGCCAGCCTGGGGGGATTCGGCGCTTTGTTCGACCTGAAAGCGGCCGGATACGACGATCCGTTGATTGTCACCACCACGGACGGCGTCGGCACCAAACTTAAGATCGCTATCGAAACCCATCGCCACGACACGGTCGGCATCGACCTGGTTGCCATGTGTGTCAACGATCTGCTGGCCCAAGGCGCCGAGCCGCTAATGTTCCTCGACTACTACGCGACGTCCAAATTGGAGGTCGACACCGCCCGCCGCGTCGTCGCCGGCATCGCCGAGGGCTGCAAGCGCGCCGGCTGCGCGCTGGTCGGCGGCGAAACGGCGGAAATGCCGGGCATGTATGGCGACAGCGACTACGACCTGGCCGGATTCAGCGTCGGCGCCGTCAACCGCGACAAGGTATTGCCGCGCATGGACGACCAGCGTGAAGGCGACATCATTATCGGCCTGGCTTCGTCGGGCCCGCATTCCAACGGCTATTCGCTGATCCGCAAGGTGGTCGAGCTGGCCGGCCTGCACTGGTCGTCGCCGGCACCTTTCGCCAAGGACCTGTCACTGGCCCAGGCCCTGCTGGAACCGACGCGCATCTATATAAAGAGTGTCCTGCCGCTGATGAAGACCGGCCTGATCAAGGGCGGCGCTCACATCACCGGCGGCGGCCTGATCGAAAATCCCGATCGGGCGGTGCGTGAGGAATTGACCGCCAGGTTCGACTGGGGCGCCTGGGAATTGCCGCCGGTCTTCCATTGGCTGATGACGGCGGGCGGCATCGACGAACACGAGATGCGCCGTACCTTCAACTGCGGCGTCGGCTTTGTGCTCTATGTCGCGCCAAAGGATGTCGATGCCGTGCTGGCGGCGCTGCTGAATGCCGGCGAAGACGCCTTCGTATGCGGGCAGCTCACGGCAAAAACCTAACCATGTCAAAGACCAAGGCGGCCATCTTCATCTCCGGGCGCGGCTCCAACATGATGGCGCTGGTCGAAGCCGCCCGGGCGCCAGATTTCCCCGCCGAGTTTGTCCTGGTCATTTCCAACGACCCGAATGCCGCCGGTCTCCAATGGGCGGCAGGCCAGGGCATCAAGACCTTCGCCCTTGACCACAAGCCGTTCGGCCAGGACCGCGAAAGCCACGAACGGCAGATCGACGCCGCCTTAAGGGCCGCCGGTGTCGAATTTATCTGCCTCGCCGGCTACCTGCGCGTGCTGACCCCGTGGCTGGTCGAGCAGTGGCAGGGCAAAATGATCAATATTCACCCGGCCTTATTGCCGGAATTTAAAGGCCTGCACACGCACGAGCGCGCCCTGGAAGCCGCGGCCAAGGAGCACGGCGCCACCGTTCATTGGGTCACGCCGGGCGTCGATGAAGGCGATATTATCCTTCAGGCCCGCGTCCCGGTCCTGGCTGGCGATACCGCCGAAACCCTGGCCGCACGTGTGCTCACCGAAGAGCATAAGCTTTATCCGCAAGCGATCCGGCAGATTCTGTCCAAGAATTAATAGACGTGTCAGAATTTACGGTTTCCAACGAAACCATATCCGCCTAAGGTGCCTCCGCCTAAACCTGGAGATCTTATCGCATGACCTTGAAAGCCGTCCTCGTCTCGAGCACCGCCGCCGTATTCGCTTTCGCCCTCACGGCCCTGCCCGCCTCCGCTGACGAAGGCATGTGGACCTTCGACAATGTCCCGCTGGCCAAGATCAACAAGACCTACAATTTGAAATTGGATCAAGCCTGGCTCGACCATGTTCAGGCCTCGGCTGTGCGCCTGAGCGTCGGCTGTTCGGCGTCGATGGTGTCGCCCCAGGGCCTGGTCTTCACCAACCACCACTGCGTCGGCGAATGCGCCCAGGACCTGTCGTCGCCGGGCCAGGATTATCTGGCCAACGGTTATATGGCCGCCACCAAGGAAGATGAAAAGGCCTGTCCGGGCATGGTCGCCGAATTGCTTACCTCGATCACCGACTACACCAAGTACATCAATGCCGCGACCAAGGGCCTCAAGGGCGATGCCTTCGTCGCCGCCCAGGACGCCAAGAGCGCCGCCATCGAAAAGCAGGCGTGCGGCGACGACAAGAACGCGCGTTGCCAGATGATCACCCTCTATCAGGGCGGCCAGTACAAGCTCTATAAGTACCGCAAATACAGCGACGTACGCCTTGTTTTCGCTCCGGAATTCCAGGCGGCGTTCTTTGGCGGCGACCCCGACAATTTCAATTTCCCGCGCTATGCTCTCGATGTCGGTTTCCTGCGCGTTTATGAGAACGGCAAACCGGCCGCCACGCCGAACTATCTGAAATGGAACAGCGCCGCGCCCAAGGATGGCGAGCCGACCTTCGTCGCCGGCAACCCGGGCACCACCCAACGCCTGATGACCGTGTCGCAGCTTGAAGCCATGCGCGACATCTATCTGCCCATCACCCAGGCCATGCGCTCGGAACTGCGCGGCCGCCTGATCGCCTTCTCGGAACAGAGCGAGGAAAACCGCCGCATCGCCGCCGATCCGTTGTTCGGCCTGGAAAATTCCTTCAAGGCCTTCAATGGCGAGGCCCTCGCCCTGCGCGATCCGGCCTTGTTCGCCGCCAAGGCCAAGGAAGAAGCCGCGCTGAAAGCGGGCCTCAAAGGCGACTTCAAAAGCGAAATCGGCGACCCGTGGGCCGACACGGCCAAGGCGCAGAAGGCCTATGCCGAGCTTTACCTGCCCTACTATTTCCTGGAAACCGCGCCGAACACCTCGACCTTGTTCTCGATCGCCCGCGACCTGGTCCGTTCGGCCGAAGACCGCGCCAAGCCGTCCGATCAGCGCTTGCCGGAATATACCGACTCGCGCCTGCCGATCACCGAACGCAAGGTGCTGTCGCCGGCGCCGATCGATAAGCCGCTGGAACGGGTCTACCTCGAATTCCGCCTGTCCAAAGCGCGCGAATATCTGACGGCCGATGCGCCGCAAACCAAGGTGCTGCTTGGCAAGGACTCGCCGGAGCAACTGGCCCAGACCCTGGTCGATGGCACGCAACTGCAGGACATCAAGGTGCGCCAGGCTTTGTGGGACGGCGGCTTGCCGGCCATCAAGGCCTCGAACGACCCGATGATCAAATACGCCCTGGCCATCGACGATGCCGCCCGCGCCGCCCGCAAGGCCTACGAAGCGCAGGTCACTGGCCCGACGCGCATGGCCGCCGAAAAAATCGCCCGCGCTCGCTTCAAGGCCTACGGCACGTCGACCTATCCGGACGCGACCTTCTCGTTGCGTCTGAGCTACGGCAAGGTGGCCGGCTGGACCTATAATGGCACGACGGTCGCGCCCTTCACCTATATGAGCGGGCTTTATGACCGCGCTACCGGCCAGCAGCCCTTCCTGCTCGCCAAGCACTTCGCTGATGCCCAGGGCAAGTTCGACGGCAAGACGGTCTATGACTACGTGACGACCAACGACAACGTCGGCGGCAATTCCGGCTCGCCGGAGCTCAACGCCCAGGGTGAAGTGATCGGCGCGGCTTTCGACGGCAATATCCATTCCCTCGGAGGCGCCTTCGCCTATGACGGCAAGCTGAACCGGACCGTGGTCGTATCGACGGCGGCGGTGACCGTGGCCCTGGATAAGGTGTATGGCGACCAAGCGTTGCTGAAGGAACTGACGGGGCAGAACTAAGACCGGTATCGGGGTGTGGGGTCCGTGGACCCACAAGACCAGTCATTTATACAAAAAAATATACCGGGCCCCCAAAGTGGCGGGGGTTAGTTTTTTTGTTTAGGGTGTAGA
>CAYULN010000226.1:0-5263 GCA_964445605.1 uncultured Caulobacteraceae bacterium | reverse complement strand
GACGACAAGGGCTGGTCCACCGCGCCGAACGCAATCAGCGTCGCACAGCCCGCCGAGCCGGCGATCTTGGCGGCGGCGATCTTGGTCACCATGCCGCCGGTGCCGACCCCGGCATTGGCGTTGGCGCCACCGGCCATGGCTTCAACCTGGGCATCGAGCTTTTCGACTAGCGGAATATGCTTGGCGGAAGCGTTGCGGCGCGGATCATCCGTATACAGACCATCTATATCCGACAACAGAACAAGCGCCTCCGACCGGCCCAGGATCGCCGCCCGCGCCGCCAGCCGGTCGTTGTCACCATAGCGGATTTCCTCGGTCACCACAGTGTCGTTCTCGTTGACGATAGGCACGCAACCAAGATCGAACAGGGGGTCGATAGTCGCCCGCGCGTTCAGCCAGCGCCGGCGTTTTTCAGTGTCCTCGCGCGTCAGCAGGACCTGGGCCGTCTTCAGACCAACCGCACCGAATGCCGCGTCCCAGGCGCTCATCAGGCGCGGCTGGCCGACGGCGGCTGCGGCCTGTTTCTCATCCAGTTTCAGCTTTTTGCCGGTCAGGCCCAGCGGCCCGCGCCCCAGCGCCACCGCCCCCGACGACACCAGCATCACCTGCTTGCCCTGGGCGTGGAGCGCCGCCACGTCGCGCGCCAGGCCGGCCATCCAGTCGGCCTTGACCCCGCCGGTCTCGCCATCGACGATCAGCGCCGAGCCCAGCTTGATGGTGATCCGCTTGGCCCCGGCCAGTACGTCCGGCAGGGCATTCATCGTGCTGGCCGATTTTGTCTCGCCAGAAGTCATCAGGGGTCTTTTCTCAGGAGGCGTAAAATGTTAGGGCCGCCCCCGACGGCGAGGGCGCGCCTATTTACGGACATGCCGCCGGCCGCGCAACCTTTTCCGTCCGACGATAAACTCAGGCCCCAAAAGATCAGGTATCAGATGAACTATATCGGTACGCGCGGTTTCAACGAAGGACGCACCTTCGCCGGCGCCCTGCTTGACGGGCTGGCGCCCGACGGCGGGCTGTACGTGCCTGAGACCTATCCGCATGCTGGTTCTTTGGCAGATTTCGACCTGAACGCCGCCGCGAAGGGCGACTACGGCGTCCTCACGGAAAAGCTGCTGACCCTGTTCGGCGTCGACGTGCTGGGCGCCGACGCCATGAAAGCCGCCGCCGACCGCACCCGCGCCGCTTTTCTGCGCGACGGCAAGATGCCGCTGACGCAACTTGACGACAATCTGTGGATGCTGGAGCTGTGGCACGGCCCGACCTTGGCCTTCAAGGACATGGCCATGCAAATGATGGCGCCGCTGACCGACGCCGCTCTGGCCCAGCGTGGCGAACGCCTGACGCTCGTCACAGCTACGTCGGGCGAGACCGGCGCCGCCGCCGTGCGCGCCTTTGCCGGTTCCGAACGTGTCCGGTTGGTCGTCTTTCATCCGCTCGGCCGTGTTTCGCCGGTGCAGCGCCTGCAGATGACTACCGTCCAGGCCGACAATGTGCTGAATATCGGCGTCGAGGGCGATTTCGATGACTGCCAGAAGATCGTCAAGATCCTGCTCGGCGATGTGTCGCTGAAACAGGATGGCCTGATCAGCTCGGTCAATTCGATCAACTGGGGCCGGTTGCTGGGGCAGGTGCCGTATTATCTGGCCGCTGCAGGGGCCAGCGGCGCCGACCATCCCGAATTCGTCGTGCCGACCGGCAATTTCGGCGACGCCTTCGCCGGCTGGGTGGCGCGCAGGATCGGCGGTAATGTCGGCCACCTGCATGCGGCGGTCAATTCCAACGACGCCCTGGCCCAGGCCATCAATGACGGCCGCTATGTCCGCCACCGCGCCGTCGCTACCGCTTCGGTCAGCATGGACGTCCAGGCACCGTCCAACTTCGAACGTTTGGTGTTCGAAGCCACCGGCCGCAACCCTGTCGCCACCCGCGCCTTCTTTGACACCTTCGCCGCCACCGGCGGTGTTGCCCTGGCGCCGGACCTGCAAGGCGCCTTGCGCGCCGAAGTGTCGGCCAGCTCAGTCAGCGAGGAAGAAACTGCCGAGGCCATCCGGCATGCCCACAAAGCCTATGGCCAGGTCATTTGTCCGCACACTGCCGTGGCCCTGTCGGCGGCCCTGAAACGCGATCCAAAAACACCGCGCGTTATCCTGTCGACGGCTCACGCTGCTAAATTTCCTGAATTTGTGCAAAGAGCGCTTGGCTTTGCACCGCAAGTGCCCCAGGCGATCCAGAAGCTGCATGGACTGCCGGAAAAGATCGTCGAGCTGCCGAATGACCCGGCCGCGGCGCTCAAGCGCGTCCAGGCCTTCGCCGCCGCCTGACTTCGGGGTGAAACCAAAGCGAAACGGCCTCGTATCAGGTCTGACATAAACGCGCCCATTTTGCCCCCTATCGATAATGCCGGTTCGCGGATAAAAAAATATAAGGGGCTTTTTCCATGCGTCACATCTTGCCGTTCCTACTGCTGTCGGCGGCTGTCGCTGCCTTTGCCGAACCCGCCCTGGCCCAGGGCATGGGCGCATATGGCGGCGGTGACATGGGTGGCGGTGGCGGGTACGGCGGCGGTATGGGCGGCGGTCGCGGCGGCGGCCATCGCCGGGGCGGCGGCGCTGACGGAGCCGGCGGCGGCGCTCCCGCCATTCCCCGCGCCAATCTGCCCCCCGCCCCCAACTTGTCGGCGGCCGACCGCCTGACGGGCGTTCTGACGGTCGCCGCCCAGGCCAAGAGCCTGGCCAAAGCCACCATCACCGTAGTCCAACCCGACCACTCGGCGGTCTATCTTCTGCGCGGCGGTCAATTGAGCCTCGACACGGTCAATCTGGTCAGCTCGGCCGCCCCGACCCTGCCCGATGGCGGACGCACGGTCGGTCTCGCCTCGGCACTGCTGGTTTATGGCCGTTCCACCGCCACCATGATCAACGGCTCGATCGCCACTACGGCCAAGGGAACGAACGGCGTCTATCTCAGCGACGCGGGCAGCCGGGCCGTCATGAAAGGCGTTACCGTTTCCACTAAGGCCT
This sequence comes from uncultured Caulobacteraceae bacterium, assembly GCA_964445605.1. GTDB lineage: Bacteria > Pseudomonadota > Alphaproteobacteria > Caulobacterales > Caulobacteraceae > Asticcacaulis. The sequence continues at coordinate 2,240 of CAYULN010000226.1, read as the reverse complement.
CATATGCCACCGGCATAGTCGTGACCGATAGCGCCAAGATCGACGGCGACGCACTCAAGGTGTCGACCGAATCCGACCACGCACCGGCCGTGGACCTGCAAGGTGGCAGCGCCACCCTGACCGGCGGCACCTATAGCACAGGCGGCCCGCTGTCGCCCGGCATCGCCGCCGGCGGCGACCTGACCGCTTCCGGAGTCACTGTCACGGCGGCCGCGGCCGGCGGCATGATCGTCGACGGTCCGCACACGATAAGCCTCACCCAGGCCAACCTGACCGCCGACGATATCGGCATCGCCCTGCAAACCAGCGCCGGCCAGCAAGGTCCCGCCGCCGCTCCGGCCCTCACCCATTCCCCGGACTCCGACGAAGCCCTGCCGACGATCAGCGCAAGCCGGTTGGCGACAGCCGCGACCGGCCCCGTGAAATCGGCCAGCCTGACGCTTCAAGACAGCCAGCTCAAGGCGCGCCGCGAGGCCTTCACCGTCAGCAATATCAAGGCGGCGATCACGCTCACCCATGTCGACCTTCAAACCGGCAACGGCATCATCCTGCGCGCCTTCGCCGCCCAGTGGGGCGAAATGGGCCACAACGGCGGCAACGCGTCGCTGACGACGCATAACCAGATCCTGACAGGCGATTTCGTTACCGACGTCATCAGCAGCATCGCCTTGTCGTTGCAGGACGGCTCGAAGTTCACCGGCAAGACCACGTCGAACGTCGATGTCGTATTGGATGCCTCAAGCACCTGGACCTTGACGGCCGACACTCGCGTCGGCAAGCTGACCGACGCGACCATCGCCGGCGACAGCGTGCCGAATATCATCGGCAACGGTCACACCTTGAGCTATGACGCCCGCCACAATCCGGCTCTCGGCGGCAAGACCTATCAGTTGGCCGGCGGCGGCGCGCTGACGCCCGGCAGCGGGCTTTAAAGGCTTCAGAAATAGTCTTCGCCGCTGGTCACCGCGCGATGATAGTCAAGGCGGCGGTAGAAGGCTTCCGGGTCCTTGGGCTTCACCACCCAGGACGGGTCATGGTTCAGCAGATCGTAGAGCCGAGTCAAAGTGAACCGCAGGGCAGAACCGCGCGCCAGCAGCGGCAGGGCGTCGATCTCGGCTTCCGATAGCGGCCGCGTTTCCACATAGGCTTGGGCAAAGGCGTGGATCATTTCCGGCATCGGTTGACCGCCGGGCGTAAAGCCCCAGGCGTTGATCGCCACCGCCAAGTCATAGGCGAAGAAATCGGTGCAGGCGTAATAGTAGTCGATGACGCCGGTCACTTGGCCATCGTCGCTCATCAGCACATTGTCAGGGAAATAGTCGGCGTGAATGGCGCCTTGCGGCAGGATCGGCCAATGCCCCGCCAGATAGACATACTCGTCAGCCAGGTCCTTCAGGATGGCTATCGCCCGGTCACTGGTCTTTGCCTTGGGAACGCAACGTTCGATCAGATGCGGCCATACTGGTATACCCATGCTATTGTCACGAATCTGGGGGAAATCGCCGCCGGTCAGATGCAGCCGCGCCAGATATTCGCCGGCCGCCCAGGCCTGATGGGCGTTTGGATTGCGTGGCCACCGCCCGGGCAGCCACTTGATCAGGGCGCAGGCCTTGCCATTGATCTCGCCCAAGGATTCGCCATTGCGCTTCAGCACAGGGCCGGGCGCCGGATAGCCCTTGCGGTCAAGGTATAACGTATAGTCCATGAACCAGGGAAGGTCTTCCTGCGGCGTCGCCGCCTCGAACAGGGTCAGGGCGTACAGACCCTGCGTGGTCTCGACCTTGAAATTGGTGTTCGACACGCCCTCCTCAATGCCTTCAAGGTGCACCAGTTCGCCGATATCGTAGGCGCGAAGGTACGCTCGGGCATCTTCCAGCGAAACGGGAGTGAAGACGGCCATGCTGAATTGCGCCCTTTGAGCCTGAAACCCGACGGCTATAGCATCGTGCCAAAAAGTGCCAGAAACATTTATTGGCACTTTTTGGAAAAACATGATGCGCAAGAAAATGTCGACAGGGCGGAAAGGACGCAAGAGTAATTAGGCTCGGCGGCGTTTCGGCTTATTGGTCAGGACGCGGAATAGCGAGATCAGCACGGCGCCGCCAAGCGTCGAGATGACCACACGATTGGCCACGCGGAAGCAGGCGATGCCGAAGCGATCGAGCAAGGACTCCGGTGTTTCACCGAACGGCGCGCGCAGATGGCCGCTCATGACGAAATAGGCAATGCCGCCGGCCGCG
>CAYULN010000225.1:0-9796 GCA_964445605.1 uncultured Caulobacteraceae bacterium | reverse complement strand
CAGGTGGCGACGCCGTCGGACCTGTACGAATTCCCCAATTCCCGGTTCGTGGCCGACTTTATCGGCAGCGTGAACATCTTCGAGGGCACGCTCGACGTCGACATGAAGGACCACGCCATCATCAAGAGCGCCGATGTGGGCCAGATCTATCTCGACCACGGCGTGACCGGCCCGGAAAAGGGCACGGTGTGGGCGGCGGTGCGGCCGGAAAAGATCGAGATGCACAAGCTGACCGACAAGGCGCCGAAGGTCGACGATGCGCCGGAAGGATTCAACGTGGTCGCCGGCGTGATCAGGCACATGGTCTATCTCGGCTCCGAGACGATCTACGAAGTGCAGATCGGCGTTGACGGGAAAGAGGGGGGCAAGCTGATAAAGGTGGTGCGGTCGAACCTGACGCGCTGGGATCAGGAAGACTTCGCCGGCGGGGAGAAGGTGTGGCTCAGCTTTCATGCCTGTTCGCCGGCCGTCTTGCTGAGTTAGCGCCATGAAGCCAGTCGTCGGAATCATGGCGTGCAGTCGCACGGTCGGAGTCGAAAACGCCCACGCGGTGATGGAGCGCTATGTGCGGGCAGCGGTCAATTTCGGCGACTGTCATGCGCTGTTGATCCCGCCGATCATCGAAGGCTTTGCCTCAGGCGAGATTACGCGGCGGCTGGACGGGCTGATGCTGACCGGGTCGCCGTCGAACGTGCAATCGGCGCTGTATGGCCAGGAAGGCGGCGACGGGCCGTTCGATGAAGGCCGTGACGCCGTGTCGATGGCGATGATCGAATGTATGCTGACCCTGGGCAAACCGGTTTTTGGTATCTGCCGAGGGTTCCAGGAATTGAACGTGGTGCTGGGTGGGTCGTTGCGCCGTGATGTCGGTAGCGCGGCGGGGGGAAGGCTGGCGCACCATGCGCCGGCCGGCGCCGAGTTCGCGCAAATGTTCGACCACCTGCACGGCGTGACCCTGGCGCCGGGAGGCGTGCTGCGCGAGGCATTCGGCCGTGATCACTTGAGTGTCAATTCGGTGCATTATCAGGGCATCGATGTACTGGGCGAAGGGCTGATTGTCGAGGCGACGGCGCCGGACGGCCAGATCGAGGCGGCCAGCGCCAATATCAGTGGAGCTCAGGTCCTGGGCGTGCAATGGCATCCGGAGTGGCAAGCTGACCGTCATCCAGATAGCCAGGTATTCTTTCGTTTGATGGGCAAGGCGTTGCGGGGCGAACCGCTGCACACGCCGTTGCAAGCGCGCGCAAAATTGTGATCACAATATTTGACTTCCGCCTGGTTTTCGCCGAGATTGACGAAGACAATTTCGTTTTTCCAGGCAAACAGTAGACTTCGCGCCATGACCATCCCCGTCGCCAAACCCATCCGCAACTATGACGCCGCCGAGTTGAAGCGGCTCGACATGGCGCACCATCTGCCGGCACAGACCGATTATCAGCTGCAACATGAGCTGGGCGGATCGCGGCTGATCACGCGAGCAGACGGCTGCACTATCACCGATGTTGACGGTGTATCGATCCTCGACGGCATGGCGGGACTGTGGTGCGTCAATGTCGGCTATGGCCGCGAGGAACTGGCGCGGGCGGCCTACGAGCAGATGCTCGAGCTGCCGTATTACAACACCTTCTTCAAGACGGCGACGCCGCCACCGGTGCGGCTGGCGGCCAAGATCGCCGAGAAGATGGCGCTGACGAACCCGGACCTGACACATGTCTTCTTCAATTCGTCGGGGTCGGAGGCCAATGACACCATATTCCGGCTGGTGCGGCACTACTGGACCCTGGCCGGGCAACCGCAGCGCACGGTATTCATCAGCCGACGCAATGCCTATCATGGTTCGACGGTGGCCGGCGCCAGCCTGGGCGGCATGGCTTTCATGCACGTCCAAGGTGGATTGCCGATCCCTGGGATCAAGCATGTCGATCAACCCTACCTGTTTGGCGAGGGCTTTGGTGAAGATCCGGAAGCGTTTGCCGCACGCGTAGCGCAGTCGATCGAGGACCGCATCCTGGCGGTCGGGCCGGAAAACGTCGCGGCGTTTATCGGAGAGCCGGTACAGGGGGCGGGCGGCGTGATCATCCCGCCCATGAGCTATTGGCCAAAGGTCGAAGCCATTTGTCGCAAGTATGGTATCCTGTTGATTTGCGACGAGGTGATCTGCGGCTTCGGGCGGCTGGGCTACTGGTTCGGCCACCAGCATTTCGGTATCAAGCCGGACCTGATCGCCATGGCCAAGGGCTTGTCATCGGGCTACCTGCCGATTTCGGCGGTCGGGGTGTCGAAAAAGATCGTCGACGTGCTGTTGGACAAGGGCGGCGATTTTGTCCATGGCTACACCTATTCCGGCCATCCGACCTGTGCCGCCGTCGCGCTGGCCAATATCGAGATTATCGAAAACGAACAGTTGGTCGAACGTACGCATGACATTTCCGGGCCTTATTTGGCCACGGCTTTGCGCCGGTTGGATGATCATCCGCTGGTCGGCGAAGCGCGCAGTTTGGGCTTGATTGGAGCCGTCGAAATCGTTGCTGAAAAAGGTACAAACAAACGTTTTACGGGGAAGGAGGGGCAGGCCGGCCCAATCGTACGCGATATCTGCATCAAAAATGGCTTGATGGTACGGGCGATCCGCGATTCGATCGTCATGTGCCCGCCGCTGATCATCTCCGAAGCCGAAATCGATCGCCTGATCGACATTATCGGCAGGTCTCTGACCGAAGCCGAACCGGTGTTGCGCGCGCTTTGACTTTTGTCGCCGATCCGCCCATATGAAAGGCATGGGGCAGGCGATGAAAACCGAAATCAGCTGGAATTTCCTGGGCTTGGTTGCTGCATGGCTAGCGGCGGGCGTGGCGCTGTTCGAATGGCCGCAATGGATATCGGTGGCCACTTTCGCCTTCGTCCTGATCGGCTGGATCGTCAGCCTGTGCCTGCACGAATATGCCCATGCCGCCACGGCGTCGGCATTCGGAGACCATACGATCGTCGACCGCGGCTATCTGACGCTCAATCCTGTCCACTATTTCAGAGGCGCCAGCAGCCTGATCCTGCCGGTGATCGCGCTGATCATGGGCGGTATCGCTTTGCCGGGCGGAGCGGTTATCGTGCGCAACGACCTGGTTCCAAAGCCCTGGCAGCAATCCCTGATCGCCCTGGCCGGGCCGCTGACGACGCTTGCCTGCGCCATCGCGGCCTATGCCGCCGCGCTGTATTTGAGTTCGGAGCTTCCGGCGCTGTTCGACGCCTTCATGCTGCTGGCGTTTTTCGAGTTGATGGCGTTTGTGCTTAACATGCTGCCAGTGCCGGGGCTGGACGGGTTCGCGGCGGTCAAGCCATGGTTGCCCAAGGCTTTGACTAATGCGATTCCGCCGCAGGTCGGCGGGTTGATCATGGTCGGGATGTTGTTGGCTGTGTTCTTTTACGGGGCCCATGTCATCTTTCCGATCATGCGCGCGATCACCGATCTGTTCGGCATAGACATGTCACCAGTCGGACGGGGTTTTGACCGCTTCCATTTCTGGAGTTAGGTTTAGGCGGCCTTTTGCAGGATAACGCCATACCAGCCGAGTCCGGCATAGGTCTCGTAGCCGAGGGTCTTGTGAAACGCGACCAGGCGCCCGTCCGCTTCGCTATAGCTGCCGTATTCGCGACCTTCGCTGCGCAATTGAACGCGGTCGGTGAGGATGCCCTTGCCATCGGAAGCGGCAATGACCCGGCCGGTGGAATCGACCAGCAGGGCGCGGGTGGTCCGGCGTTCGGCTTCGGACAGACGTATCCCCTGGGTGATGGCGGCCGCCTGGGGCTGCCAGTCGAAATGGATGCCGAGTACGCCGAGGAGTTCGCCTTCAGCCTCACCGCCGGCACGGACTCCGGTCGCGTAGGTAGCGATCTGGGCACCGTTCAACAGAGATTCGGTGGCAATGTCGGCGGCGGTGAAATCGTTGCCGCTGGCCAGGGCCTTGGCGCGAATGAACCAAGGTTGATTGGCGGCGCTGCGTCCGGCGACGTCATATTGCGCCGGGCGGCCATTCGCGATGATGTGGCCGTCGAGGTCGCATAGCCACAGGTCGAGATAGACCGTGTAAGCATCGAGAATGACGCCCAGCCGCCGTGAAGCATGGCCGCAAGTGTGTTTGTCGGGATTGGCGGCGGCTTCAACGATGGCGGCGTCGGTTGCCCACCAGCGCACGTCACAGGTCCGTTCATAGAGGTTGCGATCGATCAGCTCGATGGCGTTGAGCGCCAGATCGATCAGGCGGGCGCCGTGGTTCTGGTCGGCCATGCGCTGGGTCAGGTCCTCGAGCGCGCTGATTTCGGTCCCCAGTTCGTGGGCCATGAGGGTAGAGATCGATTCGACCTGGGCGGAAATCTGCCGGACCTCGTCGGCAACGACGGCGAAACCGGCGCCCATATCGCCGGCGCGTTTGGCTTCGATCAGGGCATTGAGGGCCAGGATGCGCAACATATCGGTGACGCTTTTGATGTCACGAAGCTTGTCGGCGGTGACGGATTTGGCGCGCACCGTATGCGCGATGATATCCTTGATACCAACTTCCTGCATGACTGTCCCTGGCGTGCGTGCGGTATTCCGCTTTGAGCGAAAGGCTGCCGGAAGAGGGTTAATTCCTCTTAAATGACGCAACGGCAGTTACAGACGGTCGCGCAAGGCGTAGTAGCTGAGGCCCGCTGCCAGCGCCGGCCAGCGCAAGGCGCGGCCGCCGAAGAAGGCCGGCACGGGCAAGCGGGACAACAGATCGATGTCGCGAGAATCGCCGAGACAGGCGCGCGCCAGCAGGCGGCCGAAATAGGGCGCCAGGACGACGCCTTGACCACTATAACCGGCGCTGACGAAGACATTCTTGTTCAGTTGCCGGACAAACGGAGCACGGGTCCTGGTGATAGCCAGGGTACCGCCCCAGGCGTGACTAATCGCCGTATGGCGTAGTTGCGGATAGATGCGGAGCATGTGGGCGCGAACGAAGGCTTTGATATCCTTGGGGAACCACGGCGTGTAGTTTTCGCCGCCGCCGAACAGCAGGCGATTGTCCGGGGTCTTGCGCCAGTAATGGACGACGAAGCGCGAGTCGGCGGCAGCACGGCCATTGGGTAGGATCGCATTGTCGGCAAGTGGTTCGGTGGTCAGGATGAAGTTGTTGATCGGCATGACATGGGCATCGACACGCTCGTCCAGGCCTTCCATGTAGCCGTTGCCGCATAGCAGAACCTGATCGCAGGTGACCCTCCCAGTGCTGGTTTTCAGGACCGGATTTGTGCCGGAGAACTCCAAGCTGGAGACGCGGGTGTTTTCATAAAGTTGTGCGCCGGCGGCCTGCGCCGCCTTTGCCAGGCCGAGCGCCCATTTCAATGGATGCAGATGGCCGGCGCCGGCATCGAACAGTCCGCCATGATAGACGTCGGTGCCAAGTTCGGCGGCGGTTTCCTGGCGGTCGAGCAAGCGGAGCTGGTCATAGCCATACCGGCGGACGAACGCGATATAGGCCTCGTCCTCGGCGGCGAAGCGCGGCCGGTGCCAGGCGTGGATCAGGCCTGGCCGGAAGTCGCAGTCGATGCCATGCTCGGCGATCAGGCGGTGCAGATTGGCCTTGGCGTCCTCGGCCATGTCCCAGAGCTGGCGGGCGACGTCCTCGCCGAGCCAGGCCTCAAGCTTTTCCGGATCGTTGCGCTGGCCGGTATGGACCTGGCCGCCATTGCGCCCGGAGGCGCCGGAGCCGATTTCCGCGCCTTCGAGGACAGCGACGCGGACGCCTTTCTGCGCCAGTTCCAGCGCCGCCCCCAGGCCGGTATAGCCGCCGCCGACGATGGCGACATCGACGCGCAGGTCGTCTTGCAGGGCCGGAAAGCGCGGCGGGTCGGGAATGCAGGCGCGGTACCAGCTGTCCGGGTGGCCGGTGTTTTTCATCACACGTTAAGCAACAGGAATTCGCGCTCCCACGGGCTGATGGTCTGCATGAAGGTCTCGTATTCGTACAGCTTGACGCGCGAATAGGCGGTGACGAACTGCGGTCCGAGCATGTCGATGATCGGTTGGGCACGCTCGAGTTTGATGATCGCCTGGACCAGCGAATAGGGCAGGTCGCCCTGCGGCAGGCTGGAGGCGTCGGATTCGACCGGATCGGACGGTTTGAGGCCGTCGATCATGCCGAGATAGCCTGATGCCAGCACCGCGGCGATGGCCAGGTACGGGTTGGCGTCGGATGACGGAATGCGGTTTTCCAGGCGGCGGTTTTTGGCATCCGACGGTGGCACACGCAAGCCGGCCGTGCGATTGTCATAGCCCCACTGCGTATTGACCGGCGCGCCGGAGCCTTTGGACAGGCGGCGGTAGGAGTTGACGTACGGCGCCAGCAGCGAGGTGATGGCTGGCATGTATTTCTGCTGGCCGGCGATAAAGGCGAAGAAGGCATCGGTCGGACCGCCGGTCTTGGGATCGGAGAACAGGTTCTGGCCGGTCTTAACGTCGACGATTGACTGATGGATGTGCATGGCCGAACCCGGCTCCTGCGCCATCGGCTTGGCCATGAAGGTGGCGTAGATGTCGTGCTCCAGCGCCGTTTCCTTGATGGTGCGCTTGAACATCAACACCTGGTCGGCCAGTTCCAGCGGATCGCCGTGCAGCAGGTTGATTTCCATCTGGGCGACACCGGATTCGTGGATTAGGGTGTCGATTTCCAAGCCCTGGCTTTCCGAATATTCGTACATGTCCTCGAACAGGGCGTCGAATTCGTTGACGGCGGCGATCGAATAGCCCTGGCGGCCGGTTTCCGGACGGCCGGACCGGCCAACCGGTGGTTTGAGCGGGTAATCGGGATCGATGTTCTTTTCGACCAGATAGAATTCCAGTTCCGGCGCGATGACCGGCTTCCAGCCCTTGGCTTCGAAGAAGCCAAGAACGCGGCGCAGGACCTGGCGCGGGCTTTCCTCGACCGGGCGGCCGTCGGGGTGGAAGGCGTCGTGGATGACCTGGGCGGTCGGATCGTGCGCCCACGGTACAGCGCTCAGCGTGGCGAAATCGGGACGCAGGAAGATGTCGGTGTCCGACTGCACAGTGCCGACCACGCCCTCAAGATCAGGATAATCGCCAGTGATAGTCTGGTAGAACACCGCCAGCGGCAGATTCATATAGGGCGCGTTGAGGAACTTCTTGGCGGGCATGATCTTGCCGCGCGCCACGCCGGCTAGGTCGGGGATCAGGCACTCGATCTCCTCGATGCCCTGGCTCGACAGCCATTCGTTGGCCTCCTCAACCGTCTCGACGCCGCGTTTAGAAAAGCTCTTCTTGCGTTTCGATTTGGACTTCATGGAGTGGTCGTGCGACATGAGGAATCGTCTTTTGAAGTTCTGAATTTTCGGATCATGACACTCGGCTAAGTCGACGGCCAATCGGAAAACGAACGAATGCCGGAAAAGTGTCGTGAAGGATTGTGATCACAATATGCCAGACGACCTGCGAACCGACAAGCCATGCCCCTGATCATTGAAATCGATGACGCGGGCGACTCGAGGCTAGAGCTGTACCGTAATGTCAAGGATCGAGACCTGACCGGCCGCGACGGCCTGTTCATGGCTGAAGGGCAGGTGGTGTTGGAACGGCTTTTTTCATCGAAAATTTGCCGTACAACAAATGTTTTAACGACGCGGGAACGATTGAAAAATCTCGATATTTCGACGCTGCCCGGCGACGTACCGGTCTATGTGGTAGCACAGGCCGTGATCGACGCGGTGGCGGGATTTGCTGTCCATCGTGGTTACCTGGCACTAGGGCAATATGCACCGCCGATTGATTTTACGGACATTATAACTGGCAGCCGCCTGCGCATTCTGGCCCTGTCGGCGATTGCCAATACCGATAATATGGGCGGGTTGATGCGCAATGCAGCGGCGTTTGGCGTCGACGCGGTGCTGATCGATACGGCCTGCTGCGATCCGTTGTACCGCAAGGCTATCCGGGTCAGCGTCGGTGGGGTGTTCCAGGTGCCGCACTATCGCATCGACAATTTGATCGGGACGTTGAAAACGAATGGCATAACAGCCTATGCCCTAAGCCCTTCCGGTAAAATCGTGCTCGATGAGGTACGGCCGGCATCACGGTCCGCCTTCCTGTTCGGTGCCGAAGGGCCTGGCCTAGCAAAGGATGTCCTGGCTGCCTGCATGACGGTGCGCATAGACATGCATGGTGGCTTCGACAGCCTGAATGTCGCCACTACCAGCGGCATCGTGCTCTACCACATGTGCCGCTAGGGCTTGACCTGCGCCATCAGCGCCAATGGGCGGCCTTCATTGTCGTTGAAAAAGGCCATCCATTCCTCGGTGCCGTCGGCGTGTTTGTGGATCATGTGCGGCGCGCCGAGAAATTCTATGCCCCGGCCGGACAGGCTGGCATGGGCGGCATGGATGTCCGGCACACGGAAGTACAGGATGGACTCGCTCGGCTTGTCCGACGGCGACAGGAAAAGGCGGTTGCCGCCGCAGTCGAAGAAAGACAGGTCGCCGAAGGAATAGATATTCGTCATGCCGAGCATCTCGCCATACCAGGTGCGGGCGGCGTCAATGTCCTTGACCGAACGGGCGATCTGGCCGATCGCGCCGAGATTCAACGGCGCATTTATTTGTTTTTCCTTTGGCATCTGTTTTTCCTTCGTGAAAAGCGCCGTGCCGCGTGCCACGCCGTCCCAGTGGCGCAGGGCACGGCGGTCAGCCAGGCCCAGTTTCTGGCAGGCATTGGCGACATGGTATTTGACGGCGTCGAGGCTGATCTTGCGCCGGGCGGCGATGTCGCGATTGCTCATGCCGTGGCGCACGGCCTCGACCACCCGCCATTCGGCGGGGGTGAGGATGTCGTCGTGGGGCGGGCGGCCGCGGGTCATGCGGCGACCCTAGCACGGGGAAAAGCGATTTTCCCTCCCCCTGGCGGGGATCAGATTTCCTGATTGTAGGCGCCGATTTCCGGGTACTTGGCCAGGCGCGGCTTCACTTCCTTGCGGAACAGGTCGCGCATGTCGTCTTCGGAGCGCAGGGATTCGACCACGACCACCAATTCCGGCTTATTCGACGAAGCGCGGACCAGCACCCACGAGCCGTCTTCCAGGTGGACGCGGACGCCGTTGACCGTGATGACCTCGGTGATCTTGCGGCCGAGGATTTCCCCGCCGGACTTGGCCAGGTCCTCGTATTCCTTCACGATCTTTTCCAGCACCTGGTACTTGATCTCGTCGGCGCAGTGCGGCGACATGGTCAGCGACGTGAAGGCAATCGGCAGGGCGTCTTTCAGTTCCGACAGCTTCTTGCCCGGATTGCGGTCGAGCATGGCCAGGATGGCCTCGGCGGCTTTCAGGCCGTCGTCATAACCGCGGCCGATCGGCGGAGCCAGGAAGAAGTGGCCCGACTTTTCGAAGCCGGCCAAAGCTTTCAATTCGTCGGTCTTGCGCTTGATGTAGGAGTGGCCGGTCTTCCAGTAGACCGTCTTGGCGCCGTTCTTCTTCAGCACCTCGTCGGTGGCGTAGAGACCAGTCGATTTCACATCGACGACGAAGGTGGCGTTCTTGTAGATTTCCGACAGGTCGCGGGCCAGCATGAGACCAATTTTATCGGCGAAGATTTCATTGCCCTGATCGTCGACCACGCCGCAGCGGTCGCCGTCGCCGTCGAAGCCCAACGCCACGTCGGCGCCATGTTCCTTAACCGCCTTGGCCATGTCGACCAGCATTTCGTGGTCTTCCGGGTTCGGGTTGTACTTCGGGAAGGTGGCGTCGAGATTGGTGTCGAGTTCGATGACGTC
>CAYULN010000224.1:0-4070 GCA_964445605.1 uncultured Caulobacteraceae bacterium | reverse complement strand
GCGCCGGCAGCGTCCGCGTCGCCAGCGCCGGCGACGCCATCGTGGATAGTTTAGGGTCCGGCGATATCAACATCGGCAATGCCCGCACGCTCAAGGTGACACTCAGCGGCTCCGGCAATTTCAACGTCGGCAATGCCGGCGATACCGAAGTGCAAAGCCAGGGGTCGGGCGATGTCGGCCTCGGCCACGTCCAGTCGCTCAAGGCCAACCTCAACGGCTCCGGCGACCTGGCCGTGGCCAGCGTCACCAGCGGCTTCACCATGACCAACAACGGCTCGAGCGACGTCAATATCTCGCGCATCATCGGCCCGGTCATGCTCGACATGTCCGGCTCAGGCGATGTCCGCATGCAGGGCGGCCGGGCGCAGAGCTTCATCATCCGCGGCTCCGGCTCGGGCGACGTCCTGTTCAACGGCGTGGCGGACTCGGTCAACATCGAATCCAACGGCTCCGGCGACGTCAACATCACGCGCGCGACCGGCGCAGTGGTGACCAAGATCAGCGGCTCAGGCGAAATGCATATCGGCCGCTAAGCCGTTTTGCATCGCCCTTTCTCTTCGCAATTGCCGCATTTTTCAATTAACTGAATTTTTTAAGATTATTTCCGATCTGCGGCCAAATCAGTTTGCGTCGCACAAAATCACAAATCCTTACGATTTTGTCATATTCGCTTGAAAAATTTGAATTCTTAATTCCGCTTAATGACGTTTGTTTAATTTGCATTTCGCATGTGCGAAGTCCATATAGGTGGTACGGGATTAACCCGAACCATCTGAGGAGTTTACCATGTCCAATCCGACCTATGCCGTTGGCGGCCTTGCCGTCATCACCCTGTTTATGATCATCGCCCTGGCCACTGTCGGCCTGAACGCTCCGGCCCAGACCAGCCAGGTCGCTGAACGCGCCGCCGTCCAGTCCGTCGGCTAAGCACAGGGGTCTAAAAGCAGAATAAAATAAGGCGCGGGAGCCCAGAGGCCCGCGCCTATTTCTTTGTCTCGTCAGCCGCATTCGGCACAGTTTATCCCCGCTGTCCGAGCGCGGGCTAAGCTTGTAAGCATGAACCAGACAGACAAACACCCGCACAGCCCGCGCCTACGTGACCGCAGCGACCAGCTTATCCAGGCCCTGGAGGCCCTGCCGGCGCCGCAGACGCTCAGCGACATCCTGCAGCACACCCGCGCCTTGATCGCCCTCGACCGGCTGCTGACCCAGCTATGGAAAGCGCCATCCACACGCGGCGCCAAGGCCGAGCCGGCGGCTGTCGAAGACGCCCCGGAAACGGCGGCGCCGCTGAACCGCCAGCAACGCCGCGCGCAGGCCGCTCAAGATCGGGCCGCCCGCGACCGGACCGCCAAACCGGCGTCACCGGCCCCCTGGCGTGAAGCGGGTTAGCCCCACCCACTTCAGCTCGCCAGGCAATGGGACCGCTGCATAATCGACCTGCAGCACGCGGCGGCGACCTGCAGAGCGCGACCGTTCCGACGCGTGCAGGATAAGCGTCGCATAGGCCCAGACATCGCCGGCTTCAGCGTGACAGACCTGGAGGAGATGGGCCGCCGCGACTTCGGCCGCCTTGTCGGCCGGAACCATGCCGAGCCGATGCGTACCCAGGGCGGCCTTCAGCGGCGCATTGCCGTCGTCGCAATCGTCGATATGCAGGCGCAGGGTCGCCATGCCTTGCAGGACCTCGACCGGCGGCGCGACGTGCAACTGGCCGTCCTTGGTCGACCAGGGCCCGAAGCCTTCGGTTTCGACGCGGCTTTCCACGGCGATGGTGCGGTCCTGATGCCAGGCGACCGACCAATTGGTTTCCGGCGTCTTGTCGAATGCCACCGCGCGGACTGGGAAGGCGCCCTCTCCGATCAGACCGGCGGCGATGCACGTCAATGGCGGTAAAACCTCCGTCCATGGCCCCGCGGCCAGCCGCTTCCCCGGGCGACCAAGCAAAACGGCGTCAAGCTGTTCGCCCAACGCCATCATGTCTGCGTGCGTAAAAACCGCTGGAAAGCGGATCGCGCCGGTTTCGGCAAAATCCGCTTTGGTCATCATCAACCCGGATGGACCATGTTTTCCGGGCGGACGTACTGGTCGAATTCCTCGTTGGTCAGGTAGCCGCCGCCGACGGCTTCTTCGCGCAGGGTCGTGCCATTCTTGTGGGCCGTCTTGGCGATCTTGGCGCAGATGTCGTAGCCGAGGCGGCCGTTCAGCGCCGTCACCAGCATCAGGCTGTTTTCCAGGCCGCGCTTGATATTGTCCAGGCGCGGCTCGATGCCGACCACGCAATTGTCCTTGAACGAGATCGCCGCGTCGGCCAGCAGGCGCACCGACTGCAGGAAGTTATAGGCCATGACCGGATTGAAGACGTTGAGCTCGAAATGCCCTTGCGAACCGGCGAAGGTTAGCGCCGCGTGGTTGCCGAAGATCTGCACGCACACCTGGGTCAGGGCTTCGCACTGGGTCGGGTTGACCTTGCCCGGCATGATCGACGAGCCCGGCTCGTTTTCCGGCAGGGCCAGCTCGCCCAGGCCCGAACGCGGGCCGGAGCCTAAGAAACGGATATCGTTGGCAATTTTAAACAAAGAAGCGGCGACCGTGTTGATGGCGCCGTGGCTGAACACCATCGCGTCGTGGGCGGCCAGGGCCTCGAACTTGTTCGGCGCCGTGGTGAATTTCAAGCCGGTGATCTGGGCGATCTTGTCGGCGACGCCTTCGGCGAAACCGATCGGCGCGTTGAGGCCGGTGCCGACCGCCGTGCCGCCCTGGGCCAGTTGCATCAGCTTGGGCAGGGTCAGTTCGATGCGCTCCAGGCCGTTGGTCAGCTGCTGAGTATAGCCGGAAAACTCCTGACCAAGCGTCAGCGGCGTGGCGTCCTGGGTGTGGGTGCGGCCGATCTTGATGATGTCCTTCCACGCCTGGGCCTTGTCATTCAAGGCGTTGCGCAGGGATTGCAAAGCCGGCAGCAGGCGATGGACGATCTCCTCGGCGCAGGCGACGTGCATGGCGGTCGGATAGGTGTCGTTCGACGACTGCGACATGTTGACGTGGTCGTTGGGATGGACCGGCTTCTTCGAGCCCATCTCGCCGCCCAGGATCTGGATGGCGCGGTTGGAGATGACCTCGTTGGCGTTCATGTTCGACTGGGTGCCGGAGCCGGTCTGCCAGACGACCAGGGGGAAGTGCTCGTCGAGCTTGCCTTCCATGACCTCGGTGGCGGCCTGGATGATGGCGTTGCCGATGGTCGGCTCAAGCTTGCCGAGCGCCATGTTGGTTTCGGCGGCGGCGCGCTTGACGATGCCGAGCGCCCGCACCACCGGCAGGGGCTGCTTCTCCCAGCCGATCTTGAAGTTGCCGAGGCTGCGCTGCGCCTGGGCGCCCCAGTATTTGGAGGCGTCGACCTCGATCGGGCCAAAGGTGTCGGTTTCGGTGCGGGTCATTTTCGAACTCCCAGATGGCGGCTGCTTGTCGGACGGACCGGCGAGCGGCGCCTCGACGGTCTCAAAATTGGCGCCGGTACCCAATTTGGGCTCTTGGCGCTTCTTGTCCTTGGAACCCTTACCCCACCCGAACATCGGCCACTCCTTACAATGCGGCCTGTGTCTTAAACCCTGCCGCCCAAAGTGCAATGAAAAAAGGCGATCCCAGACGCCGCACACAACCTATTGCTGATGAGTGCAGAATCACGCCTATTGGATGCGCATTTTTTGTTGGCTGCTAATAATCAACTGAAACAGGAAGAAAATGCCAGAAATGATAAGCGCCGATTATTTAAGGGCATTTTTCATATTTGTTGTCCCAGGTCTAATTGCGCTTTTTACAAGATCGCAGTTTATTTACAGGCGCGCCATACCACTAAATGATGCAGTTATATCTTACATAACGCTTTCAATCATTTATCATGCTTGCATCTTCCCATTTGTTCCCCAGTTTTACGTAGACGGAAAATATTCCGGTTTTTACGCATTGGGCTGGCTCCTGATTCTTATTGTTATGCCAGCCGTTTTCGGATGCTTGCTCGGTTTTGCCGCTCAAAAATCTTGGCTCGAAAAGCTATTTATGAAAATTGGTGTCCG
>CAYULN010000223.1:0-2623 GCA_964445605.1 uncultured Caulobacteraceae bacterium | reverse complement strand
AGTGCTGCGGCACGTCGGTGACCGGGTGGAAGTCGATCGACTTCACGATGACTTTCTGCGTCTCCTTGCCGTACTTCAGCGTCACCAGGTGGCCGGCCAGCTTACCGGTATACAGCGACTTTCTGAATTCGTTCAGGCTGACGGCGATCGGCACGGGCGCCAGATTGCCACCATAAAGAATGCCCGGCACCTTGCCGGCATTGCGGGTTTCACGTGCGCCGCCGGTACCGGTGCGCGCACGCACCTCGACGTCGAGAATAATGTCGGCCATGGCCATAAACCTCAATAGAAATACGCCGGTACCACGATTGGCCCGGCGGTCCGAATTTCACGAGGCGGCCTCGATACACGACAATAACAAAGGACGCAACCGGCCACGGGCCGATTGCGTCCTTTTATCCGTCTTGGGCCTTTAAATTAAGGCTTTTTCTTCTTCGAAGCCGGCGCCGGAGCGGCCTTGGTGGCCGGCTTCTTATCCGAAGAGGTGGTGGTGCTCGACGTCTTGGTCGTCGAAGCGGTCGTGGTTTTAGCGGCTGTTGGGCACTTCTTGCCCTTCTTGCACTTCACCGGCTTGGCGGGCTGCAGATAGGCCACCGCCGTCGCCGACGTCGTTCCGTCGGCGTTGATGCCCATCATCTTGTGCGGGGGCTCCAGGCTCAGCGCGTTGCTCGACATCTTGCCGAGGCACTGGCCGGTATCCATCAGCACGTGCTGACCCAGGCAGAAGACATCCTCGTAATAGGGCTTGGCCACGGCCAGGCACTGATAGAGATTAAGCTTGCTCATGCTGAAGCAGCGCTGGCCGTCGGCCTCGTCCATCAGGGCGATCAGGCTGTCGGCGTGGGCGGTCGGGCCACCTTCGCCGAGAATGGCGACCGCTGCGATGGTCAGGGAGCGGTTGACCGCGTTGGTATAGGGCGGGTCGAACAGATCGGCGCGGCCGAAATCGACCGGAGGTTCCGTATTGGCCGCTGGCATCAGTGGCGCTTCGGCCGCAGCGGGATTGGCGGACTGATCGGCCACCGACGGGGCGCCGCCGATAGCCGCGTCACCCGAGGCTTCACCCGTACGGGCGCGTGTCACCAGACCTTGGCCCGTCAGGGCGGCCGCCAGCAGCTTGGCGCTTTGATCCGACTGCACGCTCTTCAGCGTCACCGAGTTCTGCTTAGCCAACGCCAAGCGTTCGTCACGGCCGGGAACGAATTCCTTCGACCAGGATTGATGCTGGACGTCATAAGCAGCCTGCTTGACGCGGGCGCCAGCCTTGTAGACCGACTGGCCGTCGGTCGAAATGGCCAGGATGACGCGGCGGGCGGCGACATTGGCCGACGGCAACGAGGCGGCATAGTTGGGATCGCTCAGGAGACGGTTGACCAGATCGGCGCGGGCGGCGTTGTCGGAAGCGTAGGCCCGCAGAGCGCTGCGGAAAGCCGGTTCCTGCATGGCGACGATGGCGCCGTAGGCGACAGCGCCCCGCGCCAGCTGTGTCGGCTCATAGGAGGCGCCAGTTTGCAATTCCACCTGAACTGTCTGGCCATCGGCGAAGTCGGCGCGCAAGGCACGCGCCTGTTCGATATAGGCGACATAGACGGAGGCGGCGTCCGAAATTTCCGGCGCCAAGGCCACGGGAGGGCCGGCGGGGGCTGGTGGGGGCGGCGGTGGCGGTGGCGGCGTCTCGGTCGCGCAACTGGCCAGGCTGAGGGCGAACAGGCTAAGGGCGAGACCCTTGGCGGCAGACAACTTCATACGCAAATCCTTATCTTGTTTGGCCCTGTCTCGTGGCCGTGCGGCAATCGGCATTTCCCGGCCCGTCAGGGCTTTATTGGTTCCGCGTGACCGCTTTACGAAGGCGGGCGACGTCACGCGCATTTTTCGGAACTTTGTGCGGCAGTGAAGCCCAACAAAAGTGCCGAAATTAAGGCATTTTCGCCTGTGGAGACAGTCCGGAAGGCAGGAAGCCGCCCCGCAAGCTGCAACGGCACAGAATAAAAACCGGCGGCCTTTGGCAAGGGGCCGGGGCATCATACTCAATCAAAAAGTTTTGATACGGATTCTTCGTTGGCAATGCGGCGAATGGCTTCGCCGATCAACGGCGCGCAGCCGACGATGCGGATCTTCGGATGCTTGCGAATGGCTTCAGGCGCTTCGATGGAGTCGGTAATGACCAGTTCCTTGAGCACCGATTGGTCGACGCGGTTGATCGCTTCACCCGACAGGACGCCATGGCTGACATAGGCGGATACTGAGGCGGCGCTGCGTTCCATCAGGGCCTTGGCGGCATTGCACAGCGTACCGGCGGAATCGACGATGTCATCGAACAGGATGCAATTACGGCCGGAAACGTCGCCGATGATGTTCATCACTTCGCTTTCGCCAGGACGCGGGCGGCGCTTGTCGACAATGGCCAGGTCGATGCCGAGCCGGTCGGCCAGCGCGCGGGCGCGGACCACGCCACCGACGTCCGGCGAGACGATCATCAGTTTGTCGACGCTCTTGTAATTGGCTTGGATATCCTTGGCCAGGAAAGGAATGGCGACCAGATTGTCGGTCGGGATATCGAAGAAGCCCTGAATCTGCCCGGCATGCAGGTCCATGGTCAGGACGCGGTGGGCTCCGGCGCGGG
>CAYULN010000222.1:0-13463 GCA_964445605.1 uncultured Caulobacteraceae bacterium | reverse complement strand
GCCGCCGCCTGCGTTACGACTTTGGCGTCCGGGCGATCACCACCGATCAGATCGTCGCCGGCCAGAACTCGATCCCCGATCCGCGCGATGCGGATCCGGATGGCAACGGCCCGTTGACCGGCTGCCCCGGCACCGGCAACGTGCACGATGGCGGCTGCTACCCGAACATCGTCGCGTTCAGCTATTCCACGGTGCACTATAAGGATTACCTGCCGTCAGCCAATCTGGCCTTGAATATCACCGATGCCTTCATCGCCCGCCTGGCCGCTTCGACCACCATGACGCGTCCCAACCCGTCGAGCCTGCTGCCGGGCCTCGGTTTCGGCGACCCGTCGGCGGCCCAGGGGACGCTCGGCAATGCTTCGCTGACCCCGTTCATTTCCAAGAACGTCGATTTCGGTCTGGAATACTACACCGGTCAGGAAGGCTATCTCTCGCTCGCCGCCTTCAACAAGCGGATGACGGGCTTCACTCTGAACCAGAACATCACCCATCCGTTCTCGGATCTGGCGCAGTACGGCGTGACGTTTGACACTCTGAACCAGACCCAGCAGGCGGCCATCCTGGCCCGTTGCAACTGTACCTCGGCAAAAACGGCGGCTGTCAATGCCCAGACCGTCATCCTCAGCCAGCCGGTCAATGCCAGCGGCATCCTGACGATCAACGGTTTGGAAGCTGCGTGGGTGCAGCCGCTCGGCCAATGGATGTCGGCCCTGGACGGCTTCGGCTACAGCGCCAACTATACCTATATCAAGCAGAAGGGTAGCGGCGCCGCCCCCGCCATCGCGCTCGGCGTGCCGAAGACGACCTGGAACTTCACGGCCTTCTACGAAAAGAACGGCTGGTCGGTCCGGCTCTCCGACACCTATCGTGACGGTTCGCAAGCCACCCTGCCTAACCAGAACGGCATCACCCTGGCCTCCCTGTTCAACGAAAGCTATGAACAGATGGACTTCTCCGCCAGCGTCAATCTGAAGCAGGCCTTCGGTCTGAGCCGCGATATCGAGGTTACGCTGAACGGCACCAACCTCGGCAACGCCACGATGACGCAGAACTTCCAGTTCGACGGCGCGCCGAACTGGTACTACAAGCCCGGCACCACCTGGTCGATCGGCGTGCGGGGCAAGTTCTAAACCTATCCTTGGCGGGGCACGCGTACAGTCTCATGCCCAAAAGTGCCTGACGAATACACGTGCACTTTTTGGATAACATGAGGCGTCACGAATGCCCCGCCAGGAGCGTACCGCCCGGTGACGGGTACAAGTTCCCTTCCTCCTCTTGGTGGTGCGTCGCCAGGCGCACCACATTTTTCACTCTTTTCGGGCATATGATCGGCGGCATGCGCGGCTTCAGACAGATTGCACTCGGTTTCTTGATCGGTGCGGGCTTGACCTCACCGGCTCTGAGTGCGCCTGCGACAGCCGATATCCCCCGCCTGGCCGACCATGGCGCGACCAAGCAACTGATGGTCGACGGCAAGCCTTTCCTCGTCCTCGGCGGCGAACTGAGCAATTCCAGCGCCTCCAGCCTCGATTACCTGAACGGCACCTGGCCGACCTTGAAGGCCGCCGGTCTCAATACGGTCGTCGCCCCCGTCGAGTGGGACCAGATCGAACCGGCCCAGGGCAAATACGATTTCACCGTCGTCGACGGCATGCTCAAGCAGGCCCGACAGAACAACATGCACCTGGTGCTTCTGTGGTTCGGCGCCTGGAAGAATTCGATGTCGACCTATGTGCCGCCCTTCGTCAAGCACGACTACGCCACCTATGCGAAGGCTCAGGACGACAAGCATCAGCCCCAGGACATTCTGTCGCCCTTCGATCCGGATACGCTTAAAGCCGACCAGACCGCGTTCGCCGCTCTGATGGCGCACCTGAAACAGACCGATACGGCACGCACCGTCGTCATGGTTCAGGTGGAGAACGAGATCGGCATGCTGCCGGTCGTCCGCGACTACAGCCCGCAGGCCCAGTCCGCCTTCAACGGACCGGTGCCGTCGGAGCTGATCGCCTACCTCAAGACGCACCACGACACGCTGCATCCCTATGTGCGCAGCCTGTGGGAAGCCCACGGCACGAAGGATTCCGGCACCTGGGCACAGGTTTTCGGCGATACCATCGAGGCGCAGGAAGTGTTCCAGGCCTGGTACTTCGCCCGCTTCGCCGACCAGCTCACCCAGACGGGCAAGGCGGCCTATCCGTTGCCCATGTACGTCAATGTCGCGCTCAACCGGCCGGGCCGGGTGCCGGGCCAATATCCGAGCGCCGGACCTTTGCCGCACCTGTTCGACGTCTGGAAGGCGGCCGGTTCGAATATCGACCTGATCGCCATCGATATGTATTTTCCCAACTACGCCGAATGGGCCGACAAGTTCAAACGGCCCGACAATCCGTTCTTCACACCAGAATCCAACCAGGCGGGCCGACCCGACGCTGGGGCGAATGCCTTCTATACGTTCGGTCAACTGGACGGCATCAGCTTCTCACCGTTCGCCATCGACAAACTCACCCCGGCCAACAGCGGCAACCTGACCCAGGCCTACGATGTTCTGCGGCAGCTGACTCCGGAGATTCTGGCGGCGCAAGGCACTGGCAGGATGCGCGGCTTCCGCTCCCGCCTGTCTTATGACGGCGTCGCCGACGAGACTCCTCAGACCTTCGTACTCGGCGGTTACCGCTTCACCGTCAATTTTGTCGAGCCGTTCGTTTCGAAGGATCAGCAGACCGTCGCCAACAATGGCGGCCTGATCATCCAGACCGGTGACAACAGCTTTATCGTCGCCGGGCAGGGCATCACCGTCACCTTCGAGGACGCTGACGCCAAGATGGCCGTCGGCATCGAACAGATCGTCGAAGGCAAATATGTCGACGGCGTCTGGAAACCAGGCCGCTGGCTGAACGGCGACGAAGCCCACCAGGGTCGCCATCTGCGTATCCCGGCGGCTGGCGGCTTCGCCATCCAGAAGCTCACCCTTTACAAATACCAGTAACGACAAGCGTATCCATGGACCAGACCACCCCTCAAAGCTCCGTCGCCATCTCTCCCCGGCCGGTTTCGGCGCGCGCCTCGCGCATCAAGTCGGCCAAGGTGATCGTCTGCAGCCCCGGCCGCAACTTCGTCACTTTGAAAATTGAGACGGAGGACGGCGTTTACGGTCTTGGTGACGCCACGCTTAACGGCCGTGAAAAAGCGGTGGTCAGCTATCTTGAGGACCACGTCGTTCCCTGCTTGATTGGCCGCGACGCCCACCAGATCGAGGATATCTGGCAGTTCCTGTATCGCGGCGCCTACTGGCGGCGTGGGCCGGTGACCATGACCGCCATCGCCGCGGTCGACATGGCGCTGTGGGACATCAAGGGCAAGTTCGCCAACCTGCCGGTTTACCAGTTGTTCGGCGGCGCTTGCCGTACCGGTTTGCTTGCCTACGGTCACGCCAATGGCAAGACGGTCGAGGATGCCGTCGAGGACGCCCGTCGCCACATCGAGGAGGGCTTCCGCGCCGTCCGCCTGCAATGCGGCGTGCCGGGCCTGGAGTCGACCTATGGTGTCGCCAAGGACGACCGCAGCTACGAACCCGCCGATGGCGATCTGCCAAGCGAACACCTGTGGGACACCGCGGCCTATATGAAAGTGGTGCCTGAACTGTTTGCCGCCGCCCGCGAGGCATTGGGCGACGATATCCATCTCTTGCACGACGTCCATCACCGCCTGACGCCGATCGAAGCCGGGCGGCTGGGGCGCGACCTGGAACCTTACCGGCCCTTCTGGATCGAGGATGCCGTGGTCGCGGAGAACCAGGACAATTTCCGCCTGGTCCGCCAGCATACGACCACGCCCCTGGCGGTCGGAGAGATCTTCAACTCGATCTGGGACTGCAAGGATCTGATCCAGCATCAGCTGATCGACTACGTCCGCGCCACCGTGGTCCACGCCGGCGGCCTGACCCACCTGCGCCGCATCGCCGCCTTCGCCGACGTCTTCGGCATCCGTACCGGCTGTCACGGCGCCACCGATCTGTCGCCGGTGACCATGGCCGCCGCCATCCATTTCGGCCTGTCCATCCCGAATTTCGGCATTCAGGAGCTGATGCCGCACGGCCCGGAGACCGCGACCGTCTTCTCACACGGTTACGGCTTCACGGATGGTTATCTGCATATTTCCGACGCTCCCGGCCTGGGTGTCGACATCGATGAGGCGGAAGCGGCCAAGTGGCCCTACGTCCGCGCCTATCTGCCGGTCAATCGTTTACGCGACGGCACCCTGTTCAACTGGTAGAAAACCAGGTCGGCGAGCGGAACTTTATAATCTATCACGCCAAGCTGAAACGAACCTGAAGCGCGCCTGAAAATTAATAAATTTTTTACCACCCAACCCATTGATATGTAACATAAAAATCACTCATCCCGATTGAAAACGGACTGTCACTAAACCGTCTTCAAAGCGATACCGAACCGTCATTTAGGCCTGTCAAGAGCCGCCCCGATGGACCGCTGATACGCAACGGTCCGAACTCATAAGGGGTATGCTTCATGTCATTCACGGTTCGCGGCACGCGTCGCCTGCTGCTTCTCTCGACGACTCTGCTCGCTTCGGCGATGACCGGTCACGCCCTGGCGCAGGACACTGCAGCGCCTTCGCAAGACACCACCGACGTTTCGGACAACAAGGTCAAGGAAATCATCATCCGCGCCGAGCGTTCGAAGGCCGCCGCCACCGCGCCGTCGAAGGCCTCGCTCGACCAGGGTGAACCGCAGTCGATCGTTTCGCGCCCGTTCATCGAGCTGTCGATCCCGGAAAGCGCCGACTACACCTCGATCGCCAACGTGACGCCGTCGGCTTCTTCGGCGGGCGCGTCGAACGGCGCCGGCTGGGGCGAATCCAAGCTGGTGCTGCGCGGCTTCCAGGACGGCGAGTACAACATCACCTATGACGGCATCGCCTTCGCCGACACCAACAACCCGACCCATCACTCGAACTCGTTCTTCCCGGCTTCGACCATCGGCGCCACCATCGTCGACCGCGGCCCCGGCCATGCGGACGACCTCGGCCAGGCGAACTTCGGCGGCAACGTCAAGCTGTTCTCGAACAAGATCACCGACGACTATAACGTCACCCTGCGCGAAACGGTCGGCAGCTTCGGTGGCTGGCAGAGCGTGGCGGTCCTGCAGACCGGCAAGATCGACTCGATGGGCGGCCTGAAGGGCTTCATCAACCTGCAGGCCAACGGCGCCCAGGGGCAGCAGACCTATTCGCCGCTGCACGCCAACAACCTGACCATGAAGTTCGCCCTGCCGGTCGGCGAGACCTGGACGATCACGGCGTTCGCCACCAAGAACTACAACTTCGCCCACCAGACCGACAACGGCGGCGCCACGCTGGCCCAGGTCGCCCTGTACGGCAAGAACTTCAACCTCAGCGCCGATCCGAACAGCTCGACCTATGTCGGTTACAACTTCATCACCAAGGACACCAACTTCGAATACCTGAAGGAAACCGGTGACCTGCCGTTCGGCTTCAAGCTGGACAACACCAGCTATAGCTACTTCTACAAGAACAACACCTTCACCGCCAACGACGTCACCTCGGCCGACGGCATCACCAACGCGCCGAGCGCCGTTGGCACCTTCGTCAACTCGGTTGCTGCCGCGGCGACCAACAACAAGGTCGACCACCCCAACGACGTTCGTGGTTACAACAAGCTGAACGAATACCGCGTGCTGGGTGACATCGCCCGCTTCAGTCGCGACTTCAGCTTCGGCCAGCTGCGCTTCGGCGCCTGGCTGGAAAAGGCTTCGACCAACCGTCACCTCTACGACTACGACGCCACGCTGAGCGCCCTGGGCACCGTTCCGGACAACCGCGAAAAGGCGATCTGCACGCAGTACACCTATGTGGCCAACCCGGACGGCACCTTCACCGCCAACTGCGTCAAGGCGACCCAGGATACGACCCACCTCAACAACGTGTCGTACGAAGAACAGTCGTCGTGGTGGCAGACCAACTTCTTCGCCGATTTCGACTGGCACGTCACCGACAAGCTGACCATCTCGCCTGGCATCAAGTCGGTGCTGATGAAGCGTACCATCTCGGCGCCGGTCATCAAGAGCCCGCGCCAGCTGGCCTACTATTACGACAAGTTCGGCAAGACGCTCGATTTCCTGACGGTCAACTACAAGCTGACCAAGAACTGGTCGATCTACAGCCAGTACGCCAATGGCCTGCTGATGCCGCCGATCAACGATCTGTACGTCACCGACTTCACCAAGAACACGGCCGAGCCGGAAACGACGACCAACTATCAGTACGGCACGGTGTTCCAGTCGCGGCACGTCGCCATCGACGCCGACATCTACCGCATCGACGTCAACAACCTGTACCAGGCCGACGCCACCGGCAACAGCTTCATCAATGCCGGCCACGCCTATTACCGCGGCATCGAAGGCCAGATTTCTTATGCCTTCGACAACGGCGTGACCCTGTTCGCCAATGGCTCGACCAACAAGACCCGCAACGACCAGGGCAACCGCATCACCAAGGCGCCGAAGGACACCCAGGGCGCTGGCGTGCTTTACAACCACGGTCCGTGGTCCGGTTCGCTGCTCTACAAGCGCGTCGGCTCGCAGATCATGAACACCAATCCGGAATCGTGGGTGGTCAATGCCTACAACACCCTGGACGTGGCTGGCGCCTATGACTTCGGCCGGTTCAAGCTGAAGCTCCAGGTCAGCAACCTGGCCGACCACCGCGCTGTCGACCTGATCAAGCCGGTCAACAAGACCAGCGCGTCGTCGCCGTTCGACCAGTACTACTACCAGGCCGGCCGCAACGCCCAGCTGACCCTGATCGCCAAGTTCTAAAATCCCGATCTATGCCTGGGCGGGACCGCTTCTATCCCCGCGGTTCCGCCCCTTTTTTTGAGGTTCTGCCATGAAACGCGTCCTGATATCGTTGGCGGCCGTCGCCTTCATGACCGCCCCTGCCTTCGCCGCCGATGCCCCGGCACCAGCCGTCGCCCAAGTGCCGGCAAAGCAAGTACCGGCAAAGCCGGAAAAGACCCTGAAATTTCTCACGCCGGCGCAACTGGCGCCGCAGTTCCTGCTGCCGGCGCCGCCGGCCGAGGGTTCGCCCGAGGCGACCGCTGAGCTCGACGAGGTCCGCACCATCGTCAAGACCGCTTCCGCCGAGCGCCATGCCCAGGCCGAATGGGACGGCGAACACGAAGACCTGTCGGCTTTCGCCGCCCTGGTCCCGGGCCTCGATCCGGCCAAGTTGCCGGCCACCAAGGCGTTGTTCGATGACGTGGTCAATGAAGAAGACCTCGGCACCAAGATTTCCAAGACCTATTTCGCCCGCAAGCGCCCCTTCCAGATCGACGCCTCGATCACCGTCTGCAAGGGTGAGGGTGGCGCCAAGCCGACCAGCTATCCCAGCGGCCATACCACGCTCGGCTATACCATGGCGGTTGTGATGTCGGACCTGTTCCCGGACAAGGCCCCGGCCATTTTCGCCCGCGCCCGGGACTACAGCTACAGCCGCCTGGTCTGTGGCGTCCACTTCCGTTCTGATCTGGTCGCCGGTCAGGTCCTCGGCACCTATATGGGCAAGGAACTGCTGGAAAACGCCGCCTTCCGTAAGGAATTGGAAGCGTCGCGCGCCGAACTCAAGGCAGCGGGCTTGACGCACTAACCTTTGGCTTATTCACCACATTTCGGCGCCGGTCCGCGTGGACCGGCGCTTTTTTTGATCAGGTGCGGTTCAGCCTGCTTTCAGCTTGGCCTGCTAACCCGGCGGGAAGATATAACCGCATGAGAGATGTTTGATGACCACTCGCCGCCAGGCCGCTAGATTCCGAGACTTTGGGCCGCTGGGTCTGCTTGCCCTGCCCCTCCTGATGATCGGTGCCGCCGCTAATGCCCAGGCCCCGGCGCAAACGCCGCCAGCCGCCGGCGGCACCACCACGGTCGTCGTCACAGGCCAGCGCCCGCAGGGCAGCCGCAAGATCGACCGCAAGGTCTACCGCGTCGACAAGGACCTGCAGAGCAAGACCGGCTCGGCCAGCGACGTGCTCAATAACATTCCGTCCGTCGCGGTCGATATGGACGGCAATATCAGCCTGCGCGGCAACAACGTCACGGTCCTGGTCGACGGCAAACCATCGCCGCAATTTTCCGGCCCGCTGCGTGGCGACGCCCTGCAGCAGATGCCGGCGGATCAGATCGAGCAGGTCGAGATCATCACCAACCCGTCGGCCCAGTTCAAGCCGGACGGTTCCGGCGGTATCATCAACATCGTCACCAAGAAGGCGCGCAAGGACGGCACCTCGGGCGTGGCGTCGGTGAACATCGGCAATGATGGCCGTTTCAATGCCGGTCTATCGGGGGCGGCGACGAAAGGACCGCTCACCCTGTCGGGCGGCCTCAACTTCCGCCATGACGACCGGGCCCGTACGCTTGATGAAACCCGCACCGCTACCACAGGCGGCGCGCCGGTGACTACCGCACGCGGTTCGACCGACCATGTGCGTCGCGACGGCACATCGACGCGGGGCAGCATCGAATATGCCCTGACCGATCAGGACAAGCTCACGGCATCGGCCAATTATAGCCTGCGCACCGGCGACCGCCACGGTTCGGAACACGACGCCGAAAGCACCTCGGCCGGAACGACCAGCGACACGCTACGGACCACTTCAGGGCGGCTACGCAATATCGACAACGGCGCCAGCCTCGGTTTCGAGCACAAGTTCGATCAGGACGGCGAGGAGTTGAGCGTCAGCCTGCAACATGACTCATCCATCGAGAAGGAACGCTATACCTACCTCAATACCTTCACCGTTCCGGCAACTGGGCCGACGCGCGACTGGCTGCGCCTGGGCTATGCCGAGGCGACGACGGAGTTCAGCGCCGATTACACCCTGCCGTTCGGCGAAGGCCATGAACTGCAACTCGGCTACGACATGGAGCGCAATGAATCGGCGTTCGACAATGCAGGCGGCCCAACGGATGCAACCGGGACGAACACGACCGATCCGGCCCTGACCAATGCCTTCAACTATCGGCAGGTCGTCAACGCCGCCTACGCCACCTACCAGACGACGGCCGGCAAGTTCGGCGTCCTGGCCGGACTGCGCCTGGAGCAGACCGATGTCCGCAGCCATTCGATCACCGGCAACGCCGTGGCGGCGCGCGGCTACTTCAAGGTCTATCCGACCCTGCACCTGAAATATACGCTGTCCGACGAACAGTCGCTGACGGCCAGCTACAGCCGCCGGGTCGAACGCCCGGACGCCGAAGACGTCAATCCCTATACCGATCACCAGGACGTCCATAACCTGCGCGCCGGCAACCCCAACCTGAAACCCGAGGAAACGGATTCTTTCGAGCTCGGCTATACCTATGAGACCGCTCCGCGCAGCTACGACCTGACCGCCTATTACCGGCGGACGCAGAACGGCGTCACCGATATCACCACGGTGCTCAGCCCCGACGTTACCCTGACGACGAAGCAAAACCTGCTCAGTTCGCGGTCGGGCGGGCTGGAATTCGCCGCCAACGGCCGTTTGCTGCCGAAGCTTGATTACACGCTGAGCGGCAACGTCTATTACCGTCAGATCGACGCCAATACGGTCGGTCTCGATACGCGCGCCAATGTCTCCTATTCCGCCAAGACGAGCCTGAACTTCAAGCCGACCGCTGCCGATACCCTGCAGCTCAGCGGCAATTTCAACGGCAAGCGCATCACGCCGCAAGGCTATGTCGATCCGGTCTCGACCTATAATCTGGGTTATTCACATCAGATCCGCGGCAATCTCAATCTGGTGGCTACCGTCTCCGACCTGCTCAATAGCCAGAAGATGCACAGCCATATCGTGACGACTGGCCTCAACGGCGACATCACCCGTCACCAGCAGGGCAGGGTCGCCTTTATCGGCCTGACCTATCTGCTCGGCAACGGCAAGAAGCCCAAACCAGGCGATTTCCAGTACGACGCCGCCGGCGGCTAAACGCATTGATCGGGGTGGATAATTCCAATAGTTTGGGCACCCCGTTTCACAGCCCGAAGGATCGCCCGCCCATGGAGTCCCGTCCCCAGCAGGTGATGGATGCCCTGCGCCGTATCGTCCAGGCGATCCGCCTCTCGTCCGCCCAGTCCGAACGCGCCTCAGGCCTGACCGCCGCTCAGGTTCTGGTTCTGCGCCATGTCCACGCCAGCGCCGGCTTGTCGATCAATGATCTGGCCGCCGTCACCCTGACCCACCAGAGCACGGTCTCCGAAGTGGTCGGCCGTCTTGAAGCCAAGGGCCTGCTGGTGCGCGGCCGCTCCGCTGAGGACGGGCGGCGGCGGGAAGTGCAACTGACCGACAAGGGGGCAGCCTTGCTGAAGGCGACTGGCCGCACCTTTCAGGAAACCCTGATGGAAGCGCTTGATGGTTTGCCGCCCAAATCGCTCGAGGGGCTTGCCGACGGTCTCGGTGCTTTGATCGATGCCGCCGGGCTGGGGGCGGCCGCTGCGCCGATGTTCCTCGAAGACGATGGCAACTGACGCCTCACAATAGGCAATGCTTGTGTAATAACGCCTCGCCATTTGTGAAACGGCAACGTGGTCTTGCGCTTGATTTATCGCAGCGCAACATATATGGGCACCTATATATATCTTCAGGTATCGGATTCCCTAATGAACAGCCATGACGTTGAGCGCAATTCCTCGACCTCCGGTCTGCCGGTCGCCCCCGGCCTTGGCCCCACGCTCGAAAAGGCCGGCGTGCTGCGCCACCGCAAGTCGCTCGACCGCCGCAGCCTGTATATCATGGCCTTGAGCGCCCTTATCGCCCTGGTCATCGCGCCTATAGCCCGGCTGCTGGTCTATTTGATCGGAGTGATCACCAACCTGGCCTTTTACGGCCGGTTTTCGGGCGAACTCACCTCGCCGTCGGATCATCATCTCGGCATCTGGGCCGTACTGGTGCCGGTCGTCGGTTCGCTGATCGTCGGCGTCATGGCGCGCTATGGTTCGCAGGCCATTCGCGGCCACGGCATCCCCGAAGCCATGGAGCAGATCCTGACCAATGAAAGTCGCATTCCAGCACGTATGACCTTTCTCAAACCTTTGTCCGCCGCCATCACCATCGGCACGGGCGGCCCGTTCGGCGCCGAAGGGCCGATCATCGCCACCGGCGGTGCGCTCGGCTCGCTACTGGGTCAGTTGATCCACGTCACCGGCCAGGAGCGCAAGACCCTGCTGGCGGCCGGCGCGGCCGCGGGCATGACCGCCATCTTCGGTACGCCGTTTTCCGCCATTCTGCTGGCCATCGAACTGCTGGTTTTTGAATTCCGGCCGCGTTCGTTCATTCCGGTGACGGTGGCCGCTCTGACCGCCATGGTGCTGCGGCCTGCCCTGTTCGGCGCCGAGCCCCTGTTCCATGTCGCCGCCCTGCCGGTGGCCAGTGGTGAAGCCATGTTCGCCTATGGTGGTGAAGGCCTGATCATGGGCGTCCTGGCCATCGCCATCTCACGGTCGATCTATCTGATCGAGGACCTGTTCGAGAAACTGCCGATCCACTGGATGTGGTGGCCGGCCCTGGGCGGCCTGTGCGTCGGCATTGTCGGCCTGATCGAGCCGCACACCATGGGTGTCGGCTACGACAATATCGACCGCATCCTGAGCGGCCATTTCGTCGGCGCCGCCCTGGCCGTCTTTTGCGTCTGGAAGTTCCTGTCCTGGTCGATCGCGCTCGGCAGCGGCACGTCCGGTGGCACCCTGGCGCCGATCTTCACCATCGGTGGCGGCGCCGGCGTATTGATTGGCGAGGGCCTGCAGATGCTTCTCCCTGGCGCCGGCGTCAACCTGACCATGTGCGCCCTGATCGGCATGGCGGCCAGCTTCGCCGGCGCGTCGCGTGCCCTGTTCGCCTCGCTGGTCTTTGCCTTGGAGATCACCCAGCAGTTCAACAGCTTGCTGCCTCTGTTGGCTGGTTGTTCGGCCGCCTTCGTGGTGTCTGCCCTGGCCATGAAGACGACCATCATGACCGAGAAGCTGGTCCGGCGCGGCCAGCACGTCCCGTCCGAATATATTCCGGACAGCCACCACGCCGGTCAGGCCTGATCGCCAATGCTTTGATGGCTGCCGCGAATGGTGTAGAGGCGCATTTCAGTTTGATTTCAGTTTCTCGTGGCAGACAGTCCGCACCCGAAGCCGGAACGGGACAAGGAAACGCATGCGCCTTTTGCTGGTCGAAGACGACGAACCGCTCGGCAAAGCCTTGAAGACAGGCCTGATCCAGGCCGGTTATACCACTGACTGGCTGCGCGACGGCGAATCGGCGCTTGAAGCCTTACGCGCCAACACCTACGCCGCCGTCATTCTCGACATCAACCTGCCCGGTATCTCCGGGCTTGACGTGCTCAAGACCGTCCGCCAGAGCCAGGACCTGCCGGTGCTGATCATGACCGCCCGCGACGGCCTGGATTCCCGTGTCGAGGGCCTCGATCTCGGCGCTGATGATTATATCGTCAAGCCGTTCGCCTTGATCGAGCTCCTGGCCCGCCTGCGCGCCGTCCATCGCCGCAGCCTCGGCCGCGCCCAGACCGCCATCACCCATGGCGACATTGAGCTCGACACCGCCGCCCGTTCGGTGCGCAAGGGCGGTGAATGGGTCAAGGTGACGGCGCGCGAATTCCAGATCCTCGTCCTGCTCATGGAACGCATGGGCCGCGTCGTCAGCAAGAGCGAGATCGAGAACCACGTCTATAGCTGGGACGGCGATTTCGAGAGCAATACGGTCGAGGCGGCGATCTACAGCCTGCGCAAAAAGCTCGGCCGTGAGCTGATCACCACCCTGCGCGGCGTCGGTTATGTTATCAATGGCTGATGTTTAGACGCCCCGACATAGGTCGCCCGTCATTGACCCTGCAGATCCTGCTGGGCGTCGCCGTGCCGTTCCTGATCGTCACGGCCCTGATCGGCGTCATCGCCTATTTCAGCGCCCAGGACGAGATTACCGAGGTTTATGACTCGCAGCTGATCACCTCGGCCGAGGAGTTGTGGCGACTGGCCCGCGCCGACGACGATCCGCAAAACCTGCATTTCGGTGACCACGA
This sequence comes from uncultured Caulobacteraceae bacterium, assembly GCA_964445605.1. Taxonomy (GTDB): domain Bacteria; phylum Pseudomonadota; class Alphaproteobacteria; order Caulobacterales; family Caulobacteraceae; genus Asticcacaulis. The sequence continues at coordinate 363 of CAYULN010000222.1, read as the reverse complement.
TCTCGGCCTCGACCGGGAAGATCAGGACGCGCTCGATGAATACAGCAGCTGGCGCAGCTTCCGTGTCTGGCGGAACGGCCGCGAGATCATCGAATCCGACAATGCTCCGTCGACCCCGCCGGCCCTGGAAACCGGGTTCACCACGCCGACCCACGGCGGCGACAAATGGCAGGTCTTCACGCTGCGCCAGCCGAAGGACGGCATCGTCGTCGAAGTCAGCGAGAAGCTCAGGGCCCGGCGCGAAGTCAGCAGCCGCATTGTTTGGGGCGTTTCTTTGCCGCTGTTGCTGGTTCTACCGATCGTCGCCTTGGCGGTGTGGCTGGGCATCCGCTGGGGGCTTCGCGACCTGCGCGGTTTTGCCGG
>CAYULN010000221.1:0-5781 GCA_964445605.1 uncultured Caulobacteraceae bacterium | reverse complement strand
GGACAGGCCATGATTACGCTCGACCCTCGAACCACCGCCCTTGTTCTGATCGACCTGCAAAAAGGCATTGCCGGCGTGGCGCTGGAACCGCGTTCCGGCGAGACCGTGGTCGCCGCCGCCAAGAGCATGGCCGGCAGCTTCCGCGCCGCCGGCGCGCCCGTCGTGCTGGTCCACGTCTTCTGGGCCGAGGACACCGCCGACCTGTTGCGCCAGCCGGTCGACGAACCCGGAGGCCGAACGAGCTTTCCGCCGGACTTCGGTACGTTCGTCGACGGCCTGCACCAGCCCGGCGACATTGTCGTCCACAAACGCAACTGGGGCGCCTTTTACGGCACCGACCTCGATCTGCAACTGCGCCGGCGCGACATCCGGACGATCGTGCTCGGCGGCATCTCGACCAATTTCGGCGTCGAATCGACGGCCCGCGACGCCTGGGAACGCAACTACGACCTGGTGATCCTTGAGGACCTGTGCGCCTCGCGTTCGGGCGACATGCACCGCTTCGCCGTCACCTCGATCTTCCCGCGCCTGGCCCGCGTCCGGCAAAGCGCCGACATCAGCCTGCAAGCGGAAGCGACAGCTGACGCCGGTTCGGCGGAACATAGGCCGGCGGATGGTGGCGCGGCTTGACGACCGCCTTGAGCGGATACACGGGCCATTCTTCAGGTTTTTTGGCCGCTATTTTCGGACGCGCCAAGGCCTGGACGCGCGGCGTGACCGGCTCCGGCATAGCAACCTCGCAATCGAAGGCAAACCGCACCTGCCCGCCACACCCGTCGTCGGCGCAGCGATACTGCCATTCCAGCAGGTCGACGAATTCGGCGCCGGTGCCGTCGCGCGCGATCATCTCCCGCACGCTCTCCCCCCATTGCAGGCCGCAACGCCGGCAGGTGACCTCGAGCTTGGCCCCGGAAGGCAAGTCCTTGATCTGCGGCGGAAAAACCCAGGTTCGATGGTCCAGCATGGCTGTATCCTCAATGGTAATGTTCACTATATGTTCTAGTTTTGAACGCCTGTCAAGTCCCACCTCTTAATCGGCCGTTAAACCGAGCAACGTTATCTTTGCCCATTCGTTGCCGCAGAAGGCGAAGACGAGGTTTGGATGTGATCGGCCTGACGACCAATAATGGTGCCGTCCGGGCGTTGCAGTCATTGACTGCGGCGCAAAAGGCCATGTCCGCCACGCAAGCCAAGCTGAGCACCGGCCACAAGGTCGATTCCGCCAAGGACGACGGCGCCGCCTTCGTCATCTCCAAACACATCCAGGACCAGCAGTCCGAACAGTCGGTGCTGCATCAGAACCAGCAGCGTGTCAAATCGCTGCTCGACGTCACCCAGTCGGCGGCGACCAATATCAGCGACCTGGTCAGCCAGATGAAGGAAAAGGTGCTGGCGTGGAGCGATCCGTCCATTGATACCGCATCGCGCAACGCCTTGCAGACCGACATCCAGGCCCTGAGCCACCAGGTCGACCAGGTGTCGCAGGCGGCCAGCTTCAACGGCACCAACCTGCTGGCGCCGACCAATTCGACCCAGTATTTCAGCAGTCCCCTGACGGCGCTGCAAACCGCCGGCAGCGCCTCGTTCACCGCCCCGTCCAGCGAAGCCGGCGGGCAGATCGAGATCCTGTACAACCTGGTCAATGTCCATTCCATGCTCTTCAGCTACGATGACCATCTCGGGAATGCGACCAACGTGCCGATCACCGTTCCCGGCTCGCTCAACGGCAGCATTGTCCAGTCCTATCAGTACGGCCCGGCGGCGACGTCGCAGAGCGTGGACTACGGCTTCAGCAGCACGCCCTACACGACGCCGGGGGCGACCGGCATAAGCGTCGGCTGGGTGCGCTTCGTGCCGGGCGAACAGAGCACGCGGGTCAATGTCTATTCCGGCGACACGCTGGAGCTGGTGCACAAGCCGATGTCGGCGGCGGCGCTCGGGGTCGACAATCTGACCAGCCTGACGCCAAACCAGGCCCTGGCGGCGGTCGACAACGCCCTGAACAAGACGGACGGCTATGCTGCCTATTATGGCGGGCGGCAGAACATCGTCGACGGCCTGCTCAAACAGAGCAGCACGATGGACGACATCTACACCCAGGGCTATGGCGACATCGTCGACGCCGACATGGCCAAGGAATCGGCCAACTGGCAGGCCCAGCAGGCCAAGCTCGACCTGGCGACCCAGGCGTTGCAGATCGCCAACCAGGCGCCGAAAATGCTGCTCGACCTGTTCCGGGGGTAAGGGCGTCTACCAAAACGTCGACGCCAAGCTTTTACCGATAAAATATCACTAAGCGGCCCACTAGATTTAATACCATCAAGTCATTCGATTTACGCGGTACTGCCCCTTACCCACAAATTCGAGATACCCGCTGTCTCTTAGTACCTGCAATTTTTGCCTTATTTTTTCTCGAATATGCATGTTATTTGGATAAGCTAGTTTAAGTTTATCTTCGAATTTATAAATTTCATTCAAGGAAAACGTGGCACTTTCCAATTTCTCAATGCACATCATAATATCCAAAAGCCATTTTCTTCCCGTTAGCGAAGACTGTTTTTCTAGAAAACGAGTTATACTCCAATTTTCCGTAATTATCTGGCGCTCTACCGCCAATCTATTTTTTACATAGTAAATTTTACCTGTCTCCGGGATGGACCCAACAAGAATATTGCATCCAACCCAGCCAGCTCTGCGCGCATTCACAGCGAGAGGGCGTCGCCTTTCAATTATGGTCTCCGTAAAAAAATACCGGGGCACAACAAAAAAGTTTTCTACGAAAAAATCTTCCGCATTATATTGCAGCACATAGAGATTTGGGTTGGTTGCGCAATTTACTCGGCGCACCAATGTCGCATATGCGCCATTGACAAGCTTCTTGCCTATTTTTCCCTTCTTAGACTTTAACTCAAATTCTTCCAAGCAACCGCCGCAACTAAAATCGCAGGCCTCTCTGTTATTTACACTTTTGATTAAATTGTTTCCGCAATTCGGACAAAATCCATATTTCTCGACCCAGTTTTCCGTTCTTATTCGAGCTATTTGAGCGGCGCTACTGTAGGCCGAAGTATCAAGTTCATTTCCAAGCCTACCTTCTACGGATAACTTCATTGACAATGGGGCGCTCCGGTATTTCGGTTGTAATTATTTAATTGCACAACTGGGATTAAATAGAAATCATATTTTCACCCGTGTAACTTCCGATACTCTTGCCTCCGGGAAGCAATTCATGCTGATTAAAATCATTTGCAAACATTACGGCTCCGCAAATGTAGCAAGAGACTCTTCCGCGACTTGGGACGTTGAGTCGCAGGCGTGGTTTCTGTCGGCTCTGCAGGATCAAACAATATGTGACGATTGCGGGGAGGAAGACACCGAAGCAATTGAGATTTAAAAAACGGCCCCGTCGCCGGGGCCGTTCAGCAGTCGGGGGAGGATTTGCGGCCAGAAATTAAACCAATTCCAAGCCCAGTTCGCGTTCCAGTTCGGCGAATTCGGCCGGCGGAAGCGTCACCCGCGCCGCCAGTTCGATGACCGCGTCGAAGACCGGCTTCGGCGCCTTGGCCTTGACGTTGGTCAGCAGGAACAGGCGGTCGTCGCGGCTCAGGGCCGGGATCATCAGGCGCATCGAATAGATGGCCTTTTCCGGCGGCATGGAGCCGACGATGGCGCCTTCGATGGCGCGCAGTTCGCCGTCGCTGAACGCCGCCCACAGGGCTGCGTTATGGTCGGTCTCCTCCTCGATCATGTGTTCGAAGTCGTGGGCGACGAAGGCGCTGTAGGTCAGGTAGAGCTGGCGGATGCGCTCGCGGCGCTGCTCCGGCGTGACGGCGGCTTCGAGGCGGACGATGATCTCCTCCAGGCGGCGGAAGGCCTCGCGGTGGCTGTCGTGTTGCTCGACCAGGGCGGCATTGGCGCCGTGGCTGCGCTTCTCCAGTTCCGGATGGACGAAGGTTTCCTCGTGGGCGATGTGGCCGCTGCCGAAGGCCAGCAACTGGCGCAGGTCGGCGATCAGGGCGGTCAAGTCGGTGGTGGAACCGATCTGGCCGATGCGGATCAGCATGTCGCACTGGGCCTTGCGCAGAGCCTTGTGGATGAAGGCGTACATGTCGGCGCGGCCATTGGTTTCGGGGATATTCGGAAGCGTATGCGGATGGGGCACTGGTTTCTCCTCTCGTTAGTTGATGCCCATCCTGATAGTTGTGATCACAAAACGACGCATCCTAAATGCTTGCTAAGGTCGCGGGCGGCTTCCTAAAAGAATCCTATTTGTCTAAAGTCACAATGGTATTGCTGAGGATTCCCTTTGACCGCCTCGCTGATCACGCCGGAACTGGCGGCCCATCTCGACGGGCCGAACCTGACCATCCTGTCGACGCGCGACCACCGCTTCCGGGCGACGGTGGGGCGCGGCATCGCCACGCGCCACGATAGCGAAAGCGGCCACGTCGACCTGTTCTTCACGGCGGAGCTGTGGCGCGATTTCGCCGAGACGCTGAAACCCGGCGTCATGGTGGCGGCGACGGTGGTGCATCCGGGCAGCTACCATTCCTATCAGATCAAGGGCACGGCCGGCGATATCGCACCGGCGTCGGAAACCGACATCGCCCGCGCCCGGCTGCATATCGAGCGGATGATCGCCTTCATGGCGACCCTGGGGATTACCGCGCGGCAGCTGTCGCACATCCTGTGTGTCGACGACCTTTGGCATGTCCGGCTGACGCCGACCGACGTCTTCGCCCAGACGCCCGGCAAGCGTGCCGGCGACCGCATCGCCGGAGGAGCGGCATGACCCCGTTATGCAACCTGCGCAACAGCTTCGAGGGCGTCATCCCGTCGGTCATCGCCACGCTCGATGCCGAGGGTGTTCCCAACGTCTCGTACCTGTCGCACGTCTATTATGTCGATGACGAGCATGTGGCGCTGTCGAACCAGTATTTCTCCAAGACCCAGGCCAATGTGCGGCTGCATGGCGTCGCCACTGTGCTGGTAGTCGACGCCCGCACCGGCGCCCAGCACCAGCTTGACCTGCAGTTCGAGGCGGCCCACGAAAGCGGCGACCTGTTCGAGCAGATGTCGGCGCACCTCGACGTGATGAGCGGCCTGGAAGGGGTCGGCCACATGATGAAGCTGCGCAGCGCCGACCTGTACCGCGTCGCCGAGTGCCGCCAGATCGTGCCGCCGGGCTTCACGCCGCCGCCGCCATTGTCGCCAGGCAACCGGATCGAGCGGGCGGCCGCAGTGGCGGCGCGCATAACGGCCGAGGAGGACGCCGACACCATATTGGATACCGCCTTGGACGGCCTGCGCGACGATCTCGGCTTCGACCACGTTCAGGTGCTGCTGGCCGAAGGTGACGAGCACGTCCTGACCGCCGTCGCCAGCCGCGGCTACGAACGCTACGGCGCCGGCGCCGAGGTGGCGGCCGGCGAAGGCCTGATCGGCAAGGCGGCGTGCGCCCGCCGCGCCATCCGCATCGCCGATGTCCTGTCGGCGCATCGCTATGTGGCGGCGGCGCTTGAGGACAAGTCGATCCCCCTGCCCGGCCTTCCCGGCGCCCGTTGCCGGATGGCGGTGCCGATGCTGGCCAAGGGGCAGCTGCGCGGCGTGATCTTCGTCGAGTCGCAGACGGCCTTTGCCTACGACCATATCGACGAGCAGGTTTTGAGCCTGATCGCCGGGCAATTGGCCCTGGCGTTATGGCTGGCCGATATCCAGGCGGAAAACGCCGTCCCGGCAGCGCCGCCGGTGGCGGCGCCGGTCGAGGGCTCGGCCTTCCGG
>CAYULN010000220.1:0-17508 GCA_964445605.1 uncultured Caulobacteraceae bacterium | reverse complement strand
AATCCGCCGGAATTCAACCATTACCGCGACCTGCCCCTCCGCCGCCTGGCCGAGATCGAACACTTCTTCCTGTCCTACAATCTGATGGAAGGCCGCGCCTTCAAGAGCCTCGGCCCCGCCGGCCCGCAGGAGGCCATGCAGCTCATCGAGGCGCATGAGATCAAGCACCCGGCCGCTTGACAGCCCTCCACGACGCCTTTACGGGCAGGGCCATGCAATCCCATATCGAACTCGGCGAAGAAGAAGCGCGCCTGGCGATCGACACCGCCGTCGCCGAACTGAAAAAGCGCGGCAAAGTCGCCTCCATCGCGATCGGCGACCGGCACGGCGAACTGATCGCCCTTTGGCGTATGAACGGCGCCTCGCTGCCTTCGGCGGTGATCGCCACCAACAAGGTCTATACCAGCGCCCGCACGCGACGCGGCAGTGGCGAAGTCGGCCGCAAGGTGCGCAGCGAAGACGCCGTCATGGCCTACTACGGCTCCGACCGTTATGTCGGCTGGGACGGCGGCGCCGCCGTCATGATCGACGGCAAATGCGCTGGAGCCGTGGCGCTGAGCGGCCTGGCCGGTGAGGAAGACCTGGAGATCGCCGAACTGGCGGTCGCGGCGATCTTAGCCTCGATTTAAGCCTCTTCCGGCTGTTGGCTGGTCGCCAGCGCCTCGACGCTCAGCCGTGCCCCGGCCTTGCCCGACCGCCACGCACCGGCCACCGATGCCGGAAAACGGTCGTCGAAGGTGTCGCCGCAGAAGCAGATACCGCCTTCCATCCACGGTCCCGACCGCTTCGCCCCTGGCAGGCACGACGAATAGGCCCCCTGCGTATAGGGATTGGCGACCCATCGCGACACGAACGGCGCGGAAACGACGTGCGGTTCGAAGCCCTGCAGCGCCGCCACCGGGGCCAACCGCCGCGACACGTAAGCCAATGCCTCATCGGGCGAAAAAGCCTCAACCATCTCTGCCTGTTTTCCGGAAATATAGAGCTGGATAACCGGCTGGCCGGCGCTGCGCACATGGCAGAAATGCGGTGGATCACCGTCCAGCAACAATAGGCTCAGGTCGGCCGGAATGCCGTGCGCCGTAAAGAACTGCGGATCGAGCTCGACGACGATCTTGTTCACCCAGCCCATGGCGATCCCGGCCAGATGTTCGTGGAAATCACGCGACAGCGGCGGGTTGAAGGCAATCAGCGGACTTTTCAGCACGCCCAGCGAGGCGGTGAAGATCACCCGCTGCGCCGTCCACACCGAACCGTCCATGGCCTCGATACGCACGCGTTCGCCGTCGGGCGCAGTTGGCTGCTCGGTGATCTTGCGAACCGCCGTGCGCAGATGGATGTTTTCCAGTCCGACCTCCTGAGCCATCTTGCGGATCAGCGCCCCCATGCCGCCTTCGATCTGCAGCCCGCCCGGAGTATTTTCATCGGTCAGGAATTCGTGCGCCGACGGCCGTACCGGCGGGTCGATGCCGTTCCACATCAGGGCGAAGTCGCTTAACTGTTTGCGCGATGCCTCATCCTTGGCGAGATCGGGCAACGGACAGTCGGCTTCTTCCCCTGCCTTGATGCGCCGGGCTCTGTCGTGGTCTATGGCGGCATCAAAGCGCTCGCCGTCGTCTTCGCGTACCCGGCCGTCCTCGACGATCAGCATCTTGCCGCCTTCGTCGCGTTTGTAGGGGATGCCGTAGCGGTCGAGTTCGGCCCCAAGCACATTATGCTCGCCATGCAGCCAGTGCGCCCCAAGGTCAACCGCCGTCCCGGAAGGCAAGTTGCGCGTTCGCGCTCGGCCGCCGGGCGCGTCACCCGCTTCGAGCACAAGAAACGGGACGTTCATAGCTTTCAGTTCAAGCGCGGCGCTCAGACCGGCGAAACCGGCCCCGATAATAATGATGTCCGTCATGAGACTCCTCCATCGCCCAGCCTTATCTTGGCCCGTTTGGCAAGGGGGTTTTCGCGCCGTAGGTGTAAAACTTCAATAAGGATTCGTGCTTAAGTCGGAATCTTTATGCCACACCGCGACGAGCGGGACTGAGTGTCGACGACCCGACCGTGGCGATCAAGGCGGCGAATTCCGCCGCCGGCATCGGTTTGCCGAACAGGTAGCCCTGCATGCCATGAATACCCGCCGCCTTGAGGTGACTATGCTGCGTCTCGGTTTCGATCCCTTCAGCCACCACCTGCATGCCGAAGGCGCGGCCGATGCCGGTCACTGCCTGGATGATGGCCAGGGCCTCCAACGCCACCCGCGACTCGCCATCCAGCGCCGTGACGAATTCCCGGTCGATTTTGATTTTATCGAATGGGAAACGATGCAACGCCGTCAGCGACGAATAGCCGACGCCGAAATCGTCGAGCGCCAACCGAATGCCCATGGCGCGCAGTTCCTCGAACAACAGCTTGGTGCGCGCCGGTTCGCCGAGGAAGGCGGTTTCGGTCACTTCCAGCACGAGGCGGCCGGGATCGTAGCCGGTCTCGACCAACAGGTCCTGGATGCCGTCGAGGAAGCCCGGTTTGTCGAGTTCGATCGGCGACACGTTGATCGCCACCGGCAGGCCCCATGAGGCCGATTCTTCCAGCACGCGGCGGCGGGCAAAGGCGCCGATCTTGCCGATCAGGCCGGTGCGTTCGGCCAACGGCACGAAGACGGCCGGACCTATCGGGTTGCCGGCCCGTGACCAGCGCACCAGTGCTTCGGCCGACACCACCTTCTGGCCCATACGGTCGTAGATAGGCTGATACAGCATCTGTAAGGCGCCAGCATCGATATCCGCTTCCAGGGCCTGCAGGAGCGCCTGATCGGAGTCATTGCCGGAAACGGTTTTCGGCGCATCGATCATCCGGCCGAGTTCGGTGATGGTCTTGTCGGCCTTGTCCGCCACGGCGAGGATTTCGGCCATGGCCGTGCCCCGGCCCGCCCGCGCCGCGTTTTCGATGCCTGAAGCCGCTGCCGCCACCGCGCTCGCCCCAAGATTGAGGCTCATCGATTTGAGCGCATGCGCCGCCAGGGCCAGTTCGCCGAGATCGTTCTTGCGGCAGGCCGCCGCCATGCGCGCCACTGATTCCGGCGCGTGGCTGCGGTACAGGCCGACGACGCGATTGACGAAATCGCTGCGGCCGTTCTTCAGGCCCGCCAGCAGCGGCTTCAATGTCTCCATGTCGAACAGCGACAGATCGGCCGGCGGCGTTTCGGCCACAGGTTCCGGGCGCACGATCAGCGGCCGGGCCGCCGGCACCTGCGCCAGTTCCGGCGGCAGATGCTGGCGGAGCACGACGCCAAGATCGGCCAGGGTGAACGGTTTATGCAGCACGCCATCCATGCCCGCCGCCCGCCATTCCAGCGCCGCCGGGCCGACGACGTGCGCCGTCAAGGCCACTACTGCCACCGGGTTTTCCGCTTCGCGCAGCAAACGCGTCGCCTCGAAACCATCCATGACCGGCATGGAGCCATCCATCAGCACCAGGTCGTAGGCTTGCTCCGCCAGGATTTCGAGGGCCTGCTGACCATCATTGGCCGTATCGCCACGAATGGCGAACCGCGACAGGGCCTCAAGCGCCACTTCGCGATTGACCTCGGCATCATCGACGACCAGCACCCGCGCCCGCGGGTAAACGGTATCGACGGTTTCGGCCGGGTCTATCGCCTCCTCCGCCGTGAACGGCTGGCCGTCGATCAGCAACTGGATCAGCCGGTCGATATCGCGATGCCGTACCGGATAAGGCAGGACGCAAGCCGCCCGGCCGCCATGCACCCACGCTTCGGCTTCGGTATCGTCGGGCTCGGCGACCAGCACCAGCTTCGGCCCGGCCCAGGTCGCCCCTTCGCGTCCGTTGCGATCCGCCAGGATCAGCGAGGCATCGCCCTCGCCGACATGGGCGCCGGCGGCTTCGAAGCGCTGCGTCAAGGCCTCGCTCTCGACCTCGCCGTCGATCAGCAGCGACACGGTGCGGACATAGGGTAGCTTCGGCGGCGCCGCCTTTTCGTCACCCGAAGCCGGCAAGCGGACATGGAACCGTGTCCCTTCGCCCTGCTCGCTGGTCACTGCAATACGTCCACCCATGGCCGCCACCAGCCGCCGAGCGATCGACAGCCCCAGGCCCGTACCGCCGAACCGCCGGGTGGTGGTCTGGTCTTCCTGGGTGAAGGCCGAGAAGATCTTGCCGATCTTGTCCTTGGCAATCCCGATCCCGGTATCCTCGACGACAAGGCGGAAAAAGGCCGGATCGCGGTCCGGATCGACGCGGACGATGACGTGGCCGGCTTCGGTAAATTTCAGCGCGTTCGACACCAGATTGGCCAGCACCTGCCCCAACCGTACGCTGTCGGCGCGAGCAAAGCGCGGTGCGTTCGGATCGACCATGGCCACAAGCTCCAGGCCCTTTTCCCGCGCCTTGGCCTGGAACAGCGCGATGATTTCGTCGACCGTATCAAGGATGTCGACATCGGCGATCTCGACCTCCATCTTGCCCGCCTCGATCTTGGAGAAGTCGAGGATATCGTTGATGACCGCCAGCAGCCCGCGCCCGGACTTGACGATGGTGCCGGCGTAGCGCCGCGCCTTGGCCGGCAGGCTTTCCGCCGCCAGCAACTCGGCCATCACCATCACGCCGTTCATCGGCGTGCGGATTTCGTGGCTCATGGTGGCCAGGAACTCGGTCTTAGCGGCATTGGCGGCCATGGCGTCATCGCGCGCCGCCAGGTAATCGCTGGTCCGCGCCGCCACCTCGGCCTCGAGGCCTTCGATCTGCGCCTCGATCTTGCGGTCGCGTTCGGCGATGGCGTCGAGCATGGCATTGTAGCCATTGACCAGGTCACCCATCTCGTCGTGCCCGGCGGCTTCGACGCGGCGGCTGAAATCGCCCTTGGCGATGGCGTCGACCGAGGCCGACAGATCGAGCAGCGGCTTGGTCATCGCCGCCTGCATCCGCCGCGACAGATAGAGCGCGAAGCCGAGCACGAACAGCGCCAGCCCCAGCATCCCCGCCAGGGCCTGGATCAGCGACGCCGCCATACCGCCGGCCAAGTGCACTACCTTGACCGTGCCGATAACCTGGCCGCCATATTTGACCGGCGCATCGACCTCGATGGAGCGCGTCATCAGCAGAGGCAGCACGCCGGGATCGGCGGTATCGGCGCTGAGAACCACGTCGTTGCGCAATCGCGCCCCCGTGCCGGTTTCCGCCAGGACGCGGCGATCGGCGGTCTCGACCCGGCCATAGATGATGCCCGGCGTTCGCGAGATCGCCCGGATGGCGGAAAAAGCACGGGCGTCGTCATGGGTCAGCACCGCTTCCGTCGCCGACGACGCCAATACCTCGGCGGCGGCCTTCATTACCGACCAGCGCGCGCTGGCCTGCCGTCCGGCCTCATGCACCACGAACAGCCCGGCGACCGGCAGGGTCGACAGCAGCACGCAACCCAGCACCAGCAGCATCAGTCGCTGCCGGATCGAGCCGCGCCGATTCTGGGGCCGAACCCTTGCCTGGGCAGGCTTTTCGGGCGCTGTATTGCCGGATTTGCTCTTCTTCGGAGAAGGAAACGCGAGGCGCATCGGTCGAATCACTAACAAGGCTTAATGCCTAGCGATGCCTTGTTCATACCGTCTTAATCAAGCTTAATTTCGTGTTTCCGGCGATTTTCCAACAGCCGCGTTTACGACGACTCTAAGGTAAATTTTAAAGCTTCGCCGGTATCATGTACGCGTGCGAAGTCCGATCGACAGGCTATGGGAAAAGGTGCGCGAGGCGGTAACCGACCGCCGCGGCAATGTCGCCATGACCGTCGCCTTGGTCGCTGTGCCGCTGCTTGTCTGCGTCACAGGTGCCCTCGAATTCTTCTCGATGTCGAACCAGAAATCGCTGCTTCAGGCCGCCGCCGATGCCGGCGCTTTGGCCGGGGCCAACAAGTTGTCGATCGCCAGCTACGACATGCAGACCGACGTCACCACAGCGGCCGTTACCGCCGCCATGGCCCAGGTCGCCAATACCTCCGATCCGTCCGCCTACGGCTTCTCGGTCAAGATCGACCAGGCCCACGGCGAGGTCACCGTCAACGGCCAGGTCGCGCATAAGGCGCTGTCTGGCCTGATCGATGTCGGCGACGGCCTCATCCACGCCACGGCCACCGCCGAAGCCCTGCAGAAGACGCCCCTGTGCATCCTGCAGACCACTTCGGGCGGCATCAACCTGACCAATACCGCGCAGATCAAGGCGCCCGGCTGCCTGATCCACGCCAATCAGGACATCAATATCGCCTCCACGGCGATGATCACCGCCGACCGCACCCAGGCGGCCGGCAAGGTCGTTGGCCCGGCCAATCCCACCGGCAATTCGGGCGCCATCCCGATCCCCGACCCATTCGCCGACATGAACCTCAACCCGCAGGGCGGCTGCAACCTCAGCCTCAACATTCTGACCATCCCATTGATCAAGCAGGACCTGACCCTGGCGCCGGGCGTGCACTGCCTGCCGATCATCGCCGTCGGCACGGCGCACATCCATCTGCAGCCGGGCGAGCACTATTTCGTCGGCCTGGGCAGCATCGGCGCCCTGGGCGGCCTAGTCATGAACGACAACTCGACCATCGACGGCGATGACGTCACCCTGATCTTCGGCCCGTCACAGATCTTCAACTTCACCGGCCACGCCAAGGTACGCCTGACCGCACGCAAGACCGGCCCGTTCGCCGGCTTCCTGATCGCCACCACGCGCGACAACCACAACACCTTCACCATTTCGTCGGACAATGTCCGCGAACTGCTCGGCACTATCTACATCCCGAACGCCACGCTCGACGTCACCTCGCAGGGCGCGGTCGCGCAGGACTCCGACTGGAGCGTCATCGTCGCCCAGTCGGTCAAGCTGAGCAACAGCCCCACCCTCGTCATCAATACCAATTACGTCGGCTCCGGCGTGCCGGTGCCCGAAGGCGTCGGCCCCGGCCATGGCACGGTTTTAAAACAATGAGTCTTGAGAACGCTTACGTCTCCTACGGACCCGCCCGGCTTCTCGTCGCCGACGACGACCCGATCCTGCGCGAATTCGCCACCGTCCACCTGGCCTCGCCCGAGGTCGAGGTCGAAGTCGCCGAAGACGGCCTGGTCGCCTGGGGACGCCTGCAACAGGGCGGCATCGACATCGCCCTGGTCGACCTGGAAATGCCCAACATGGATGGCTTCGAATTGATCGAGCACATCCGCTCCCACACCACGCTGAAACACTTGCCGATCGTCGTTGTCACTGGCCGCGAGGACATGGCCGCCGTCGACCGCGCCTATGCGCTCGGCGCCACCTCGTTCGTCGTCAAGCCGCTCAACTGGCGCGTCCTGGCGCACCAGCTGGCCTACGTCCTGCGCAATGCCCGCGAGGCCGCCGAGGTGCGCCGGCAACTGGACACGCTGCAAGGCATGAACGCGGCTTCGGCTGAATTGCTGCGCCTGTGCGGGAATAATCTGAGTGCGCCCGCCGACGCCATCCTGCGCTCGACGGAAAAGTTGGACGGCACGGTGGCCGACGAATTCCGCCAGTATGCCCACGACCTGCGCGCCTTGCAGGACCATATCGGCCAGGCGTCTAAGCTGCTGGCCGAAGGCTAAGTCCTCAACCGGTACCCGGTCCGGAAGATCACCGCGATAATGCCGATGCACACCAGCATGAACACCAGCGTCATCCCCAGGCTGACCCACATGCTGACGTCGGCTATGCCGTAGAACGCCCAGCGGAAGCCGTTGATCAGATAGACCACCGGATTGAACAGCGCCACGGTCTGCCACAGCGACGGCAGCATCCTGATAGAGTAAAATGTCCCGCCCAGGAAGGCCAGCGGCGACAGGATCAGCAGCGGCACCACCTGAAGCTTCTCGAAGCCGTCCGCCCACACGCCGAGAATAAAGCCGAACAGGCAGAAGGTGATGGCGATCAGCACCAGGAACAGCGCCATCCAAATCGGATGGGCGATTTCATAGGGCACGAAGATCCGCGCGGTAGCCATGATCACGCAGGCGATGATCACCGACTTTGTCGCCGCCGCCCCGACATAGCCGATCAGGATTTCCGCCACCGCCACCGGCGCCGACAGCACCTCGTAGATCGTGCCGGTGAACCTGGGCAGATAGATACCGAACGAAGCGTTGGACGTGCTTTCCGTCAACACCGTCAGCATGATCAGCCCCGGCACGATGAAGGCGCCGTAGCTCACCCCGTCGATCGTCGACATGCGCGAACCGATGGCCGAACCGAACACGATGAAATAGAGCGAGGTCGAGATGACCGGCGCGGCCAGGCTCTGGAACAGGGTGCGGATGCTGCGGCCCAGTTCGAAGGTGTAGATCTGATGGATGGCGTGCCAATTCATTTGTCGTGCACCAAGCTAACGAAAATGTCCTCGAGCGAAGACCTGTGCATGTCGATGGCCTTGAAGTCGATGTTCTCGGCCGCCAGTTTCTTGATGAAATCCGCCGCGCTGGCGTCTTCCTCGCCGGCCTCGCCCTTCATGGTCAAGGTGAGCGTCAGACCGTCTTCCGACAGCGTCACCGGCCAGCCCTTCAGTTCCGGCGGCATGCCATCCAGCGGCTGCTTCAGTTCGATCCGCACTTCGGTCTGGCCGAGCTTCTTCATCAGGGTGTGCTTGTCCTCGACCAGGATGATTTCGCCCTTATTGATGACGCCGATCCGATCGGCCATCTCCTCGGCTTCTTCGATATAGTGCGTGGTCAGAATGATGGTTACGCCGCGGTCGCGCAGCTTGCCGATCAGCGCCCACATGTCGCGGCGCAGCTCGACGTCAACGCCGGCGGTCGGCTCATCGAGGAACAGGATTTCGGGCTCGTGCGCCAGGGCCTTGGCGATCAGCACGCGCCGCTTCATCCCGCCGGAAAGCGTGGCGATCTTGTTGTCCTTCTTGTCCCACAGCGACAGGTCGCGCAGCACCTGTTCCAGATGCTTCTTATTGGGCGGCTTGCCGAACAAGCCGCGCGAGAAGGTGACCGTATCCCACACCTTGACGAACATGTCGGTCGCCAGTTCCTGCGGCACCAGGCCGATCTTTTCGCGCGCCTTGCGGAAGTCCTCGACGACATTATGACCGTCCGCCAGGATTGTCCCGCCGGTCGGCCGCACCAGGCCGCACACCGCGCCGATCAAGGTGGTCTTACCGGCGCCATTGGGGCCCAGCAGCGCGAAAATCTCACCGCGCCGGATGTCGAGGTCGACTTTTTTGAGGGCGTGGTGACCAGTGGCGTAGGTCTTGTCCAGTCCCTTGATCGAGATGATCGAATCCATGGCAGCCTCTGAAAATCCGGCGCGCCTAAGGACACTAGAAACACCGGTATGTCCATCCCCCCTAAACAGCCGGGCCGCCGAATTCTGTCAGCAGGGGTGAGCGCGGCTTCGCGCACGATCGCGCACAATCAACCATTGCCGCCGCGCCGATTGTCAGGCAATAAGGTTAAAAACAGGGAGGTCTTCATGCCTAAATCTGTCCTCGCCCTTACGGCTGCGCTTTGGCTGGCCGCATCCGGCGTCCATGCGGCTGACAAGACCTTCACCGCGAAGTTCGACAAGGCGGTCTCCACCACCCATTGGGCCATGAAGGATATCGCCCCGAATATCCCCGACGATTGGTCCAGCTACAAGTTCCTGGTCTTCGAAATGAAGGCGACCTCGTCGCAGCGCTTCGAGCTCGGTCTCGACGGCGACAATGGCACGGTCACCAAGCGCATCCATCCCCGGCCGAATGTCTGGGTGCGCGCCTCGGTGCCTCTGGAGTTCTATCGCAACGGCCTGGGCGATGGCAACGACCTCGCCGCCACGGTCAACAAGCCGCACGACAGCTACTGGATCAATATCGAAGCCGGCGGCCACGGCCCGATGAACCACGTCACCGGCCTGACGGTCACAGCGCGCTATCCGGTGCCGGGCGCGCAGCTGGAAATCCGCAACCTCCACCTCGAAAAGACCGACCCGGGCGATGCCATTCTCGACGGCAAACCCATAGTCGATCGCTTCGGCCAGTACGCCCGCGTCGACTGGCCGGACAAGATCCACTCCGACGCCCAACTGAAGCAGGAATGGACGGCCGAAACCACAGCGCTGAAGACCACCCAGCCGCCCATCGCCACCGATCAATACGGCGGCTATGCCGACCGCAAGGCCAAGGCCACCGGCTTCTTCCGCGTCGAGAAGATCGACGGCAAATGGTGGTTCGTCGATCCCGACGGCGCCCTGTTCTATTCCAACGGCGTCAACGGCACCGGCCCGGGGCCGGGCACGACGATCAAGGGCCGCGACGGCTATTTCGAAGCCCTACCCGCTACCGCCGCAGCGGCCGCCAACACGCCCGGTCCGAACGGCCGCGCGCCGGGCGTCAGCTTCCACGCCGAGAACCTGAAAGCACGTTACGGCGACGCCTGGCAGGCCGGCTGGGCGGCGGACACCTATGGCCGCTTGCGCGCCTGGGGGCTCAACACCGCCTATGGCGACGTCATCAATCAGTCGGGCGCGCCGGCGCAGAAAATCCCCTATGTCATGACCCTGCGCCTACAGCTCGGCAAGACAATCATGGGCATGCCAGACGTCTATGCCCCTGAATTCGAAGGCAATATCGACAAGGCGGTGGCGCAGTCCCTCGACGCCCGCAAGGACGATCCGTGGATGATCGGCTACTTTATCGGCAACGAGCCGCCCTGGCCGGCGCGCGAAAGCCAGCTGGTCGACATGGTCCTGGCCGGTGCGCCTTCGGCCCTGCAGGAGCATTTCAAGGATGGCCTGAAGGCCGGCGACACGCCCGACATCCGCCGCCAATTGGTGCTTGATGCCTTTGCCCACTACCTCGACGTGGTCAATACGGCGGTCAAGCGCCACGATCCGAACCATCTCAATCTCGGCATCCGCTTTGGCGGCACTCCGCCGATGTACGTCACCAAGCTGACCACCGGCTTCGACGTTTACAGTTTGAACAAATACCGCTGGTCGCCGCCCAAGGACTATCTCGACCAAATCTATGCCGCGCTCGGCAAGCCTATCCTGATCGGCGAGTTCCACATCGGCGCGCCGGAACACGGCATGGCGCCCGGCCTGGTCCAGGCGGAGAACCAGCACGAACGCGGCGTCGCCTACAGCTACTATGTCGAAAACGCCGCCACCCTGCCCTACGTCATCGGCCAGCACTGGTTCCAGTGGGTCGACGAGCCGGTCTCCGGCCGTTTCGACGGCGAGAATTACAATATCGGCTGGGTTGACGTCACCGACCGGCCCTATAAGGAACTGGTCGCGGCCGCGCAGGTTTCGGCCAAGCGTATCGCCGCCATCCATGCCGGCAGCCTGCCGCCAACCACGGTGCTGGGCAAGGCGTCGGAGCTGGGCTCGCCATCGGACGCCGAAAAGCTCGGCAATACCGGTATCCAATAAAGTTAAAAGGACTTTCCATGCTTGAAGATCTTCGCGGCAAGGCCGTGCTCATTACCGGCGCCTCATCGGGTATCGGCGCCGCCGTCGCCAAGGGCTTTGCCGACCTGGGCGCGTCTGTCGCCGTCCATTACGGTTCCAACAAGGAAGGCGCTGAAGCCGTGGTCGCCGACATCACAGCCAAGGGGGGCAAGGCCGTGCTGGTCCAGGCCGACCTGACCGACCCGACCACCGCCAAAAGCATGGTCGAGGAAGTGGCGCAAAAGCTCGGCAAGCTCGATATCCTGATCAACAATGCCGGCTCCCTGTGCGGCCGCAAGCCGTTCATGGAAATCGACGACGAGCTCTATAATAATGTGATGAACCTCAATGTCCGTTCGGTGATCACCGCCTCGCAGGCCGCCGTGTCGTTCATCGAAAAGCAGGGTGGCGGCGCCATCGTCAATGTCGGCTCGATCGCCGGCAATGATGGCGGCGGTCCGGGGTCCGGCCACTATGCCGGCGCCAAAGCCTACGTGCACAATCTGACCCGCCACATGGCCCGCGACCTGGCCAAGCGCGGCATCCGCGTCAACGCGATTGCGCCCGGTGTGATCGGCACCCCCTTCCATGCCCAGACCCCGGCCGAGCGCATGGAAGCGATGAAGAATTCCACGCAACTGGGGCGAATCGGCACGCCGGAAGACTGCGTCGGCCCGGTGCTGTTTCTCGCCTCGAATAGCATGAGCGGCTACGTCACCGGCCAGATCATGCACATCAACGGCGGCCAATTGATGCCGGCCTAGACAAGGCTCGACGAAACAACTTGACAATTGCCTGACAATGATCGAGCCTCTCTAGGCTTGATTGTCATGCAACCCGTCTGAGGTTCCACCCGGACCCAACCCCGCGGGCGGCCTGATATCCGGCCGGAATTCCTCTCTGGATTCCGCCTTGTTACGAAAACTCGCCGTCGCGTACTGCCTACGTGACGGCCTTTTCGACTATAACAAACCTCACAAAGAGGTATCGAGGTGGGAAACATGACCAAATCCGGCAACAGCAGTGCCTATAATTGGGGCATGGCGATTCTCCTGAGCGCCGCCATCGCTATCAGCTATCTCGATCGCCAGACCCTGCCCTGGGCCATCCAGGCAGTCCAGGCCGACATCCCCTTCTCCAACCAGGTCAAGGCCGGCCTCGACTCGGCCTTCCTCGTCACCTACGGCCTGATGTACCTCGGCGGCGGCATGCTGCTCGACCGGATCGGCACCAAGTTGGGCTTCATTCTGATCATGGCCTTCTGGTCGATCGCCTGTGCCAGCCATGGCTTTGCCGGCGGCATTCTGGCCTTGGCCGCCTCGCGCCTGGCGCTCGGCATTGGCGAAGGCGGCGGCTTTCCGGCGGCGACCCGCGCTGTCACCGAATGGTTCCACCCCAAGGACCGCGCCACCGCCATGGGCATTATCAACGGCGGCACAGCCATCGGCTTCATCGCCGCCGGGCCTTTGATCGCGTGGGTTTTGACCCATACCGGCTGGGGCGGCCTGGCACCCTGGCGCTGGGTATTCTTCCTGACCGGCGCCGTCGGTTTGCTTTGGGTTCTGGTTTGGGCGGTCTTCTACCGGAAGCCGACCATCGAACTGATTGCGCCAGCCGACGAAGCCGCCCCCGAAGCCCGCCTAAGCCTCGGCCAGCTCCTGTCGCACAAGGAAGTCTGGGCCATCGTCGTCGCCAAGTTCCTCAGCGACGGCGCCTGGTATTTCTACCTGTTCTGGCTGCCGAAATACCTGTTCGACAGCTTCCATATAGACATCAAGGTGGCCGGCAGCGTCGGCTGGATTCCAGGCGCGGCCGCCGGCGTCGGCTGCCTGCTCGGCGGCGGCCTGTCGAGCTGGCTGCTGCGCCGCGGCGCCGCGGTCAACATGGCGCGTAAAATCGCGCTCGGTGTGTCGGCCGCCTGCATGCCGTGGGTCATCTGGGCGCCGCACAGCCAGTCGCTGCCCGTCGTCATCTTCCTGTTCAGCCTAGCCTTTTTCGGCCAGCAGTCGTGGTCGACCCTGATCATGGTCCTGCCGACCGACATGATCCCGAAACGCGCCGTCGGCACCCTGGCCGGCATGGTCGGGTTCGGCGGCGCCATGGGCGGCGTGCTGCTGGGGCAGATCGTCGGCTGGCTGCGCGACCACGGCTATTCCTACGAACCGGCGCTGATCCTTACGGGTTCGATGCATATCGCCGGCTTCATCCTGATCTGCCTGCTAATCCCCAACCTCAAACCCCTCAGTTTCAAGGCCTGACGTGAAGATTACCGATATCCGCACCCGCGTGATCGAGTGGCGCGGCAAGACCGTGCCCCTGCCGCCGCATTTCTGCACCAACCCGATGGACGCCGTGGCGCCGATGCTGAGCGCCGCTACAATGGGCACGTTCACATTTCACAGCTGGTTGATCTGCGAAATCTTCACGGACGACGGCCTGGTCGGCATCGGCAACGCCGCGCTCAGCCCAAGGATCACCAAGCAGGTCATCGACCTGTATCTCAAGCCGCTGCTGATCGGCGCCGACCCGTGGGACACCGAATTCCTGTGGCAGCACATGTACCGCAAGACCATGGCGTTCGGCCGCAAGGGCATCGGCATGATCGCCATCTCGGCGGTCGACATCGCCCTGTGGGACCTGCTCGGCAAGTCGGCCAAGCAGCCGGTGTTCCGCTTGCTCGGCGGCCGCACCAAACCGAGGATTCCGGTCTACGCGTCGCGCCTCTATGCCATGCCCTTGCCGGAACTGGCCGAGGAAGCCGCCCGTTACAAGGCCCAGGGTTTCAAGGCCATGAAGCTGCGTTTCGGCTGGGGGCCAGTCGATGGCGCCGCAGGCATGCAGAAGAACCTCGACCTGGTCCGCACGGTTCGCGAAGTCGTCGGCGACGGCATCGACGTCATGGCGGACGCCTATATGGGCTGGAACCTCGACTACGCCAAGCGCATGATTCCGCTTCTTGAGAAATATAACCTGCGCTGGCTGGAAGAGGCTGTTTTACCTGACAATATCCATGACTATGCCGAGCTGAAAAAGCACGGCCGCGTGCCGATTTCCGGCGGCGAGCACGAATTCACCATTTCCGGTTTCCGGGAAATGATCGAAGCCCGCGCCGTCGATTATATCCAGTTCGACACCAACCGCGTCGGCGGCCTGACCCAGGCCCGCAAGATCGCGGCTCTAGCCGAAGCCCACTCGATTCCGGTCATTCCGCACGCCGGCCAGATGCACAACTACCACGTGGTCATGGCCAGCCTGAACTCGCCCATGGCGGAATTCTTCCCGGCCGTCGATGTCGAAGTCGGCAACGAGCTATTCTGGTATTGCTTCGACGGCGAGCCTGTGCCAACGGAAGGTTATATCAACCTCGACGACAACCGGCCGGGCTTGGGCCTGACGGTCAATGAAACCAAAATAAAAGATTTCGAGGTCATTGAATAAGGCGGAGGCCCCATCTTGACCACAACCAAAATTGCTTTTCTGGGGCTTGGCATCATGGGGAGCGCCATGGCGCGGCGCCTGGCTGGGGCCGGCTTCGATGTCTGCGTCCATAACCGCAATCCGGCTCGCTCCGCGCCGTTCGCCGGTGTCGCCCGCATCGCCAATTCGCCCGCCGAAGCCGCCCAGGACGCTGACTTCATCATCAGTATGGTCGCCGACGATACTGCCGCCCGCTCGTTGTGGCTGGGCGACAACGGCGCCTTGAGCGTCGCCAAGCCGGGCGCCGTCTGCATCGAGTCCAGCACCGTGTCGCTCGACTGGATCAAGGATTTGGCCGCCGCCGCTGCCGAGAAAAACTGCGGCTGCCTCGACGCCCCGGTGACCGGCAGCAAGGCCGCCGCCGAGGACGGCCAGCTGACCTTCATGGTCGGCGGCGACACCAAGGATATCGATCGCGCCCGCCCCGTTCTGGCGGCCATGAGCAAGGGCGTCACCCATCTGGGCCCGGTCGGCAGCGGCGCCTTGTTCAAGCTAATCAACAACTTCGTCTGCGGCGTGCAACTGGCGTCGCTGGCCGAAGCCATCGCCATGATCGACGGCTCGAGCCTCAATCGCGAACAGGCAATCGAGACCCTGGTCAACGCCTCGCCGGGCAGCCCACTGCTCAAACTGGTTGCCCCCCGCATGATGAAAGGCGACTACACGCCCAACTTCATCGTCCGCCTGATGGCCAAGGACCTGACCTACGCCGTGGCCGAGGCCGGCAAGATGGGCCTGGACCTGAAGACCGGCCGCACGGCGCTGTCGGAATTCGCCGCCACCGCCGAGGCGGGCTTCGGCGACGACGACATCGCCGCGATCTACAAATATATCAAGGGCGAGACGGCGTAATTACTTCTCCGGCGAGATCCGCCAGATCGTCCCCGTCAGGTCGTCGTCGACCAGCAGCGCGCCATCCTGCGCCACCGCCACCGAGGCCGGACGTCCCCAGACGGCATTGTCGCTGACCACAAGACCGGTCATGAAGTCCTGATAGGTGCCATCCGGCACGCCATTCTTCAGATGGATGCGCACCACCTTCGAGCCCGTCCGCGTCGCCCGGTTCCACGACCCGTGCAGCGCCAGGAAGACGTCGCCGTTATACTCGGCCGGCAAGGCATGCTTGGCCCCGGCCGGCGCCTGATAGACCGTCATGCCGAGCGGCGCCGAATGCGGCTGGATCAGCACATCCGGCACCGTCGCCTTGCCCTTCAAGTCAGGCCTCGCGTCCTTCAGGCGCGGGTCCTCGTGGCTGCCGATATAGTACCAGGGCCAGCCGTAATACCCACCGGCCTTGACGCGGGTGAAATAGTCCGGCGGCAGGTTGTCGCCCAGATTATCCCGTTCGTTGACCGAACACATCAGGTCGCCGGTCGCCGGATAGACCAGCAGGCCGACGCAATTGCGCAGGCCCGAAGCATAGATCTTGCCATTCTTGCCGTCCGGATCGAAGACCAGCACGTCGGCGCGGTTTTCCTCGTCGCCCCAGGCGGCGCCCAGACCCTTCTTGGTCTCCCACGACGCCACCGCTTCCGGCGGCGTCTTGTCCATGGTGTCGGCGACATTGGTCGCCGAGCCGACGGAGACGAACATCTGCTTGGTGTCTTTGGAGAAGACGATCGTGCGTGTCGTATGGCTGCCGCCACTCTTCGGCGCCAGTTGCGGCACAATGGTTTCCGCCACGCCGGTCGCCTTCAGGTCGCCGGTCTTGTAGGGAATGCGCACCACCGAGTTGGTGTTCGCGACGTAGAGATATTGCGGATCGGCCGCCGACGGATAGAAGGTCAGGCCATACGGCCGGTCGAGGCCTTCGGCGAACACGGTCACCTCCGCCGTTTCACCATCAGCCGCCGGATGCATGATCTTGATCTGGTTTTTGCCCCCTACCGACAGCAGGATGTCGCCGTTGGGCGCCACCAGCATGTAACGCCCACGATCCGGATCGGTGGCGAAAATGCTGACCTTGAACCCGGCCGGCACCTTGGGCAGCGTTCCGTCCGGGCGCGGTTCCTTTTTCGGCGAATTGCTGGCGCTCGGCACGGCGAAGGGCGCCGGCAACTGATCGAAGATTATGTGATGGGTCTTGCCCGGCGCGTCGTCGGCCCATTGTTCTTGCTTGGCGCCGCCGGCCGGCACCTTGGCCGTCGGCGTAGCGGGCTCTGCTTTCGCCACCGGTTTCGGTGCCGCCTGGCCGTTGAGGCTGCTCAAATAGGCGATGACATTGGCCCGGTCGCCCTTGTTCGGCACGGTGATCGGCATATAGGTGCCGGGCAGCATCTTTTGCGGATCGGTCAGGAAGGTGTCGAGATTACCCGCCGTCCACACCGTGCCCTTGCTATTGGCCGCTTGCAGCGCATCGGAATAGTTGAACTTGGCCGAGCCCGCCTTGCGGCCGACCACGCCGTACAGGCCCGGCCCGGCAGTGGCTCGGACGTCGGGCGTCACCGTGTGACAGCTGGCACAGGTGCGCTTGAAAAAGGCCTCACCCTCCGCCGCCGACTGGGCGTGGGCGAGTAACGGCAGGCCGAGCAAAGCCAGGGCCATGACAGCAACGGAACAGCGGACGCGCGACATCGGAAGACTCCCTGCAATGGCCCGGCTTTCGGGCAC
>CAYULN010000219.1:0-11229 GCA_964445605.1 uncultured Caulobacteraceae bacterium | reverse complement strand
GACCATGCCGCCGCCGCGATCGCCGCCAAGGGCACGTCGGTGTTCGCCACCAAGGGCGAGACGCTGGACGAGTACTGGGACTACGCCCACCGCATCTTCGAGTGGCACGACGGCGGCTATCCGAACATGATCCTGGACGACGGTGGCGACGCCACTCTGCTGTGCGTTCTGGGCCCGAAGGCCGAGAAGGATCCGTCGATCCTGAACAACCCGACCAATGAGGAAGAAGAAGCCCTCTACAAGGTCATGAAGCGCTACCTGAAGGAAAAGCCGGGCTTCTATTCGGCCATCCGCGACTCGATCAAGGGCGTCTCCGAAGAAACCACCACCGGCGTCCACCGCCTGTACGCCATGGCGCAAAAGGGCGACCTGCCCTTCCCGGCGATCAACGTCAACGACTCGGTGACCAAGTCGAAGTTCGACAACCTGTACGGCTGCCGTGAATCGCTGGTTGACGCCATCCGCCGCGGCACCGACGTCATGCTGGCCGGCAAGGTCGCGGTCGTCTTGGGCTATGGCGACGTCGGCAAGGGTTCGGCCGCTTCGCTGCGCAACGGCGGCGCCCGCGTCATCGTCACCGAAATCGATCCGATCTGCGCCCTTCAGGCCGCCATGGAAGGCTACGAAGTCCGCACCATGGAAGAGGTCGCGCCGATCGCCGACATCTTCTGTACAGCCACCGGCAACAAGGACGTGCTGCGCCTGGAACACATGCGCGCCATGAAGCACAACGCCATCGTCTGCAACATCGGTCACTTCGACTCGGAAATCCAGGTCGCCGCCCTGCGCAACTTCAAGTGGGACGAGATCAAGCCGCAGGTCCACCACGTCGAATTCCCGGACGGCAAGAAGATCATTGTCCTGTCCGAAGGCCGCCTGGTCAACCTGGGCAACGCCACCGGCCACCCGTCCTTCGTCATGTCGGCCTCGTTCACCAACCAGACCCTGGCTCAGATCGAGCTGTGGGTGAACGGCAAGACCTACGAAAAGCAGGTCTACACCCTGCCGAAGCGCCTGGACGAAAAGGTCGCCCTGCTGCACCTGGAAAAACTCGGCGCCAAGCTGACGACGCTGAACGCGGAACAGGCCGACTATATCGGCGTGGCGGTCGAAGGCCCGTACAAGCCGGAGCACTACCGGTATTAAACCTCACCGAAAAGTCCTTCGGCCTAAAGGCCTCAGTGTACTTTTCGATGTAAGAAGAATAAGGAAAACGGCGCCTTGTTTGGGCGCCGTTTTTTATTCTCCTCCCCTGCAAAGCGGGGGAGGTGGCGAGCTTGTCTCGCCGGAGGGGGCTGACCATGCAAGCGCTTTACACCTGTATCGTCGACTACGCGGGAGGCACTTATATTTCGCAAGTCAGAGCTAAAGACGAACGTCATGCTTTGGGCATGTGGTGCGATCATTTTGCCGCTAGTGGAGTACCGGAAGCCATTTAGCCTCTTGCCGATGAAGTCCGAAGGGATATGGCTGATGGGTTTACAGACCGCGTCGAAGAGCCGGTAGCATTAACTGGTTTGCTGTCAGCATGGTGCGCATCCGGCCAGTATCAAGACAAAATGGCTCTGATTAATATCGTCAAGACGGCCGGCTAAGCCTGCAAACCCGCCGGCACCTGCCCGCCGTTTTCCGCCAGCTTGCGCATGACTGCCTTGTGCAGCCACACGTTCATCGCAGCGGAATCGTCCATATCGCCGTCATAGCCCAGCTCCTTGGCCAGTTCCTGGCGGTGGTGCAGGCTGGAATCCATTCCGCACAGCTTCATCAGGTCGACAATCGATTGCCGCCAGTTGAGCGTCTGCCCGGTTTCGGCCAGTTCGCGGTCGAGGACGGCGGCGACATCGACCTTTTCCATCGTTACGGCCGCCGGCGTGGCCATGGTGGTGGCCGGCGCAATCGCCGTCGGCG
This sequence comes from uncultured Caulobacteraceae bacterium, assembly GCA_964445605.1. Taxonomy (GTDB): domain Bacteria; phylum Pseudomonadota; class Alphaproteobacteria; order Caulobacterales; family Caulobacteraceae; genus Asticcacaulis. The sequence goes on along the minus strand of CAYULN010000219.1, from coordinate 9,321 downwards.
GCGCTACGGGTGCAGTGGTCTGCACCGCCGGAGGGATCGGCTGATCACGCTGCTTGCCGAAGATGAAGTCCTTGATCGCGGAAAAGATACCCATAACGAAAGCTCCTGGGGAGGGCGAAACCGCCGCAAAGCATCGTCAGATGGGAGTAAAAATGCGATAGGCGTTTGCCGAATGAACTTACGGCAGGCTCGCCTTGCTGCGGCTCGTTAACTGTTTCAGAATCGACGATACGATTTGGGTTGTCGCGAACATCATGATGGAACACGGGAATATCTCGATTAAGGCGCTCCCGAATCCCGGTAGATCTTGGCCAACGGCCTGCCAACGGAAAATCGCCCAGGTTCCGGCGGCGGCGCCAAAAGCAGCCGCATAAAGGATCGCACAAACCGCCGTTTTCGCCAGCTTCAGAGCGCTACCGTCTTCTGGTGCACCAGGTGGCGTCTTCAGCGTGAATTGCGCCAATGCCTCGGCGGCCAATGTCCATGCGGTGATGAGCAGAACGAACAAGGCCTCCTTTTCCAGATTATGGGCCAAATCCGATGAAAGGCTGGTTCCAATGAAAACCACCTCGTTAAACAGCGGCAAGCCGCCGAAAACCGTCCCGCAGGTAACGATCGTGGAGAATTTCATGGCGTTGTTGAGGGCTTTGGCGTTGCGCATCTTGTCCTCCCAATAGAAGGCTAGCATGAAGGCTTTATTTCTCCAAGTTTGCGAGCAAGTGATAAAGTCTATCTCTTCGCCTCACTTGGAAGAACATAAGGCCGCGCTATGACCGACCTTCTCACCGTATCCATCGCCTGCGGTTCCGACGCCGAGGCGCAAACCCTGGCCCGATTGCTGGTCGAGCATAAATTGGCTGCCTGTTGCCAGACCCATCCGATCCAGAGCACATATCGCTGGCATGGTGCCATCGAGACCGCTTCCGAAGTCATGCTGGCCGCCAAAACGCTCGCCGATAAGCTCCCGGCGCTGGAGGCTTTTGTCAAACAGCACCACAGTTACGACGTCCCGGAAATCCTGGCTGTACCAGTCGCCTGGGCCAGCGCCGACTATGTCCAATGGCTGCGCGACAGCCTGGCCGAATAACCGGTAGCGGCACGCCTGACGCGGTGCTAGGGTCGCCGCCGTCAGGAGGCGCGCATGGCTTTCGAAGAACCCCCGATCATTATCCTGAGCCGCGAGCAGCTGCTCGACACCCTGAGCGAGGCCGCCGAGATCGAGCACAACCTGATGTGCTGCTATCTCTATGCCGCCTGGTCGCTGAAGACCGAACCGGATGATGGCGTTGACGCCGCAACTGCCAAGATCATCCAGGGCTGGCAGCGCGCCATTGTCGATGTCGCCATCGACGAGATGACCCACCTGACCCTGGTCGGCAACCTGTTGAACGCGCTCGGCGGTGTGGCCCATCTGGGCCGGCCCAATTTCCCGGTCGCCAACGGTTATCATCCGTCGGGTCTTCAGGTGAAACTGGCGCCGTTTAACCCGGACGCTTCAGCATTTCATCTATCTCGAACGGCCGGAAGGCTCTGGCGAACCCGATGGCAAGGGCTTTGACGAGCGCCCATCCTATGAACGGTCCCTGCGCGGCTTGAAGCTGATGCCGTCGGCACAGGATTACCTGACGGTCGGCCATCTTTACCGCTCGGTCGAGGCCGGATTGAAATACCTGAGCAACGAAATGGGCGAGGCGGCCCTGTTCTGCGGTGATCCGGCGCTTCAGGTCTGCCCCAACATCCTGACCCTGACCGGCCTGACCCACGTCCACGACCTGGCCACCGCCTGCAAGGCCATCGACACCATCGTCGCTCAGGGCGAAGGCGCGGCTGCCAGCAACGACGCCTGCCACTATTCTCGTTTCGTCAAGATCCGCGAGGCTTACAACGCGCTATTGGCCAAGGACCCCGATTTCAAACCGGCCCATCCGGTGGCGCACAATCCGGTGATGCGCAAGCCGATCCAAAACCCGGAGGACCGCGTCTGGATCGAGTGCGACAAGCCGCGCCGCGTGCTCGACCTGGCCAACGCCGTCTATAACCACATGCTGCGTTTCCTGGCCCAGGCTTTCGGTTCGGTTGTGGTGGCGGAAAAGCGCCTGCTGATCAACACGGCCATCGACCTGATGATGGCGCTCGATCCTCTGGCGCGCGAACTGGCGCGGATGAAGGCTAATGAGCGCGACGACTGCAATGCCGGGGTGAGTTTCGCCACCTTGCGGACATTGAACGCGCCGCGCTCGCATCCGCATGTGCTGAAGGTTCTGGCCGATCGTCTGGCGGAGTTGCGCGACGGCGCGCGGGCTTTGGAGGCGACGTCTCGGGTGAGCCGGGCGGCGGATGCCTTGACGACCGTGCTTGAGAATTTTACCCGCGCGTTGAATGCGGCCGCGCCGAAGGAGGCCACTGTGAGCGAGCAAGCACCCGAACCTGTGAAAGTGGATGGTCCGGCGGCCAAGGGCAGCAATTCCGCGCCGGAGATTGTCGAGGGCGGCGACCTGACCTTGGTGGTCGACATGAAGCGCTGCATTCATTCGCGGTTCTGTGTAACGGGGGCGCCGAAGACCTTTATCGCCAATGTCGTCGGGCCCTGGCTGCATCCCGATCAGACCGACGCCGATCTGCTGGTTGAGATTGCCCATGCCTGTCCGTCGGGGGCTATCGGGTATCGCGGCAAGGGGCGGATTGCCGATGAATGCGCACCTCAGGTCAACATGATGCGGGTGCGGGAAAATGGGCCCAATGCCATTCATGCGCCTTTAATTGTGGCGGGGGAGGATGCTGGGTTCCGGGCGACTTTCTGCCGGTGCGGGGCGTCGAAGAACAAGCCCTATTGCGATGGCTCGCACCATGACATCGGCTTTGCCGCTTCGGGCGAGCCGGAGACGGTGAGCTTGGATCCTCTGGCGGTGCGCGACGGGCCTTTGCGGGTTGATCCGCAGCGCAATGGACCCCTTCGAATTTCAGGAAATTTAGAAATTTGCGCTGGGACCGGCCGGGTGGTGAAGCGGGTGGAAAGCGTTGTGCTGTGCCGGTGCGGGCATTCGAAGAACAAGCCGTTTTGCGATGGGAGCCATCGGGCCGCGGGGTTTGAGGCGGACGGTGTTTAACGAACGGGGTGTGGGGTCCGAGTGGCGGGCGAAAGCTATACTTTCGCCACGGCACACCCACAAAACCTTTCTTAAATCCAATAAAAGAGCCCTCGCCCCCTAAAGGGGCGGGGCTTTTTATTGGATATAGGGAAGTCTTGGGGCCATAGGCCCCAAACCCCGTTACTTAAACATCTTCAGATCAAACGCCGCACCCATCGCCTGCTCCCCGGCCACATTGGGATGCAGATGATCCCCGCGCTCCAAAGACGCATTCAACTGCGCAGGATCGGCCGGATCGGCCACCGGCGTGGCGAAATCGACCACCCCATCGGCATTCCCAGGCGCCACAAGCCAGGCATTGACCGCCAGCCGTACCTTCTCCTTGTCGTCGGAATAGTACTTCGACCCCTTGAACGGCAGGATCGGCGACACGATCACCTTGATTCCATGCTCATGCGCCCGCGCAATGACCTGCTTATAAGCAGCAATCAGATCGTCAGCAGTAATCACCCGTGCCGTCACCCCATTCACCACATCGCCGGAATGGCCGATATCGTTGATCCCTTCCAGCATCACCACATAACCGACATTAGGCAGGCTCAACACATCGCGGTCGAACCGCGCCAAAGCCCCCAGGCCGCTGCGATCCTGCAGGATGCAGTTGCCGCTCAACGACTCATTGGCCACGGTGAACGGCTTATGCGCGGCGAGCAACCGCTCGGCCAGAACGTCGCTCCACCGCTGCGACGGCTTGCTCGAATCCTCGCCCAGATCTGTGATCGAATCCCCGAAGGCGACAATGGTCTGACCCTTGGCCAGCACGTCGATCCCGGCAAACACCGGCCGGGTGCGCAACGTACTCTCAGGCGTAAAATCGGCGGCCAGCGTCAGGTTACCGGTCGCCATCATCGGTGCTGGCAAATTGCCGCCATGCTGCGTCGTCAAAGGCGTCTTGTCGGGGAAGAACAGGCTGACCGTCACCACCTGGCCGTCTACCAGAGGCACATTGACCGGATCGCTCAAGGCCGGCGCGTTGGGTGCGATGATGAAATCGCCCTGGCCGGACACCGTCACCGGCGCGAACTTCTGCACGCCGCCGTTCATATAACCCACCGAAGCCGCGCCTATGTGCAGGTCGGTCGGGCCATGCTGATTGCTGAGCACTAGCCGGAACGCCTCGCCGCCCTTGGAAATTCGCACCTGGAAGCGCACCGTGGCGTTCTCGACCGCCTGGGCCCGGGCGGGGTCTGAAGCGACCGGCATCGAGGCGGCGCTGCGCAGCCAGACGGGATCCTTGGCCATGGCGGGCATGGCGACAAGGCCAAGGCTCAGCAGCAGTCCGGAAAGTGTGCGAAGGCGCATGATCTGTCCCTGTAATAGTGTTTCACCTCTCACGCCGAGCAAGAGGCAAACCCGTCGCTTATTTAAACAGCTTCAAATCGATGGCTTTACCCATGGCGCGTTCGCCGTCGTCGTTCGGGTGCAGGTGATCGCCGCGCTCCAGAGGCGGATTCAACTGCAACGGATTGGCCGGATCGGCCACCGCGCCGCTGAAATCGACCACGCCGTCGACATTGCCCGGCGTCAGGATCCAGGTATTGACCGCCTGGCGCACCTTGTCCTTGTCCTCCGACGAATATCTCGCGCCCATGAACGGCAGGATCTGCGACGCATAGACCTTGATGCCGTGCTCGTGCGCCCGCGCCACGATCTGCTTGTAGCCGGCGATCAGCGCGTCGGCGGTAATGGTCGGCCATTGCTCGCCGTTGACCACGGAACCGGAATTGCCGATGTCGTTGATCCCTTCCAGCATCACCACATAGCCGACATTGGGCAGGCTCAAGACATCGCGGTCGAAGCGCGCCAGCGCATTGGTGCCGGTGTTTTCGTGCAGGATGCGGTTGCCGCCGATCGATTCATTGGCCACGCCGTACAGCTTGTGTGCCCCCATCAAACGCTCGGCCAGCACGTCGCTCCAGCGCGCCACCGGCTTGGTCACGTCGTCGCCGGAATCGGTGATCGAGTCACCGTAGGCGACAATGGTCTTGGCGCCGTCGACCGCGACGTCGAGCCCCGAAAACACCGGCCGCGTCTTGAAGCTGGCCGCCGTCGGGAACTGTGCTGTTTCCGTCATCGTGAAATCGCCCGGCCCCGACACGGCGGTCGGATTGCGGTCGCCGTGGAAGGTGGTGAGCGCCGTCTTTTCCGGGAAATAGACGCTGATATTGATGACCTGCTGGTTGCCCAGCGGCGCCTTGATTTCGTCGGATAAAACCGGCGCGTTGGGCGCGATGATGAAGTCCTTCCGCCCCGAGAAGGTCACCGGCACGAACACTTCCTTGCTGCCGTCCATATAGCTGAGCGTCACGGCGCCGACATGCATGTCGACCGGGCCGTGCTCGTTGCTCAGGGAAAGGCGGAAGGTGTCGCCGCCCAGCGTCAGCCGCACCGGAAAGCGCACCGTCTGGTTTTCGACCGTGTCGGCCTTGGCCGGATCGACCCAGCGCACCGACGTGCCGATGGTCCGCACCCAGTTCGGGTCCTTTGCATAAGCCGTCGACGCCAAAGCCAAGCTCATGGCGAGCATCAGGCCCGCCGCTTTGTGAATTTGCATGTCTCCGCCCTTTAATTTTCATATTTATTACCGCCACGCTGACCCAAACCCGGCGGATTTGCAAGCTTTGCGGCGTTTATGTTGCTCATTGCGCGGCGCCGCGATAAGGAAAACGGGTAGGGTAAGTCAGGGGTTTTTCATGGTTGAAATCAGCGGCGTCTGTCCGGACAAATATGCAAAAGTGAAAGACGCCTTCGCCGCCAATTTCGCCAGCGGCGCGGAGCTCGGCGCGCGCTTCTCGGTAGTGATTGCGGGGGAAACCGTGGTCGATATTTGGGGCGGCGGCGCCGACCGCCAGGGCGCGCCGTTCACCGACAACACGCTGACGCCGATCTTCTCGACCGGCAAGGCCTTGATGGCCGTGCTGGTGGCCCGCGCCGTCGACAAGGGCAAGCTCGACTACGAAACGCCGGTTTCGCAAATCTGGCCGGAATTCGGGTCGAACGGCAAATCGCGCATCACTTTGGGCCAATTGATCTCGCACCAGGGCGGCCTGCCGGGCTTCAAACCGCCGCAGGATCCGTCGATCTGGTACGACGTTCCGGCCGTGCTCAAGGTCCTGGCTGAACAGGCGCCGTTATGGACGCCGGGGCAGGGGTCCGGCTACCACCCGGTGACCATCGGCTACCTGATCAACGAGATTTTCAAACGCGCCGATGGCCGCAGCCTCGGCACTGCCCTGCGCGACGATTTCGCCAAGCCCTACGGCTTGGATGTGATGATCGGCACGCCGGACAGCGAAGACGCCCGCATCGCCCATATCCAGAAGCCGACCGCCATGCCGGACCTGGGCAAGATCGATCCGATCAAGCAGTCGGCCTTCCTCGACAAGGGCTCGGCGGTGGTCGGGCGCGGCACGCCGGAATGGCGGCGCATGGAAATCCCGTCAGCCAACGCCCACGGCACGGCCCTGGCCCTGGCGAAGTTCATGGGCGTGGTGGCGACCGGCGGTTTTATCGGCAAGGACCGGCTGATCTCACTGAACGGCCTGGCCAACGCCACGCGCGAACGGGTCTACGGCCAGGATCGCGTCCTGCCGTACAAGCTGTCGTGGGCGGCCGGCCTGCTGCGTAATCGCGGCATCCATATCTACGGCCCGAACGAGCGGGCGGTAGGCCACTCGGGCTGGGGCGGCTCGTGCGCCATGGCTGACCCGGATAAGAAGCTGAGCGTCGGTTACGTGATGAACAAGCAGTCGTCGTATTTGATCGGCGACCCGCGCCCGGTTGGGCTGATCAACACGCTGTATCAGTGTTTGTAGGCGAGGGGCATGAAACGCCCATATAAGCTACATACCAATCGGGAATTGAAGCTTATGCTGAAGGGCACCAAGCCTTTGGCGGCTTTTCTATATTCCGAAGGCGAGAACGAAGATGTGAATTTGGGCGGCCAGCCCTTTAAGAAGCATGTGAAAAAGGGGCGATTGGTGCGCCACGACCTTCGCTTTACCAACCAGGGCGTAAACGTTCACATGGTGCTGTTCGCTTTGCCTGGACAAGAATGGCGCTTCGAGGCCTTTGAGTTGATGCGGCAATTGTTCGAAAAAGAGGGTTGGAACGATACGCTCGAACGCATGGAGGGTACTCTGCTTGGCTACGAGGACTGGCAGAACGATTGGCACATGGCCAATCGCGACCACTACCGGCTCCATGGCGATTAAGCTGCCACCTTCACCACCCTCAACCTCCGCCACGCCCCGAACGCAAACACCGCCGCGCCCAACCAGATAAAGGCGAACGATACGCCACTGGTCACGCTGAACGGTTCGCCCTGTGCCAAACCAATGGCAAACGTCAGGGTCGGCCCGATAAACTGGATGAAGCCTAGCGTCGACAATGGCAACCGCTTGGCGGCGTAGGAAAACAACACCAGCGGCAGCACGGTCACCGGCCCGGTCAGCATCAGCCACACCGCATTGCCCGGCGCCCGGAAAAAGTGGCCATGGCCGTGCATCTCGTACCAACTGACGTAAATCAAAGCCGGCAGGAACAGATAGGCCGTCTCGATAAACAGCCCGGCCAGGGCATTCACCGGCAAGTGCTTGCGCACAATGCCATAGCCGCCGAAACTGACCGCCACGGCCAGGGCGATCCACGGCAGGTGACCGATGGCGAACGTCTCGATCGCCACCCCGACAGCCGCCAGTCCAATCGCCGCCTTGCCCCAGTTATCCACCCGCTCGCGGAACAGCGCGGCGCCGGCCGCCATGTTGAGCAGCGGCATCAGATAGTAACCGAGCGCGGCATCGATGGTGTGGCCGCTGGTCACCGACCAGACATAGACGCCCCAGTTAATCGCCACCAGCAATGAACTCAGCAATAGCATCCAACGCACATAGGGCACGCGCAAGGCGCCGATCACATCCGGCCATTGTTTGGCGGCGAACACGGCGCCGCCCGCCCACACCGCCGCCCATAAGGAACGGTGCGCGATGATCTCGATGGCGCCGGCGCCGAACGCATGGATCGGCACGTAGAACAGGGGCACGATGCCCCAGATGAAATAGCAGGTGGCGGCCAGCCAGACGGGCGAGACGGACTTGGTAGCGGGAGACACGGAATAAACTCCGGAGAACAATGAAAAAAGCCGGTGGACGTTTGGCGTCCACCGGCTTCTCAGACTTTAAAGGAAAGGTCTTTTAAGCTTCGGCTTTGGCCTCGATGACGCCGCGTTCGTCGAGCAACTGCGCGATCTGCACGGCGTTGAGTGCCGCGCCCTTGCGCAGGTTGTCCGACGCGCACCACAGCGAAATCCCGTGCGACACGGTCGGGTCGTTGCGGATACGCGATACGTAGGTGTCGAACTCGCCCACTACTTCGATCGGGGTGATGTAGCCGCCGTTTTCGCGCTTATCGACCACGGCGACGCCGGGAGCTTCGCGCAGGATTTCGCGGGCCAGCTGCTCGTCCATCGGGTTTTCGAACTCGATATTGATCGATTCCGAGTGGCCGACGAACACCGGCACGCGCACGGCGGTCGGCACGACGTCGATGGTCGGATCGAGGATCTTGTGCGTCTCGACGATCATCTTCCACTCTTCCTTGGTGTAGCCGTCGTCCATGAAGACATCGATATGCGGAATGACGTTGAAGGCGATCTGCTTGGTGAACTTCTTCGGTTCCTTGTCGCCGAGGCCATAGATGGCCTTGGTCTGGTCCCACAGCTCGTCCATGCCCGCCTTGCCCGCGCCGGCGACCGACTGATAGGTCGAGACGACCACGCGCTTGATGGTGGCGGCGTCGTGCAAAGGCTTCAGCACCACCAGCATCTGGATGGTCGAGCAGTTCGGGTTGGCGATGATGTTCTTCTTCTTGGCGTCCCAGACAGCGTCCGGGTTCACTTCCGGCACGATCAGCGGCACGTCCGGGTGCATGCGCCAGGCCGAGGAATTGTCGATGACGACGGGGCCCCCAAGACCATTATTGGCCGCGCCGATCTTCGGCGACCATTCCTTGGAAACATCGCCGCCCGCGCTCATCAGCACGATATCGACCTTCGAGAAGTCGAACTGTTCCAAGTCCTGGCATTTCAGGGTTTTTGTGCCGAAGGAAATCTCTGTGCCCATCGATTTACGCGACGCGACCGCGTAGATCTCCGAAACCGGAAACTTCACTTCTT
>CAYULN010000218.1:0-3669 GCA_964445605.1 uncultured Caulobacteraceae bacterium | reverse complement strand
AAGCCCGCTATTGGCGGGGTGCTTGGGGTCCTCGACGTGGACGAAACAGTCCTTATTGTGGGGGTGGCCCTTGAAGCCGGCGCCGTTGGGGCCGTCGACGTACCACGCCCACGGATGGTCGTTCGTGCCGCCCGCGCCATGCAGGGCGACCACCCGGCCGCCGTTTTCGATCCACGTCTTGAAGGCCTCGCGCTGATCGGGGGTGAACAGGTCGCCGGTCGTGTTGTTCAGCACCACCACGTCGAAGCGTTTCAATTGCTCGGGATTGAACACGGCGGCGTTGGCGGTGTCGTAAACCGGCCAGTGGTGCTTGCGGGCGATGGTGGTGACCGCCACGGCGGCCGCCGGCATGTTATCGTGGCGCCAGCCATTGGCCTTGGTCAGGATCAGGATCGCCGGGCGCTTCAGCTCCTTCGGCAATTGCGGCGCCACCGTTTCGAAGGTGGGATTTTTGACCCATTCCGCCTGTGCGGGAACGGTGAACGCCACCAGTCCGGCCAGAATACCGGCCGCCGACAGAAATGCCTTGCGCATAAACGCCTCCTCTTTTGCGGCGAGTATGCGCAGGCAATCCGGCTTGGGCAAGAGCGAAGGACGCGGGCCTAAGCTGGTGGCCCGGAGTGGAAACGGAACTCGGTATCCGGTTCGCTGATCAGGGCCTGTTCGATCGGGCGGATGACCGCGATCCGTTTGGCGATATCGTCGGCCTCGCCGTAGAGATGCGCCAGTTTCAGGTAGCCCTGGAAATGCCTGGCCTCACTGGCCAGCAGCTCGGAATAAAACTTCGCCAGCTCGGCGTCCAGAGCCGGCACGACGGCGCCGAACCGCTCGCACGACCGGGCCTCGATAAAGGCGCTGATCAGCAGGATGTCGGTCATCATGCCGGGCTCATGCCGCCGCACCAGGGCGCGCAAACCGGCGGCATAGCGCGACGCCGAGATCGGCCGCACGGCGATGCCGCGCGCGCCGAGAATCTTCATCACCTGCTCGTAATGGACCAGTTCCTCGCGCGCCAGCCGGGAGAGGGCGTTCACCAGGGCTGATCGCTCCTGATACTTGGCCATCAGATTGAGCGCGTTGCTCGCCGCCTTGTACTCGCAATTCTTATGGTCGAGCAGCAGCAACTCCAGATTGCCGGGTGCGGCCTCGACCCATGCCTTTGGGGTCACACCGCCGAGAAAATCGTGGACAGGAGCTAACATGTTGTCAGTCCCTGTCAGACACCGCTTGCAAAATCAAGAAGTTGCGATATGCACGCCCTGGGTTTTTTTCGAGGATGTAAAACTCCGGATAGGAAACATTACCTCGAATTCACTGGACAACAGGTCCGGCGTGTATAAGTTTACGTAACGGCGTTTTTCCAAATTCGCGGCGCTTTTTTTGACGCGCCGGCCAAATCGCGAAATTATCTGAGTGAACTTCCTTCTCCAGGTTGCCGCAGCTCGGGTAATACCGGGGAGGATGTAGGCGCATCCTCCCCACCCTGTTTTTCCGGATAATTCAGGCTTCGAGGCGAATCGGCGCGCGCGTGAACGTCTGGCGGTAGGCCGTCGGCGGCGTTCCCAGCTGTTCGCGGAAATGGTGGCGCAGATTGGTCGGCGTGCCGAACCCGGTGCGCGCCGCCACCTCCTCGACGCTCAGGTCGCTGGCTTCCAGGTGGTCGCGCGCCGCATTGAGTCGTGCCAGCAGCAGCCATTTGGCCGGCGTCGTGCCGGTGGCCTCGAAGAAGCGTCGCAGGAAGGTGCGCTCGCTCATCCCCGCCTGCCGCGCCAGATCGCCGATACGGTGCGTCTCCTGCAGCCGCGTATGCAGGTGATCGAGCAGCGGCCCGAGCCGGTCACTTTCGTAGACCGTCGGCACGGCGCGTTCGATATATTGCGCCTGGCCGCCGTCGCGGTGCGGCGGAATGACCAGGCCGGCGGCGATCTTGTTGGCCACTTCCGGACCGAAGTCGCGCCGGATCAGGTGCAGGCAGACATCCAGCCCCGCCGCGCTGCCCGCCGAGGTCAGGATCTGGCCTTCGTCGACATAGAGCACGTCCGGGATCAGGTCGATCTTCGGGAAACGGGCGCGGAAGTCGTCGGTATAGCGCCAGTGCGTCGTCGCCCGCCGCCCGTCGAGCAACCCGGTTTCGGCCAGCACGAACGATCCGGAGCAGATGCTGATCAGCCGCGCCCCGCGAGCATGGGCCCGGCGCAGGGTGTCGAGCAGCTCCGGCGGCGGCACGCGCTTGCGGAACGGCCAGCCGGGAATGATGATCGTCCCGGCCTTGTCCAGGGCTTCTAACCCGGCATCGGCGGTGATCAAGACGCCGGCCGTGGCATGCAAGGGCGCCGGGTCCAGGCTGGCCGTCTGAAAGCTGTACCAGTCGTCGCCCATATACGGCCGGTCGAGGCCGAACACCTCGACGCCGATGCTGAATTCGAACAGCGCCATCTGGTCGTAGGCAAGGGCGCAGACATGTCGGTTAAACGGAGCAGGGGACTGGGCGGCTTTTGGCATGATATTTATGATGGATGTCAATCCTGCCATCTATACCCTTTTGCCCGGCGATGGCAAGCTTCCTCCTGCCGCAATGAACCTTACGTCAACCTAACGCGACTAAGATCAACTTGGGTGTCGTCAATAAAGAACAACAATTGTCCGGGGGAACCTCCAGGTGCCGCAGCCCGGATAATGCCGGGGAGGGCGTAGGCGCGCTCTCCCCACTCACTCAAGGGGCACGTATGCTTGAACTCCGGCCGAACTGCGAATGTTGCGACCGCGACTTGCCGCCGGAGTCCGGCGCGGCCCGGATCTGCACGTTCGAATGCACCTTTTGCGCGGATTGCGTCGATACGCGGCTTGGCGGCGTCTGTCCGAATTGCGGCGGCAATTTCGTGCCGCGTCCCATCCGGCCGGCCGCCAAGCTTCTGACCTCTCCGGCGTCAACCCGCCGGATCGTCAAGGCCGGTTGCGCCGCCTGATTATTTAACGGCTGCCGCGCCGGCGCGCGCCACCTGGCCGTCCTGCGTCGCCGCCGCGCCCGACACGCCGATGGCGCCGATAATGGTGTTGTCGACCACCAGCAGCTCGCCACCTTCCAGCGCCATGGCGCCGGTGAAGATCGAGTTGAGCGTGCCGCTCTTGACCGCCTCCTGGAAATACAGGGTCGGACGCTTGAAGCGCGCCGAGGTCTGCGCCTTGCCCATGGCCACCTCGGTGGAGCCGTACTGCGTGCCGTCCATCTTCTCGCTGGCCACGACCGCGCCATTGGGCTCGACGACCGTGATCACCATGGTCCAGCCGTTCTTCCTGGCCTCGGCTTCGGCGGCGGCGATCGCCACCTTGGCCTGCTCGAGCGTCACCGTCTTGCCGTAGGGCAGAGGCGGCGGCGCGGGTGCCGCCGCCGGGGCCGGAGCCGGAGCGGGCGTGGCGGCCTGGGCCATGGGCGCGGCGAGAAGCAGGGCGGCGGTCAGGAGTACGGTTTTCATTCCATCAGCCCTTTTTCTTGATATCGGCCATGCAGGTCTTGAGCAGCGACGCGGCGAACCCCTTCATCTTCATGTCGAAGGTGCCGATGACCTTGCCGTCGAACGACACGGTGGCGACCTGGCCCTTGCTCAGCGTGCTTAAAGCCTCGTCCGTGCTGCCGGCGCCGGTATTGTCGCTCTGCCACACGCCGTAGAT
>CAYULN010000217.1:0-14530 GCA_964445605.1 uncultured Caulobacteraceae bacterium | reverse complement strand
CAGGTGGTGGCCGCGTTCAAGCGGCTGGACGTGCTGGTCAACAATGCGGCGTTCCAGTTGCACACGGTCGATTTCGACGACCTGACCGCCGATCATTTCGACCGCACCCTGAAGACCAATCTCTACGGCTATTTCAACATGGCCCAGGCGGCGGCGAGACAGATGAAGCCGGGCGCGGCCATCGTCAATACCGGCTCGGTCACCGGCATCGACGGCTCGAAATACCTGCTCGACTATTCGATAACCAAGGGCGGCATCCACGCCTTCACTCGGTCGCTGTCGGGTAACCTGATGGCGAAGGGCATCCGGGTCAACGCCGTGGCGCCGGGACCGGTGTGGACGCCGCTCAACCCGGCCGACCAGGAAGCGCCGCGGGTGGCCCATTTCGGCGAGCAGGTGCCGATGCGCCGGCCGGCCCAGCCCGAGGAAATCGCCCCGGCCTATGTCTTCCTGGCCTCTCCGCAGACCGGCAGCTACATCACCGGCGAGATTCTGCCGGTGATCGGCGGTTACTGAACGGATCGGCGGCGGAACGGCGTTTAATCTGAGCAACGGATTGCGGGACACAACCGCAGGCGATAACACTAGGCGACTGCTCAGGGAGAGATAACAACATGCCGAACCGCCGTACCCTTCTGGCCGCCGGACTGGGGATGGCGGCCCTGCCCTCCGCCCTGCCCGCTTTCAGCGCGACCAAGGCGCCCGCCTCAACGGCCGCGCCCAAGCCGCCCGTCAAACTGCCAACAGTCAAATTGAACGTCAAGGATTTCGGCGCCACCGGCGACGGCGCGACCAAGGATACCGCCGGCATCCAGATGGCGCTGGACCGCTGCGCCGTGCTGGGCGGCGGCGAGGTGCTGGTGCCCGCCGGGACCTACCTGACCGGCGCCATCCGCCTGGGCGCCAACACCACGCTCCGCCTCGACGAACAGGCGACCTTGCAGGGCTCGCCGGACCTCGCCGACTACCCGCTGACCCAGGTGCGCTGGGAAGGCAAGTGGATCAAGGGCTATCTCGGCCTGGTGTCGGCGATGAACGCCGACAACATCGCCGTCGTCGGCAAGGGCAAGATCCTCGGCAATACCGACATCAAGGGCCGCGTCGACCGCGCCACCGGCGTGCGCCACCCGGCCCTGCTTGAACCAGTCGCGTGCAGCAACGTGCAGTTCGACGGCCTCTTCACCCAGCAGAACGACATGTGGTCGATCCACCCGGTCTATTGCTCGAACATCAGCTTCCGCAACATGACGGTCAACGGCAATGCCGACGGCATCGACGTCGATTCCTGCCAGAAGGTCGTCATCGACAATTGCAATTTCGACACGGCCGACGACTGCATCTCGCTCAAATCCGGGCGCGGCGAGGAAGGCTTTACGCTGCTGCGCACCACTGACGACGTGACCATCACCAACTGCACCTTCAAGGACAAGAACTGGGCGTGCATCGGTATCGGCAGCGAGACGTCAGGCGGCATCCGCAATGTCCGCGTCGACAACTGCAAGTGCCTGAGCGCACGCACCTTCGCCATCTATATTAAGAGCCGTCCCGGCCGCGGCGCCTTCATCGAGAACATCAGCATGAGCAATCTCGATGTCACCGGCGCCCAGCAAGGCTTCCTGCGCCTGAACTTCCTCGACAGTGGCAAGCAGGACGAAGTGCCAGTGGCGGGCCTGGAGGGCATCCCCACCGTGCGCAATTTCAGCTTCAGCCATATCCGCGTGCACGACCTGCCGGCGCTGGTCGAGGCGGTCAATATCCACCCGGACAAGCCTATGGAAGGCTTTACGCTGACCGACGTCACCGGCACCTGCGCCAAGGGGATCAGCCTGGGCAACATGAAAAAGGTCACCTTGAAGGATATCAAAGTGACCGGTTTCAGCGGCCCCTTGCTCAGCACGCATAACGTGACCGGCACCGGGCTGGAAGGCGCGGTGGATATTCCGGCCGCCAAGCTGCCCGATCCGGTGGCGGCGCCGGCGCCGCCCTACGTCCTGGGCTAAGGTCTAACGACGGCCCTGCTGCGGGCCGCGGACATCCGCCGAATAGCGGTCCTCCGACCAGCGCGGCCGGTCGCTGTCGGCGTCCTCGTCGCGGGCATAGTCGCGATAGCGCGAATAGCGCGCGTCACGAATCGCCTGGTCCCGTTCCCGTTCGCGGAAATTGACCCACGGCCGGGCCGGATCGTATTGGGCGTAGCCTTGGCGGCGGACACGGCTTCGGTCTTCGCCCTCATTGTCCTGGCCGTAGGTCGGCGTCAGGTCGCGGCGGTCATAGACGTCGCCATCGCGATCTCGGCCATGATGGCGGTTGTGTCGATAGGGGTCGTCGCGGCCGAATTCGTTGCCGCTGTAGCGGTCGCGGCTACGGTTGCCGCCGAGCACGCTGACGTCATCATCGTCGCGGTCCCAAGGCGTGACCTGGGGTTCATAGGCTTGGCCGACCATATTGGTGCCGCCGGATATCCTGGGCATGGGAAAATTCTCCGGATCTGTCCCCAGACCCGAACATAGGAAACCGCCGGTAAAATTGGCATCCGGTTCCGGCTCGGCGTCGGTAAGACCTTGATCAAGATTGCATCCCAACGCCGCCTCTGCGCTGTTGCACAAATTTCACATTTCCAGGTTGCTTAAAAAAACAAATTAAGGTTGCGCGCGGTAATTTGTTATCATATGTAGTCAGAGGCGAATTGATTTGGTCATATTCAATCGGGAGGGGTGAAAATGACGAACGCGCTGGTGAAATCCGTTTATTTGATGGTTCCCGCCGCGGCGGCCGGTCTGGCTTTTGCCAGCGTCCCCGGTATCGCACAAGCCGATGAAATCAGCGACGCCTGGGCTGCCTATAAAGCCGCCGAAGCGACTAGCAATGCTGCTGAGGGCGCCATTCTTCCGGCGTACAACGCACTCCTAAGCGCGGATCGCGCCTATGACGCATGTCTGAATGGCGACGAGCCCGCCGATTGTGGCACCCAATCTTGGGCGGTGTACGATGCGGAAGCTGCGTATAATAACGCTCAATGGGCGGCAATGGCCGCATTTCAAGCGGAGGCCGACGCTTACAGTTATTGGTACAGCTTGACCTAAGGCAATCGACGCACGCCGGCCCGGAAGCTCGGCCGCGTTGCATCCAATCCGTTATTAAAATCGACGTCAACAAGAGGGGGTAGAAATGACGAAAGCGCTGGTAAAATCCGTATACATGGTGGTTCCCGCCGCGGTTGTCGGAATGGTTTTTGCTGGTATCCCCAGCGTCGCGCTCGCTGACCACACGGCTGCCGAAATGCAGGCGGCGTGGGATGCTGCCAAAGCGGCCGAGGATGCCGAGTGGGATGCCGAGCAGGCCGAACAACTTGCTCAGCTTGAATATACGCTGGCCCAATACGTTTATGACGGTTGCAGTGCCGATCCGAATTGCGACCTCGATCGCGCCGCCCAGAACCTGCAAGAAAAAACGTGGGAATATAGCCTTGCCATGGAGGCGCGGGATAACGCCGAGGGCGCGGTTATCGATGATTGGGATTATTATTTCCAGATTTCCTAAGTCGGAATCATCGGGCGCTCAGCAGCGCTTTCCACATCGTCGACGGCCTGAAAGGCCAATGTTTTCTTGAGCTTGTATAAGTAACCGCTTTCAATGCCATCGGCTGTGATATGACGTGCGGCTATCTGTCTGTACCGCTTTGAAATTTATCCATTAAGAGGAAAAGTATGACCAAGGACTCCCTCAATCCCGCCCACGTGATCCTTCCGGCCGTCGCCGCCGGCCTGCTGTTGGGGGCTGTTCCCGGCGCCGCGCATGCCGACGAAATCGGTGACGCATACGCAGCCCTTCAAGCGGCTCAGGCGAACACCATTGCGGCTGCGAATGCTGTCGCACCGGCTTATACCGCAATGGCGAATGCGGAATATGCCTATATGGATTGCCTGCAATCCGGTCCCGACTCCTTCTGTGACAACCAACTTTGGGCAATGTTCGACGCGGAAAATGCGTATGACAACGCCGTAAGCGCAGAGATGGACGCCTGGGAAGCGGAGAACGAAGCCGCCGACTACTACAATAAACTCACCTGAGATGAGCGGAGCCTAACGGTTCCGACGGTCTCGGGCTGCATTTCGCAGTCGATCCATCATTGAAATCGAGTTCAATCAGGAGGGTACAAATGACGAAAGCGTTGGCCAAATCTTTTTACTTGATGGCCCCCGCCGCGGCCGCCGGCTTGTTGATTGCAGGCATACCCGGCGTCGCCTTGGCCGATCATTCGCAATTCGAAATCGATGCGGCGCACCAGGCATATGTGGAGGCTCAAGCCAACACCGACGCCGCCTACCGAGCCATGCTGGATGCTCAATGGAACGAATACCTCGCCGACGAAGCTTTGAGCAATTGCGACAGTGATCCCGAAATGGAAAATTGCGATGCGCAATACGATGCATGGGCCGCCGCGGAGCAAGCCTATCTGGATTCATGCGCGGATTTAGGTGATGCAAGTCAAGCGGAGTACGATTCGTACACCGACTGGCAGTCATTGTTATGAGCGTATCGGCGCATCGTTGCGCCGATCCAACCGTCTTATCCAACGCAATCCGATGAAATGCCATCCTTATAGGGGGAAATCCATGACCAAGTTTGTACTTAAGGCGTCTCTTCCGGTGGTTGCCGCCGTCGCGGGCCTTTTTGCCATCGGTGCTCCGAACGCCGCATTGGCCGACCCGCCGACGCAGGCGGAAATCGATGCCGCCGAAGCCAGCTTCGACGCCGCCGCCGACGCCGCGTCCAGAGCCGATTCGGCGTATGACTCCGCATTGGGGAAGCTAGCCACGGCAAGTGATTCTCTAAGCAGCTGCATGGCGGAAAGTTCCAATTGCTTCGCACAACAAGAGGCGTACGACAAAGCGGTGAATGATTACGACAGCGCAATCAATGCCCGGAATTCGGCTTGGGAATACGCCGACCAATGCTGGGATAATTGGTACAATCTTCTGCTCTAGTTTGATTTTGGGAGACCGGCCACTATGCCGGCAAGCAACTATCCGGACTAGCCCGGTACCGGCAATATTGTCTTGAGGGCAAATCCACAGCGTATGCGCAGACGTTATTCTTAACGAGGGGAAAACTATGACCAAATTTGCAAAGGCGTCTGTTCCGGTGGCTGCCGCCGTGGCGGGCCTTTTTGTCGTCGGTGCGCCGAACATCGCATTGGCCGCTACGCAACAGGAAATCGATGCCGCCGCCGCCGCCGTGGAAGCGGCGAATAACAACGTCAACAGTGCGACAAACGCCTATTTTGATGCAGAAAACGCAATAGGTTCTACTTATCAAGCCTATAGCGACTGTCTTATGCAGGGCACCAACAATTGCGATGCTCAAGGAACGGCTTATAATAACGCAGTGCTGCAGGACCAAATAGCCTACCTTGATCTCCTTATTTCTTTTGCATATTACGATCAAGCCGTTGAGGACTATAACGCCCTGCTTTGATGACAGATCGGACGATCGGCGTCTTGGGGCCGATGCCTCATGAGACCTATCGTGTCCGGCTTGGATTGACATCGCTTGTCATGAGCAGCCGGACTTCTGAACCGCCGGAAAACCTTCGAGCGCAAACCGCTCGAAGGTTTTCCGGCCTTTTCATATTCAGGTGATGTCGCGTCAGTAACCTATCGGCCCTTGCTGCACGATGATGGGCGCACGCGCCGTGGTCGGACGCGGCGCGGCGCTGCCGAAACTGCCCAGGTTGTAGCTCAGGGCGATATAAGCGATGGGCGCCTGAGCCGCCGAAACCGAGGTGCTGTAGACCAGAGGCGAGCGGGTGACGGTCGTCGTCTTCTGCGACCGCAGGACATCCGTGGCGGCCACGACCAGTTTCAGCTTCGACTTGATAATGTCATGCGAATACTGCAACGACGCGGTCCCGTACCCTGAACGATAGATCTGTCCCGTCAGCTGCTTGCCCTGGGGCGCGTAGGTGAACTGGAACTTGTCATTGTTGGCGAAGGTATAGCCCAGGGCCAGCCGACCGCTTATCGAAGTGATCGACTGGGCGCCGGCGACGTTGACGGTGCGGAAATCGATGACACTCAGGTTGCTGTTGGCGTCAATTGTCCATTTCTTGCCGATTCGGCCCGAATAGACCAGCTGGATACCCGTCTGTTCCCGAACGCCGGCATTTTGCATCGACGTCTGCAGCACCTGGTTGCCCGCGTGCAACGGGTCGGGAATGAAGGTGGCGACCGGAACGATGACCTTGTCATCCTTGAGGTAAAAAGCGCGCGCCTGGTAATTTGTTCCCTTGTAGGAATATTCGTAAGCGCCTTCGAAGGAATTGGTCTCCTGCGGCACCAGGTTGCTGGCGCCCTTCGCCACGTTCTGATCATCCAGATAGCGGGTGGAGGGGTTTAGCAGTCCGGGATAAGGCCGGGTCAGGCGGTGCGAATAGTTGAACCGGAAACGGGCGCGATCCGACAATACATAGGAGGCGAAGAGACTCGGGTTAAGCCGGGTATAGCGGGTATGGGTCTTGGCGTGCGTGACCAATTGTTCGGTATCGAGATCCAGGGCTTCGGACCGCAGTCCCCCCAGCACCGTCCAATGGACACCGAGCCGCTTCTGGTAGGTGAAGTAGGCGGCGCTGATCGTCTGGCTGTAGGCAAACTGGTTGCTCAACAACGCATTGAGGGTCGGGGTCGTGGTTCCGACCGGATCCGGGCCGAAGAATTCGCCTTCGTTGGAATAGTCAATGTGATTGACTTGAACCCCGGCGGCGATTTGGTCGTCGCCGATGCTGGTGTTGTAATCGACGCTGAAGATACCCGTTCGGGTGTCGCTGCGGTTGAGGTTCGACTGCAACCGGGTGCCGAGGCTGACCGGCAGGCTGGACAGGCTGTAGGTCGTAACGCTGTGCGATGCGTTATTACTCAGGTTACGCGTAAATTGCGCATCCACCTTGAGCGACTCGCCCGTCCTTTTCCCTGCCCGGGTCCACGACAGGTCCGCGCTCTGGGTTTCAAACGCGAGATCATTGTCCCTGACCGCGCTGTAAACGCTGGTGGCCGCGCCCGTCATGTCATAACTGGCGTTGTTGGACGGCCCCCTGCTACCGTTTTGACTGCGCGTATAGGTCAACTGAAGCGCCAGCGTGTCCTTCTGAGTGGCCGCGTATTCGATCGAGCCGTTGGAAAAGATGCTGTGGTTACGGGTGTGACTTTGAGTGTTGGACTGCGTTATCTGCTGCAGGTTGCCGGCACTGTTAAAATTTTGGTAGATCGAGCCGCTATTCCGGTCGGAAAGGGTATCGTTCAGGGTCGCAAATCCATTCAGCGTCCATTTTCCCACATGGAAATTGCCGTTTCCGCCCAATAATCCGCCGCCGTTCAGATTGACGCGACCATTGACGCTGGCGAAACCGCCCGCCGGCAGGGCCGTGCGCGTCACGATGTTGATGATGCTGCCCCCCGAACTGTCGGAACCGAATTGCGCGCCCGGATTGCTGATGACCTCCACGGACGCGATCATGCTGGAGGGCATCGCTTGCAACGCGGCGGCACGGTTGTCGCCTGACATCATCGCCGACGGCCTGCCGTTGACCATGATCTGGGTGTTATTGCCCCGCAGCGTCACGTTGCCGGACGGATCGACGGCCACGCCCGGCACCTTGTTGAGCGCGTCCGCGGCTGTCCCGCTCTGGCTGTCGGGGTCCTTGCTGACGTCGTAGCTCTGGCGGTCGATGCGGTTGGGCGCCTTCTGGCCGGTGACCGTGACCGTCGTGGTGTCGCCACCATTGGTAGCGGCGCCTGCCGCGGATTTCGAGTCTTGCGGCTTGGTGTCCTGCGGTTTGGCGTCCTTCGCAGGGGCCTGAGGGGCTTGCGCCTGTGCGCCCGGCGCCTTGCCCGCGTTCGGTGCGGTTTGGGCAAAAGCCATCCCTCCCGACACGCTCAGGATCATCAGACCACACAGGCCGGTATACATGCGCAGCCGCGGCCGGCGCGCCATGATCGTTTGACGGGCTACGCCCCCCCCATTCAACATACGAAAACCTTGAAATAATAGAACCGCCGGTAAGACAATGCCTCCATAGCAACCCATGAGGGCAAAGTCGCGTTACGAAAAAGAAATGTAGCCACCTGTTGAGAACAAGCCACAGGTTTCAAGCCTTCCAGCGGCTTCCGCAACCGGAAAAAGCCTCAGCTTCCAGTGGATTGCGCGGCGCGAAAGCGGCGCCTTCGGAAGTCTTATCATATTTCGAAGGCGATCTGACGGAAAAGTGTACCCAGTCATATTGATATTTTACCGCCCGAAGGCCAATTGCAAAAACCTCTTGGAAACCATTTCCCGGTTAGCCTCGACTCAACCTAGGTTCCGTTTTCCGGCGGGAACGGAACCCTGGTTTTCCCGGCCCATCCCGGCTTTTACGGCCGGAACGAATCTTGCAGGGGCCTCGCGACCCGCTGCTTTCGGACAGTTTGAGTACGCCTAATGACCGAGACCGCTGACAAAACCCGTGTAATGACCCGGCGCGCCGCCTTCGCGCTGGTGCTGACCGGCCTGGCCGGCAGCGCCATCCACAGCCGGATGCCGTTGCTTCCCGCCGCCAAGCCGGCGGCGAAGCCCAAACCCGTCGCACTCAATGCGCCGAAATTCGATTGGCCGAGCCTGACCGCGCTGGGCCAGACCATGGTCGACCGCAAGCTGACGCCGGGGCTGTCGCTGAGCGTCATGCATGACGGCGAGCTGTTCTATTCCAAGGGCTTCGGCATAGCCAACCTGGACACCGGCGCGGCCGTGACGCCGCAGACCGGCTTCCGTATCGCTTCGATCACCAAGCAGTTCACCGCCGCTGCCATTCTGCTCTTGGCCGAGGACGGCAAGCTGGCGGTCACCGATCCGCTGTCGAAGTTCCTGCCGGAGTTTCCGCGCGCCGGCGACGTCACGCTGCGCCAGCTGATGAGCCATACGGCGGGCCTGAGCGACTATATCAACGGCCAGAACCACGACCTGCTGGTCACGGCGCAGCGCACCGACTACACATCGGACGAAGTCATCCGCATCATCCAGAACCGCACGCCGCTGTATCGCGCCGCGCCCGGCGCGACATGGCTGTACAGCAATTCCGGCTTCGCCCTGCTCGGCATCATCGTCGAGCGGGTCTCTGGCCTGGCCTTCGCCGATTTCTGCGCCCAGCGCCTGTTCGCCCCGGCCGGCATGGCCGCGACCGCCATCGACCGGACCTGCACCAGCGCCAACGGGTGCAGCGGCTACCGTCCCGACTACCGCGCGCCGCACGGCTTCGACACCAATGTGCCGGTGTCGCCGAGCTTCATCGGCGGCGCCGGCGCCATCCGTTCGACCACCGAGGACCTGGTGCTGTGGCACAAGGCCCTGCTCGACGGCAAGGTGCTCAAGCCGCAAAGCCTCAACGCCATGCTGACGCCGGTCTTGCTCAAGAGCGGCGCACCGGCTATGGAACGGCGCGGTGAGGAGCCGCTCGAGTACGGCTACGGCATGGGCCTCGGCACGGTCAACAATCTGCGCCTGATGTCGCACGGCGGCCGGGTCAATGGGTTTACCGGCCATCTGCGCAGCCTGCCCGACCAGAAACTGACGGTCGCGATCCTGTACAATTGCGACGGCTCCGGCGCCGGCGGTTTCATGCCGATACAGAAGAAGCTGCGCACCGAAGCCACCCGCCTGGGCCTGAGCGCGCTCGGCCTGGCCTGATCGAACCGTTTGTTTATAACGGTTTTATAACGATAATCCCCTGTATGGGGAATAAATCTTCCCCAAGGATAAGTTGACACCCCTGCGGCGCGAAACTTGCAGCGCCTTAACCGAAATCTAAGCCAAATAGGCTAATGGTCTCGGTATAGGACAGAACGCCCGCCGCCATGAATGCCCACGTCTCCTCCCGCGTTGTCAGCGCCTTGTCGTCGGCAGACCGCCGCGGCCCCTTCCGGCCGGACCGGCTGGTATCGGCCCGCGAGCGCAAGAACGGCGACATGTTCGTCGGGCTGTTCCGGTCCATCGACCTGTTCGCCCTGATCTTCTTCGCCCTGGTCTGCCCGCATCCGGCCCTGCCGGAAGGCTATCTGCAAGCCACTTTGGGTGACACCCTACCTTTTATCGTCGCGACGGCGACCGTGTACTGGATGCTCGGCGCCGGCGGCCTTTACCGTTTCGGCCGCAATGCCCGTCTCGGTAAGCATATCGCCAAGATGGCCTGCGTGTTCGCCGCCGGTTTCATCGCCGCCCGTCTCCTGATGCATTTCTCACCGCGCCACGACGACGTCCAGCCGGCGCTGATCTTCTGGCTGGTCAGCAGCTTCGCCTTCTTCGTGCCGCTGCATACCCTGTGGTGGCACCTGGTGCGGCGCTGGCAGGCCGAAGGCAAGCTGACGCCGTCGATCGTCATCGTCGGCGCCACCCGCCACGCCGAAAAGCTGATCAAGGCGGCAATCGAAACCAAGGCCGTCAACGTGCTCGGCGTGTTCGACGACCGGCTGGCGCGCAATCCCGCCGACGTCGCCGGCGTGCCGGTGCTGGGCGACACCGCCGCCCTGCTCGGCCACAAGATCACGCCCTATGTCGACCAGGTCGTCGTCGCCCTGGACACGTCGGCCAAGGCTCGGGTCAAGACCCTGATCGAAAAACTGCGCATCCTGCCCAACGAGGTGTCGCTGTTCGTCGACGTCGACAGCCAGGGCGCGCAGCAGGCCTGGTCGCGCGTCGCCGACATGCCGATCGCGCGCGTCTCAGGCGTCTCGTCGGACGAGACCCAGGCGCGCTACAAGCGCGTCCAGGACCTGGCCATCGGCCTCGCGGCGCTGATCGTGTTCGCGCCGCTCATGCTGCTGACTGCCATCGCCATCAAGCTCGACAGCCCCGGCCCGGTGTTTTTCCGCCAGCGCCGCCACGGCTTCAACAACGAGGTCATCCGGGTGTGGAAGTTCCGCTCCATGTACACCCACATGACCGACTACACCGCCGCCCAGCAGGTGATGAAGAACGATCCGCGCGTCACGCGTATCGGCCGCTTCATCCGCAAGATGTCGATCGATGAACTGCCCCAGCTGTTCAACGTCCTGATCGGCGAAATGTCGCTGGTCGGCCCGCGCCCGCACGCCATCGGCATGATGACCGGCCCGGATGAATCCGCGCGCCTGGTCGCCGAATATGCCTGGCGCCACCGCATGAAGCCGGGCCTGACCGGCTGGGCGGCGATCCACGGCTCGCGCGGGCCGCTCGACAATGCCGACGACGTGCGCAAGCGCATCGCCTGGGACGTCGAATATATCGAGCGCCAGTCGCTGTGGCTCGACCTGTACATCATGCTGATGACCGTGCCGTGCCTGCTCGGCGACGCCAAGACGGTGCGCTAGATGAATATTTTTTGCGTTCAAACGCCACGCAGGCTTCACGCGCAAACGTGCGCGGCGGGCGGTCGCCCTTGCCGAGGCCTAAGGCCTCGGAGTATCGAGGAGCATATCGATGTTCTTTAAGGGTCTGCTTGGCTACCTGCCGGCCAATATCCTGCAGGGGATCGTCGGCTTTGCCACCCTGACCGTGTTCACCCGCCTGCTGTCGCCCGACGAATACGGCCGTTACGCCCTGGCGTTCGGCGTGTCGTCGCTGATCTACACGCTCTTCTTCACCTGGATGGAAGCGGCCATGGCGCGCTTCTATGTCGCTGAATCGCGCCAGACCACCGAAGCACCGGCGCTCTACGGCACGGTTTACCGCCTGTTCTTTGGCGTCGTGGTGGTATTCGCCGCCCTGAGCGCCGTCGGCCTGTGGTTCTGGCAAGGCAATGTCGAACTGCGGCTGGCGGTCGGCTATTCGCTGGCCACCATCATCCCGCGTTCGCTGGTCCGGCTGGTGCAGGAACAGCGCCGCGCCGAAGGCCGGGTGGGTCAAGCCTCGATCATCGACATGGTGCAGACCGCCGGTGGCTTCGCCATCGGCGTGGCGTGCGCCTTCGCCGGCCTTGGGGGCGCGTCGCCGATCATCGGCACCGGTATCATCGCCGTGCTGTGCCTGCCGTTGATCGCCCGCGAAGACTGGGGCCGCGCCGGCCGGGGCACGTTCGACGCCGTCCGCGCCAAGAGCTATGCGCAATACGGTTTTCCGGTCGCCGCCAGCCTGATCCTGACCCTTGCCCTGTACACCGCCGACCGCTTCCTGATCGCCCACTATCTGAGCGAAGCCCAGGCCGGCGCCTACCATGCCGGCTTCAGCCTGGCGTCGCGCATCCTTGACGTGCTGTTCATCTGGTTCGGCGCGGCCGGCGCGCCCGCCATGGTGCATGCGCTGGAATCCGGCGGCGAAGGCGCGTTGAAAACCGCCGCCCGCAAACAGTTGACGACCATGGCGTTCGTCCTGTTCCCGGCGGTCGGCGGCCTGATCATGGTGGCGCCGTCGCTCGGCGGCCTGGTCATCGGCGGCCCGTTGCGCGAAGCCGCCCTGGGCGTCACGCCTTTGATCACCGTCGGGGCGCTGTTCTCCGGGCTGAACACCTATTATTTCCTGCAAGCCTTCACCCTGGCCAAGAAGACGCGGCTGCTGGTGGTCGCCATGGCGATTCCGGCGATCAGCAATATCGTCCTCAATGTGCTGCTGATCCCGCGCATGGGCCAGGTCGGCGCCGGCCTGGCCAGCGCGCTCAGCTTCGGGATGGGACTGGCGGGATCGTGGCTGCTCGGGCTGAACACCCTGCGCCTGCCGGTGCCGGTGATCGATCTGGCCAAGATCGGCCTGAGCACCGTGGCCATGATGCTCGTGCTGTCGTGGCTGCCGAGCTGGGGCGGCCTGGCGGAGCTGGTCAGCCGTGGCGTCGCCGGCGTGGCGATCTACGGCGCGCTGGCCTGGCTACTCGACCTCAATGGCATTCGTGGTCCGGCCCTGAAGGTCTATGAGAAGGTGCTGGCGAGGGTCGCCGCATGAGCCAACCCTCACCGCTTCGCAACGCTGTGTTCGCCGCCGCCGAACCGAAGCTGTCGGTGCTGATTCCGTTCTACAAGGAATCGCCGTTGGCGCTGCTGCAGGCCTTAACCACGCGCGATCCGCACAAGATAGAAATCATCCTGATCGATGACGGTTCGCAAAATCCGGAAATTACGACGGAAGTCGGTGCTTTTATCGAAGCCTCGCCGCTGGCTTGCGAATTGATTACGCTGGAGAAAAACGAAGGCCGGGCGCGTGGGCGCAATCGCCTGACCTCGGCGGCGCGCGGGCTTTACTACCTGTTTCTCGACGCCGACATGTTGCCGGACAGTTCCGATTTTCTGGATTCATGGTTAACGGTCACCGACAGCCAGCCAGCCGTGGTGTTCGGCGGCTTCTCACTGAAACAGTGCCCGGATGATCGCGCCTTCGCCGTCCACAAACTGATGGCTACCCACAGCGACTGCCTGGACGCCGCCACCCGCGCCCTGACGCCGGAGAAGTATGTTTTCACGTCCAACCTGCTGATCCGCCGCGACGTGTTCGAAACAGAGGGTTTCGATCCGAACTTCACCGGTTGGGGTTGGGAAGACACCGAATGGGGCATGCGCGTCGCCGCCAAGTACGGCGTCGAGCATATCGACAACACGGCCACGCACATGGGCCTGGACCGGCCGGAAACCTTGGCGCGCAAGTACGAGCAATCGGTCGGCAACTTCGCCAGAGTCATCGCCAAGCACCCGGCGGTCGTATCGCAATATCCGAGCTTCAAGGCCGCTCGCGCCCTCAAGAAGCTGCCTTTGCGCCCGGTATGGCGCGCCGGCCTGAAAGCCGCCGGATTGTCGCCGCTTCTGCCGTTAAAACTGCGCGCGCTGTCCTTGCGCGCCTACCGTGCCGCCCTGTACGCCGAGGTCGTCTGACAATGAGTGATATCCCCTACTCCGCCGACCGGTCGCTGTTCGGCAAGCTGCGGCGGCGCATCGCCCGGGTGGTGACGACCAAGCCGGCCCGACTTGAGAACCTGTCCCGCCCGCTGCTGACCATCAGCTTCGACGACGCGCCGGTGTCGGCGGCGGAAAACGGCGCCGCCGTCCTGGGCAAGTATGGCGGCAAGGGCACCTATTTCATCTCCGCGGGCCTGTGCGGTCAGGAGAGCCATCTCGGCCGCTATACGACGCCTGAGGAGATCAAGGCGCTGGCGGTGATGGGCCACGAGATCGCCTGCCATACCTTTACGCACCTCGATTGCGGCCGCGCACCCGTGCCGGAGATCGAGGCCAATATCGCCCGTAACCAGGCCGCCCTGTGCGACATGGGCGTGACGGCGTCGCGGACTTTCGCCTATCCGTATGGCGACGTGTCGCCGGCCGGCAAGCGCGTGCTCAATGACCGCTATCTGGCGGCGCGCGCCCTGCACCATGGCCTGATCACTTCGGGCAGCGACCTCAACCAGGCGCCCGCCGTGGGCATCGAAGGCGCGAACGGCGAGCAGATCGCCTACGACTGGATGGCAAAAGCCGCCCGCACGCCGTCCTCGTGGCTGGTGCTGTATACCCACGACGTGCGCGACCATCCGTCCGACTGGGGCTGCACGCCG
>CAYULN010000216.1:0-4097 GCA_964445605.1 uncultured Caulobacteraceae bacterium | reverse complement strand
ACGCCGGTGTCGGACAGGTCGAGGGAAGTGACCATCAGCTTGCCTGGCCCGACGGCGCATTCGAACAGCATGGCCATGCGAATGTTGCGGTTCCAGTCGTCGATCGGCTGCACGATCGGTTGCAGGGCGTGGCTCAGGCTGTCGACGTTCATCGCCGTCGTCTTGGGCAGTAGGTCGACCCACTGCCAGTCACAATTGGCCTCGGTCGGGAAACCCTTGAGCGCGCCATGCAACGTGTCGTTCCACAGGCCGAGCATCCAGGTACGGCTCGGGTTCATCAGCCGGTTCCAGAAGATCGGTGAGGTGGTCATGCCCAGCTCGGCCGACGGCTTGTCGGGCGAACCTGACAGGAACAGCACCTTGCCGCCGGCCGCCAGGGCGGCCTTGGCTTCGTCCCACGATGCGGTGACGGTGACACCGGCCGGCACGGTGGCGGCGACCGACGCCGGATAGAGCCAGAACGGCCATTCGTTGTGGAACGGCGTCCCCTTGAGTTCGAGCACCAGCTTGTAGGCCGCGGGCGCCTTGAGCTTGGACAGGTCAGCGGTGATGGTGCCGAGCGCCAGGCCCTTGCCGCGCGGGGCAGGACGGGTGGGCAGGGCGCCGGACATCGCCGTCTTGCCGGCGGCGTCGACGATCCGCCACACCGGTGTCACCGACGCCAGAGCCGCGGGGCCGTAGTGCGCCAGTTCGGCGTCGGCCGTCAGGGTCTTGTCATTGGTGAAGACGCGGTCCTTGAGACGAACCAGCGGCACGGTGGTGTTGTTGAACTGCCGGAACTCGCCGGCCGTGACGTAGCCCTTTTCTTCCCAGAAGGCGTCGAGCACGCCGATCAGCGCGCCGCCCTGGCCCAGATAGTCGTGCAGGTCGAGCAATTCATACCCCGAATAGGACGGCGTGCGTAAGCTTGCTTCGATCTCTTCCTTGTAGCACGCCACCTGGAAGCGGCCCGAGGCATGGGCGAAGTCCTTGTTGCGGTTGAGCAGGCCGTGCGCCTCGGCGGCGTCGCGCATGATGATGTAGTTGCCGGGGTGCATGTACGGCACCTTCCCCCAGCCGATGCCTTCCGGGAAGGCGGCGTATTTGCGCTTGCCGTCGAACTTGTCGATGACGGCGAAGTCGGGATAGGCGCACCATTGCCCGACTTCGTGGCCGACGGCCGGGACGACCGCGCCGCGCAGGAACATCTTCAGCGAGGATTCGTAGTCGCTGCCGAACCAGCCGCGCGGGCCGCGCGCCCCGCTGACCAGGAAGTCGGCGGCGTACGGCGTGCCCGGGCCGCCCGGCGGCGGCGCGTTGCGGCCGGTGCCGTCCGAATAGAGGCGTCGCGGATCGGCGTCGCGCCACTTCTTGTCCCAGGTCGGCAGCTGATCCTGGTAGTTGCCCGCCGGTTCGTTCGAGGCGTTGAGCATGACCAGCGACGGGTGGTTGCCGTAGGCCTTGAGCAGCCGCGCCGTCTCGTCGTTGAGCACGGCCAGCATCTTGCCGGCGGGGTCGAAATTGTTCCACATGCCGCATTCGGGCTGGAAGTAGAAACCGAGCTCATCCCCGGCGATAAAGGCCGCTTCCGGCGGGCACCACGAATGGAAGCGCATGCCGTTGAGGCCCCAGTCCTTGCAGATGCCGACGATCGCCTTCCAGGTGGCGACGTCGGTCGCCGGATAGCCGGTCAACGGGAAGCCGCCGCCGTCGTGGGTGGCGCGGAAATGGAACAGCTCGCCATTGAGGCGGATATGCACGCCGTCGGTCTTGATCTCGCGCATGCCGAAGGTGACATCACGGCTGTCATCGGCTTGCGGGCCTTTCAAGGCAACGGTCAGGGTCTGCAACACCGGGGTGAATTCCGACCACAGCTTGGCCTTGGGCATGGGGACGGTGATGACGGCCTCGCCACCGTCGGTGGTCCAACTGATCGGCGCCGACACGCCGCCGGCGCTGACCGTGCCCGATCCGGCCTGGCCGGTCAGGTTGCCGACCTTGACGCGGACCTGCGCCGTCATCTTGGCGATATCCGGGAAGACCTGCGCGTCGTCGATCCAGACGGGCGAGGTGGCCTTGAGCTCGATGCGGCCGACAATGCCGTTCCAGGTCGAGCCTTCGCCGTCCGACACGCCGTGGCCATCGGGACGGTAGACCGGTTCCTGCATGCGGTTGTCGATGCGGATGGTTAGCCGGTGCGTGCCGGGTTTGAGGATGCCGAGATCGACATCGTGCGGCGCGACCAGTGAACTGTTGCTGCCGGCCAGCTTGTTGTCGATATAGATATCCGTGCGCCAGCGCGTCCGTTCGAGATGCAGTTGCACGCGCTTACCATCCCATTCCTTGGGGATGTCGATGTCGCGCTGATACCAGGCGACGCCGAGATAGTGGCGCACCGGCTGCGACAGGTAGGGCACCTCGACGTGGCCGGGCCTGGTGTAGGCCTTGTACTGCGGCAGCAGGTACCAGCGCATGTCGCGCGGCAGGGCGGCGACGAACTGCGTGTCGGCGGTGATCTCGTCGCCGAAGCCCTGCGTCTGCAGGATGCCCGGCAGCGAGATGCGCAAGTCCGACGGCATCACCTTGTTGTACCAGTAGTCGGCCGACCCGATGTCGGAGGGATCGAGCGCGAAGCGCCAGTCGCCGGCCAGCGATGTCGCCCCCGTGCTGGCGGGTTGCGCCGGCGCAGCCTTGGCGTACAGCGCCGTCATCGCGGCGGTAGCACCCGCCAGGGCCAAAAAGGAACGGCGGTCGAGGTGGCTGGCGCGCATGGGGAACCCCTGGGGAAATTATATGTTTTATTGGTATCCTAGTCTCAACGTCCGGCAGCGGCAAAACCGTCGACTCTTGGATTGTAATTGAGTCGATGCTATCGTCGCCGGATAAACTTCGAGGTGGGAATGATGAAGGTTTTCATGGTCGTCGCGGCGGCGTTTCTGCAAACGGCCGTGCCGGGGGCGCCTGTGATGGTCCCTGACGACCAGCGGGCAGCCTGCGCCACCACCACCACCCCGGACCTGCAGATCGCCGCCTGTACCGCCGTGCTGGAGGGCGAAAAGCCGACCGGAAAGGTCGCCGACACCACCTACTACAATCGTGGCAATGCCTATCGCCGCAAGGGCGACTTTGCGCGGGCGATCGCTGACTTCACCCAGGCGATTGCCCAGGATCCGACGGACCGGGATGCGTTCTTCAATCGCGGAAATGCCCACGCCGCCCTGAAACAGTACGACCTCGCCATCGCCGACTACAGCCAGGTCATCGCTCTCGATCCCCGCCATGCCGGTGCCTATTACAACCGGGGTCTGGCTTACCGGCGCATGGAAAATTACGACGCCGCGCTCAAGGACTACAGCCAGGCGATAGACCTCGATCCCCACATGCCGCAGGCCTTCTATGCGCGCGGCAATATCTATTTTCGCCAGGGGGATTACGCGCGGGCCGTGGCCGATTACGATGCATGCCTGGCCCTGGACCCGAAATTCGCCGACGCCCTATACGCGCGCGGCATGGTCGAGTTGAAAACCGGTAAGGCGACCCAGGGTGCCGCCGACATGACGGCGGCGACGAAGATGGACGCCAAGGCGCCGCAGCGGGCCGCCAACTAGCCCCGCATCGCTTCGCTCAACGACCAGAACAGCGGGCCGACGCCCTTGCCGTCGTTGGCGCGCACCTTTTCAGTCAGATAATAGGCATAGGTGCCGTCGCGATAGCGCCCCTTGCCGCCTAAACCGGCCACCGAACAGGTGCCGTTCAACGCGTCCGGCGTCAGGAAGGTGTCGATGCAGGCCTTCAGAGATGCCAGTCCGATTCCCTTTTCCTTCGGGCCGACAATACCCAGGCGCGCCCCTTTCAACAGGCCATAGGTGGCCATCAGCGACGCCGACGACTCCTCGTAATTGCCTTCGCGGGCCTGCTGGTCCATGACCTGGTACCATAGGCCGCGCGGCGACCGCACCCGGATCAGCGCCTGCAGGGTATCGCGCGTGATGCGGGCGACTTCGGCCCGCCCGGCCGGGTCCAAGCCATCCGACGCCTCGTAGATGTCGACCAAAGCCACCGTCCACCAGCCCATGGCCCGGCCCCAGACGCATTGCGACAGGCCGGTCTTCGGATCG
>CAYULN010000215.1:0-6204 GCA_964445605.1 uncultured Caulobacteraceae bacterium | reverse complement strand
CGACGGGCGACGACGCCTATTACAGCGATTTCTGGCGGTCGGAAAATATCACGACCTTCATGCCGAAAATCGTTTCGCTCGGCATTCCCATACTAAGCGAATCCGGCTGGCGGGACATATTTCCCGGCGGCAATATCGACCTGGAGGTCGCCGCCGAAAATGCCGGCGCGCATCGGCCGGTCGATCGCGCGCTGGCTCCGGGCCTGCCGGTCTCGGATCGCTATCAGGCCATCGTTGGCAATTGGACGCATGCCGAACACCAGAACGACACGCTGAACGCGATCCTGCTGAGCTGGTTCGATACCTGGCTGAAAGGGAAGGACACCGGCGTGTGGCACACGGACAAACCTTTTCACCTGTACATGCTGGGGGCAAACCGCTGGATTGATTCCGCCACCTTCCCCATCTCCAATCAGGCCCAGAGCTATTATTTGGCGCCCTCGACCGCCCCGATGAGCAGCGGCGTCCTGACAAATAGCGCCGGTGAGGCGTGCGGGCCGGGCGCGGCGGGTTGCATGCAGCGCCTTATCTGGGCCGCCGACGGGCCCGGGGCGACGCTGACCTTCGACTCCGGCAAGTTGATGACGCCGCTCAATCTGGCGGGTCCGGGAACCGTGACTCTGTTCGTCCGCTCCAGCCGGCCGGACGTCGAGTTGAGCGCAACCCTGTTCCAAGTGGACCCCGACGGCCATGCCACACGGATTTCGAACGGCGTTCAACTGGGCAGCCAGCGCGCCCTGGATTCCGCGACAAGCTGGTACAGCAATGACGGCAAACTCATCCGTGCGAGCCACTTCTTTACCAAGGCCAAGAGCGCGCCGGTTCCGCTGAACCAGACCGTCCGGATCGATATCGAATTGTTGCCGGCGCTGATACGGGTTCCCGCCGGATATCAGTTGCGGCTGGTTGTCGGCACTCAGCCGTCCGAGGATTTTCGCCAGTATGGGCCGACCACCCAACTGCCCAATCCGATCACGCCGACACCCGGGGAATATGCGAATCTGGCCGGCGGCGTCTATTCGATCCAGTTTGGCGGAACCACGCCTTCGGCCATCAATCTATCTGTCGCCAGCGACGCCGATCTGGTCGCCAGCCAGATAGATTGGGGCCCGGGAAATTAGGATCGAAAAGTCGCGGCGAACGGAGGCCGCAATCCGGCTACGCGGACCCATTCACCGATCATTGTGTATTGGGTGTTCAGAATTGCTGCTCGGATGAGGCTGTTTGGCCGCCTTGGCCGCCACGTCGGCCTCGTCCTGCAGTACCTGCGCCAAGCGTCCGTCATATTGTTCTGTAATCATTTGAAGGTATGCCAGCTGCTCATTTCGCTTGGCGTTTATTGGAGCGGCCATGTCACGAATATATGGGACGTCGGATATATCCGTCGCCGTTTTGACATCAACCGATTGCAGCCATTTCACCAGGACAGGCGCGGTGCCGTCGGGCACCTTGAAGTTTTCTCTGAGGGCGGTCGAGGGACCGTGGTCCCAGGCGTTTTTTACAGATTGAAATTTGGACTCATTTACCTGAAGGCCGACTTCGTAGTCCTGCAGAATCTTTTCGGCTGCCGCCGTGCGTTTCAAGTTCTGCAACGTTAAATCAAATTGGATGTCCATGATGTCGCGAATCTTTGTCTCGAAATCATCGCGGTGAAATTTCCGGTCTGACGGCCCTCTGTCCGCCACGATGTACCCATTTCCATATCTTATGTCGGGCACCGGCAGTTTTCTTAGCCGTTCGTCCGCGTTCGCCGTGGCTCGATCTCGCGGATCGGCAGTTTCCACGGTCTTTTTTAGCTGCGCGTAAGCGACGGTGTAGCATTTGGCCGGTTTATCGCAATCTAAACCTATCAAATATAACCAAGGCCGAGCTCCAGTATCTGCGATAGCGTATTGCTGATTTAGGGCCGCGTTGACTGTTATCCCGCTGCGGCGGGTGTGGCATCTCGTGGATTGTATAGTATCAAGTATATTGGCGTATAGATTTAGAGCTGTATCTGGCCGTGTGTGGTCATTTATTTTTCCTAATTCTGTTTTTGTGAATTCTTCAACGTCTGTAATATATGTCTCCCCATGGCTGCCTATTTTACTGCTGGCGCGGATGACGAGCGGTAAGGTAAGCTCTGCGCATTGTGCATCGTCCGACAGTTTATCTATGCTTTCGTCGAGCTTATTGAAGGTATAATCCTCACCACGTTCAATAATCGGCAAGGCGTCCGTCAGCGTGGCGATAAATTCGTCGTGAAAAAGCTTCGGCAGGGTTGCGATAAAATTCTGGGTCGACTCGTCCAAGCCCGTGGAGACTTGAAATTTGAGGCCCAGGGTTATGGCGTGGGCCGTAGATCCCGATCCCAAGAAAAATGCGGCTGCCGTCAAGACGGTAAAAAAATGCTTTTTCATAAGGCCCCCGGTATTGAATGCCGTATGTTGTGCGAATGGTTAACAAAGTCAACCTGGAATAGATTACCTCAGCCTGTACGGGAGCTAGGCCAAGCTGTGAAAGGTTTTTGATTTCGATCTTCACGGGTGTTCAAACCACACGTCGGTGCTGTCATCGGAGGCGTGGAGGGTCATGCGGGGCTCGAATTTGGACTCGCCTTTTGCCCGTCGCCGCATTATTGTCCGACAAATAACAGCCAATCCGAACAGGGAGATTTCCATGCGGCGCAGAACCTTTATCGCCGGTGCGGCGGCCATGGCAGGCGCGGCTGCCACCCAGGCTTCGCAGGCAACGTCCGTGGTCCAGCCCGAGCGCGCGCCGCTGGAACAGCTCGGCTATGGCGAGGTCACCCTGCTCGACGGGCCGGTCAAAGCGCAGTTCAGCCAGACCTACGAAACCCTGCTGAACATGGACGAGGACGCCCTGCTGCGGCCGTTCCGCCAGGCTGCCGGCCAACCGATCGGGCCGAAGGGGATGGGCGGCTGGTACGACTTCGACAGCGCCTTCAATCCGAAGACCGGCGATTTTCATGGCTTCATCCCGGGGCACAGCTTCGGCCAGTACGTCTCGGCTCTGTCGCGCGGCTATGCGGTCAGCGGCGACGCCCGCGGCCAGGCCAAGGTGCGCCGGCTGCTGGCCGGGTTCGCGCCGACGATCACCGCCAAGTTCTATGACGGCTATCCGCTGCCGGCCTATACCTATGACAAGACCCTGATGGGGCTGCTGGACGCGCACCAGTTCGCCAAGGACCCGCAAGCCCTGGCCCTGGTCGGGCCGGCGACTGATGCCGTGCTGCCGCATCTGCCGGAGCGGGCGCTGGACCGCAACAATCCGGCCGACATGGCCACCATGCCGAAGACCAATGCCGCCTTCACCTGGGACGAGACCTATACCCTGCCGGAAAACCTGTACATCGCGGCAGCGCGTGGCGGCGGGCCGCGCTATCGCGATCTGGCGCGGCGCTACCTGCTCGACGCCCCCTATTTCGACAAGCTGGCCGCCGGCGACAATGTCCTGCCCGGCCGCCACGCCTACAGCCACCTCAACGCCCTCAATTCGGCGATGCAGGCCTATCTCAACGACGGCGCCGCCAAGCACCTGCAGGCGGCGCAGAACGGGCTCGGCATGGTCGTGGCGCAAAGCTACGCCACCGGCGGCTGGGGGCCGAACGAAGGCTTCGTGGCGCCGGGATCGGGCGGGCTGGGCAAGAGCCTCAACACCACCCACGCCAGTTTCGAGACGCCGTGCGGCACCTATGGCCAGTACAAGCTCAGCCGCTACCTGATCCGGGTGACGGGCGACAGCCGCTACGGCGATTCCATGGAGCGGCTGCTGTACAACGCCAGCCTGGGCGCGCTGCCGCTCAAGGCCAGTGGGGCGGCCTTCTATTATTCGGACTATAACGACGTCGGCAGCAAGTTCTATCACGAGAGCAACTGCACGTGCTGCTCGGGCACCATCGGGCAGTTGACCGCCGACTACGGCATCAGCTCCTATTTCCGCGACGCCAAGGGGCTGTACGTCAACCTGTACATTCCGTCCAAGGCGGTGTGGCGCGAGGGCGTAACGGTCACCCAGCAGACGCAATATCCGCTCGATGGGGCGGTGGCCCTGACGATCAACAGCGCCAAGCCGGTCAAGATGGCCGTACGCCTGCGCATCCCGGCCTGGGCCGGGCCGGCGACGGCGGTGACGGTCAATGGCGAGATGTGGAAGGGGACCCTGACGCCCGGCACCTTCGCCGAACTGGCGCGGGAGTGGAGCAATGGCGACAAGATCCTGCTGACTATCGACCGGCCGCTGCGTTTTGAAGCGGTGGACGAGCAGCATCCCAACCGCCTGGCGGTGGTGCAGGGGCCACTGGCCCTATTCGCCACCGGCGACCGCATGGTGCCCTACAGCCGGGCGGAGTTGGCGCGGGTCGCGCAGACGGCGCCGGGATCGGCCGAATGGGCGCTGACCACCGATGCCGGGACGCAGGCCTTCAAGCCCTATTTCGCCGTTGGTAATGAGGCGATCCGGCTGTATCAGTTCGCCACGGCCTAGAGCCGTCTAGGGCTTCCGGCGCACCGGCACCTGGGCGTTGCAGATGTCGACCGTGCCGGCCGGGCGGACGAAAAACGTCTGGTCACGGTTGGCGCGGGCGTGGACCCAGGTGTCGAAGGTCGGGCTTGCGGCGTCCATTGTCTGGAAGGCCGGCCGCGTGGCGGCGGGCAGGTCGCTG
The DNA here is from genome assembly GCA_964445605.1 of uncultured Caulobacteraceae bacterium. Classification (GTDB taxonomy): domain Bacteria; phylum Pseudomonadota; class Alphaproteobacteria; order Caulobacterales; family Caulobacteraceae; genus Asticcacaulis. The sequence goes on along the minus strand of CAYULN010000215.1, from coordinate 1,541 downwards.
GCCAGTTTCGCGGAGACGATTTTCAGCCGCTCGGCGTCGGTCTTGTAGAAACCGAGCGCCTCGGTGCCACGCTTCAGGGCGGTCAGGGCATCCATGCCGTTCAGGATACGGCCGACCACGGCCAGGTTGCGGTCGAGCTGGCGCGGCGCCTGGCCGATGACGGTGTAGAGCTGCGTGGCGTCGCCGGTGCTGGGCGGGACGTCGCGGGCGACGCCGATCATGCCGTAGCAGTGGACCAGCCAGGCCGCCTTGCCGTCGTTGGCGGCGGGCCAGCCATTGATGTAGCCGGCTTGGACGGCGAAGGTGTCGCGATAGGGCAGGGCCTTGAATTTAACGCCTTTTAACGCCGTTTCGTACTCGGCCGGCGGGTTGGCGTTGATGCCCGTGGGCTTGGTCGGGTCCTCGTCGGGCCGGCCCCACTGCACGACATAATTGTCCTGGACGCGCAGGACCGACGCGCCGTCGAAATAGCCCGAGCGCACCAGCTGGCGGATATTGGCGACGTGGACCGGCGCCAGGGCGGGGGCCAGTTGATAGGTGACGGTCTGGCCGTCGCCCAGGGTCATGATGACGAGGTCGTCGGCCGGAACGTCCTGCCAGGCCGAAGCCGGCGCGGCGTCGACGATCTCCTGTGGCGACGGGCCCGGTTTATGTGATGCCGACGCCGCCATCAGTATCAGGGCCAGAACCGCCAGGCCCGCGCTTTTCCCAATCATCGCACCCTCCCGCTGGTTGCGGCTGAGACTATCCGGGGCGGGTGGCGGCGTCCATCCGTTTTTGCCGGGAGAAATTGCCGCGGACTTATCAAGATTTAACCAGGCAGGCCCGAAATTTAATGCAAAAAAAAAAGATAGCCTTGCTATTATCAAAAAAAATGCACCGGGGCTTCGTGCCGGAACGATGCGTCCGTAAGTGACTTGGCGGAATCCGCTAATCAGTCTCTCGACATCTTATCTTGGTGAGCGAGGCCTTTGTTGCCTGTAATACCTCCCAGGTAAGGAGCCGCGCATGCCGGTCGAAACCAAATCGGACGTCGCCATCGAAAAAATGGTCATCGGCATGAATGACCTGGCCGATCTTCGGCCGGAGGACCGGGAGCAGGCTTTTGTTTCGATCTATCCGGCCATGACGCTGCTGTTGAGAAACGCCGAATTGCATATCGCCGGCGCCAACGCCGCGGAAGCGCAGCTCCTGGCCCAATACACCCAGACGGCCAAAATCTACTTGCGCGCCCTGGCCACCTACCGGGCGGCCACCGACGAATGGCTGAAGGTCTTTCTGGTCTTCAAGCTGTCGTTCGACCGGAATTTGCCGCTTCTGCGCGCCGGGGTACGCAAAGGTGACGCCGCGGGGTAAAGAAAAAGCCGGCAGGCCGGCCCTCGGGCTTAAAATCATTGATCTTTTTACCCGCCGCCTATAGATGGGGCCATGGGTGAACGCATCTATCTTTACGACTCCACCCTGCGCGATGGGGCGCAGGCGCAGGGCATCGACTTTTCGGTCGCCGACAAGCAGGCGATCGCCGCCGCCTTGGATGCCTT
>CAYULN010000214.1:0-6242 GCA_964445605.1 uncultured Caulobacteraceae bacterium | reverse complement strand
GCCCTCGGCTCTTTCGGAATCGAGCATGTGTTTGATGGCGTTGCTGCCGGTCACCCGCGCCCCGTGTTCCAGCAGCAGCTTCAGACAGGTCAGGTCGCGATGCTCGGTGGCGTGATACAGCGACTCGCCGTCGTTGGGATCGGCCCCGGCCTCCAGCAACAACTGCGTCAGTTCGCTGTTGTTCAATAATCCGGACGCGGCATAAAGGCACGACAGTCTTCCGTCCTCGCTTTCGAGCGCCGTGTCGGGATCGGCCCCACGCGACAGCAGCAGCCGCGCCGTCAAAGCCAGTTGCGGCGCCCGTTCGCTGCGGCCGTGGGCGAAGCGCGAGAAGCAGACATAGACCAGCGGCTCGACATTTTCCGGGCCGGATTTCTCGGTCACCCAGTCCGGGTCTTCCTCGATGGTCTCAGCCACGCGCTGCCAATTGCCGAGCACCAACGCCGGATAGACTCCCGCCGTAGCGACGTCGGGATGGTCGGCCAGGATATCGCGCGCCCGGGCGATGTCCGACGTCGCGGCATCGACAAACCGCGCTACCAGCCCCTGAATATCGAGCCGGGATTCGATGATGAAGGCCTGGAATTTTGGCCAGCTCAGGAAGCCCTGTTCGCGGGCGATGGCACGCTGGGCGGTGTGCAGGGCCGGCTCTTCATGGTCGCCATAACGTTTCAGCCGGGCGTTGGCGGCCGGATCGCCGGCGCGTGCGGCCTTCAGCAAAGCCTTGGCCTGCTTCTTGTAGAATTCGAGATTATAGCTGGAGGTCGGGGAGAGTGGAGTTTCGGTCATGGTCACGAACGCCTTTCGGGTGCGCCCTGGGTCCGCGTCGGGCTGAAAGGAAGGTTCGTCGGAGGACGTTCTGATGGAGGTGGGAAAATCCCTGCCCGCGGACCGGAAGCGCCCTTGACGCGCTCAGCCTATTTTACGCGGAATGGGTGGGGGATTTCAACCGCCAAACTTGATCAGCGCCCAGGTGGTGGCGGCGCCGAGCGCCAGGCCGATCAGGGTCGACAAGATGCCCGCCGGCTTCAACGTCCGGTCGCCCTCGGTGGCCGGCTTCTGCCCGTGGATCATCGAGCCTAGCAGCGGTTCGCGCTTGATCATGGCATAATAGGCGATGGCCAGCAGGTGCAGGACGACCAGCCACTTGACCGCTTCGAACGCGTAGCCATGAAGCGTCCCGGCCAGCACGGACTGGTCGTAGTTGACCTGGCTGGCGAAGGGTCCGGATTCCAGGCCGTCCGTATCGGAGGCGAACAGGCCGAACCCCACCACGGCGGCGCAGGAGAGCAGCAGGGCCAGGACGCTCAGAGCGCCTAACGGGTTATGCCCTAGGGTGACGGGTTTCTTGCCGCCGAGATAGCTGAAGATGGCGCCGGGGCCTTTGACGAAGTCGGCGAAGCGCGCCGTCGAGCCGCCGAATACGCCCCACCACAACCGGAAGACCAGCAGGCCGGCGATCACCGAACCCGCGATCTTATGCCAGTCGAGGTGATGGTTTTCGACGCTCCACCAGGCGAACGCGATCAGGCCCGCCAGGCTCCAGTGGAACAGGCGGGTCCAGATGTCCCAGACCTTGACCTTCGCGGCGTTCGCCACGTTTTAGTGGTCCTGGTTGCGGTAGGTGGTGTGGCAGTTCTTGCAGGCGGTGCCGAGGTCCTTGCTGGCGGCCGTGATGGCGGCGACGTCGCTTCCGGCGGCGGCCTTGTTCAGGGCGGCGGCGGCGGTGGCCAGGCCGTCGGCCTTGGTCTTGAAGTCGGCGGCGTTCGTCCAGATTTCCGGCTTGGCGCCGGTCTTGACTCCGGCTTCCGGGCCGGTGCCGGCGGGGAATTGGCTGGGGAGTTGCGGGGCCAGGGTGGCGATCTGCGCCGTGGCGGCGCGAACGGCGGTCAGGTCGGGGGTGGACGACTTCAATTGGTCGTTGACGGTCTTGTAGGCGCCGCCGAGGGAGTGGAAGAAGTCGTGGCGGGCCTTGATGGTGGCGGCGGCGTCGAGCGCCAGGGCGGCGGTGGCGATGCCGGCGGCCGACAGGATGGCGGCGGTCAGGAACTTGTGCTTCATGGTGGTCTCCCCGAGTGATTTGGCGGTTATACCAGTTTTGAACGGGGATGTGGCGGAAATCCGGCGGCCAAGCAACGGCTATGTAACGGGGTCGAGGGGTCCGCGACCCCTCGCCTTAGAATATAAAAAGCCGTAGTGGGCCCCGAAGAGGGGCCCCTTCGGCTTTTTATCTTTTTAAAGGGAAGGGGCCACAGGCCCCTTCACCCCATTACAGGTCCGTGCTAGGGCCGCCAGATGTTCACCGTCACCGTCCTCACCATGTTCCCGGAAGCCTTCCCCGGCCCGCTCGGCGTTTCGCTGATCGGCACGTCGTGGAAAGAATCTAACCTCTGGGCCTTGGAAACACTGGACATTCGTAACTTTTCGAGCGATAAGCGCGGCTTTCTTGACGACACCCCCGCGGGCGGCGGGCCGGGTCAGGTGCTGAAGGCTGATGTCATCGCCAAAGCCCTTGATTCGATTGACTATTCCGATCGCCCAAAGGTTTACATGTCCGCCCGGGGCCGACCCCTGACCCAAGCGAAAGTCAAGCAATGGGCCGCCGCTCCGGGACTGATCGTCCTGTGCGGCCGCTTCGAAGGGGTCGATCAACGGGTGCTCGACGCCCGCGGATTCGAGGAAATCAGCGTCGGCGACGCCGTCCTTGCGGGCGGAGAAGCGGCGGCGATGGTGACCATAGAGGCAACGGTGCGGCTTATTCCGGGCGTTCTCGGAGCCGCGCAGAGCCTCGAAAACGAAAGCTTTGAGGATGGTCTCCTCGAACAGCCGCAATATACGCGGCCACGTTCGTTCGAGGGCCTCGACATCCCCGAAGTGCTGCTGTCCGGCGATCACAAAAAGATGGCCGAATGGAAGCAAAAGCAAAGAGAGGCGACGACGAAGGAACGGCGGCCCGATCTGTGGGCGGCCTATCTTTCCAACTTACAGGCAAAAGGCGCTCGCAAAGAGTAAGCCCTAAACAAAGGAATAGACATATGAACCTGCTTCAGCAGATCGAAGCCGAAGAAGTCGCCAAGCTCAAGGCTGGCAAGACCTTCCCCGCCTTCCAACCCGGCGACACCCTCCGCGTCCACGTCAAGATCAAGGAAGGCGACCGCGAACGCGTCCAGGCCTTCGAAGGCGTCTGCATCGCCCGCGCCGGCGCCGGCATCAACGAAACTTTCACCGTCCGCAAGATCAGCTTCGGCGAAGGCGTGGAACGCGTCTTCCCGCTCGTCTCGCCGATCATCGAATCCATCGAAGTCAAGCGCCGCGGCGTCGTCCGCCGCGCCAAGCTGTACTACCTGCGCGACCGCCGCGGCAAGTCGGCCCGTATTGTCGAACGTTCGCAGAGCTCAACACGCGGCTCCAAGGGCGACGACCTGCGCGCCCAGATGGCCTCGGCCGAACCGGCCGCCAACCCGGACGCGGCGACCGACAGCGAAGCCTAAGCCTCCAGATCGGATCATAACGGTACAACCAAACCCCTCCGGACAGGCGTCCGGAGGGGTTTTCCGTTACCGCCCGGTCCTGGATCTCGGCGCGTTTTTTGCAGCAACCCCCGTAAGGGGCGCACGCGTCCCGCGCTAGGGGACATGGATGCGATGACTGAGGTAGGCGGGAGTTTCTCCTCGATTTTGCCGAAAGCCACGGCTTGGCTGGCCGGCCACTGGCAGGCGCTTGAGCCGTTCGCCGCCACCCTGGCCACCTTTTTCGGCGCGGCGCTGATCAGCTTTGGCTGGCAATATTGGCGTCAGCGCGGCCGTTTCACCTTCTTCGCTTTCCTGGCCTATTGCTTTCCGGTCGACGGCTGGAAGAGCAAGTCGAGCCGCATCGACATCGTCATGTATTTCGCCGGCAAGCTTATCCGTGGCGTCCTGGCCGTCGGCGACATGATCGTGCTGCTGGCCCTGTCCGGCGGCGTGGCATGGCTGTTACGCGACCTGTTCCCGCATCACGTCGCGTGGCACGCCGGATTCCCGGCCATCGTAACCTGTGCGGTACTGTTGTTCCTGGCCGGGGACTTCGCCAATTTCTACACCCACTACCTGCAACACCGGATCGAGTGCCTGTGGGAGCTGCACAAGGTGCATCATTCGGCCACCTTCCTGTCGCCGCTGACCACCGCCCGCATGCATCCGCTCGGTGACAAGATCGACCATCTCGGCGCCGCGATCATGGTCAGCCTGCCCGCCGGCGTTGCTGTGTTCCTTTATGGCTTCGACATCCCGGCCCTGATGCTGCTACTCGCCACCGCCAACATGATCGGCACGACGCTGGTCCTCGACGCCCTGCGCCACAGCCAGTTCCCGGTCAGCTTCGGCGCGCTCGACCGCGTCGTCATGAGCCCGCACATGCACCAGTTTCACCATAGTGCGAAATACGAGCATTGGGACCACAACATGGGCAACAAGCTGTCCTTGTGGGACTGGATGTTCGGTACGGCCGTCATCCCGGCGAAGGATGAGCCCCTGACCTTCGGCATCGGCCGGGGCGCCACCTATGACGCGCAGTACGATACATTGTGGGGGGTCTATGGCGCGCCGCTGATCGGCATGGTCAAGGTCCTGCTGGGCCGCCAGCCCAAGGCCCTGCCGACGCCGCAATCGCTGTTGGAACAAGGTCTGACCGAACCGCCGCCGCCGGAAAAGGCCCGGCGTGTGCAACAGACTGAGGAGGCCGGAGCCTAGCGCACAAAGCCTTCGGCGATCTGCAGGTGCGCTTTCAGATAGCCCTCGACCGCCTGCACGTTTGGCCCGGCGGCATTGATCACCAGGAAGCCCTTGTTGCCGGCCGCGACGCCCAGCCACAGCACCGAATTGTCCGGCTGTGGCATGACCCAGACAGCGATGCGCATCGGCTTCGCGGTTCCGCCGCCCAGCATCATGATATGCCGGTCCTTGACCGTCTGCTCGGCCAGCTGCGTTTCCATGTCGGAATGCGGATCGAACTGATGCACCTGCGCGGCCTGGATCTGGTCGAAGCTGACGTCGATGACCGGCGGATTGAACGGCGCCCGCGACAGGTTGAGCTGAACCTCGGCGCCCAGGTCGGTGGTCACCGCGAAGCTGGCGCTCTTGCCATCGTCGAACGCCTTGGCGTCAGCGGCATAGGTCAGGCGGTACCAGCCCTTGGCGTCGGTATAGGCCAGGCCCGAACCCTCGGTCACCTGTTTGCCCAAGGCCTCCGCTGGCGCGGGGGCGAAGGCGTATCCGGGCGGTAAACCTTCGGCGGATGCACTTCCCGCAGCCAGTAAAGCGGCGGCCAACAGGAAAGCCCGCATAGTCATAACCTTAGTTGTCGTCGGGACCGAAATCAGTGCGATAGCCGCTGGCCGGCTTGGCCGCCTTTTCCGCGGCGACCGGCTGCGGCGCCGGGGTTGGCTGAGCTGGCGCGGGTTGCGGCGCGGGCTTGGCCTCTTCCTTCTGCGCGGCCGACGATTCACTGCCGGCCGTTGGGAAGAAACCGGACGGGATTTGGAACATGTTGCCACCGCTGGCGCCGACACTCGACGGCGCACCCAGATCCTCACGAATGAAGTGGTAGGCCTTGGCGTCCGTGCAGCTGCATACCTTGAGCATGTTGTTCTGGTCGCGCCAGATCACCAGCGGATAGGTGGTCGGCACCTTGTTGGCGGCCAGGTACGGCTGGAGCTGGCTGGTGAAGTCGCGCGACGCCGACACCACGGCGCTGCGGGCGAAGTCGTTGTCGGCCACCGGCAGGCCCTCGGCCTTCCAGTTGGCGTCGCTCGACGAAAACCAGGCCTGGTAGAACTCCCATTTGCGGCTCAGCCACAGTTCGGCGATCGTCGACCGCTCGGCCACCGTGGTCTTTTTCAGGCCTTGCACGTCGGCCGGCGCGAAGACGATGACGCGGGTATCGATGCCGGCGGCGTCGTACTTCGGGAATTCCTGCTCTTCGAAGGCGCGGCACGGCACGCACGACCGGAAGGTGATCAGGTACAGGACCTGCTGGCTATTGCGGCCGGGCGAGACATAGTCGGCCTTGTCAAGCAGGGCCTGGATTTCAGCCTGGTTGTGGGTGATGGTGACGGGGGCGTAGCGCTTGTACTGGTCCCAATAGATGTAGTAGCCCGTGCCGATCAGCGCCGGGATGATGACCACGAGGGCCATTAGCCACAACAGGAGCTTCCTGCTCATCCGAATTCCCCGTCCTCGTCAACCCTGAACAGCCGAGTATAA
>CAYULN010000213.1:0-32672 GCA_964445605.1 uncultured Caulobacteraceae bacterium | reverse complement strand
GTTGCGGCGATGCTGGCCCAGATCCAGCCGGCAAAGCAACCGCCGGTCCACGCGCCGCTGCCGCCCTATCTGTTGGAAAGCCTTGGCGCGCCAATGCGCGCCAAGGCGGCGCCGCCACCGATCGCCAACTGATCGCCTGCCGACGGGCAAGGGAATGCTTGCTGTTCATCCGCAAAACATCCTGCTAGGGTCGCGCCGCGCCGCCTGAAGGGCGCCGGCGCCCGTACGGGTGTCTCGAAGAAAGATAAAGATTATGCCAGAATCGCTTGATTTAAAAAAAGAAACGGCGTCTTCCGCTCGCGATTTCGACCTGAGTCTCGATATTGTCCGCGTCGCCGAAGAGGCGGCCATCGCCTGTTACGCCCAGGTGGGCGGCGGCGATGAAAAGGCCGCCGACCAGGCCGCGGTCGACGCCATGCGCTCGGCGCTCAACACCATCGACATGGACGGCCGCATCGTCATCGGCGAAGGCGAACGCGACGAAGCGCCCATGCTGTATATCGGGGAGACGGTCGGCACCGGAAAGGGGCCGGCCATCGACATCGCGCTCGATCCGCTGGAGGGCACGACGCTGGCGGCCAAGGCGATGGCCAATGCCTTGGCGGTGATCGCCTTCGCACCGCGGGGCGGCCTGCTGCACGCGCCGGATACCTATATGCAGAAGATCGCCATCGGGCCGGGTTACCCGGTCGGTATCGTCGATCTCGACGCGTCGCCGGAGGAGAACGTTCGGGCGCTGGCCAAGGCCAAGGGGGTGAAGGTGTCGGAAATCGTCGCCTGCGTGCTCGACCGGCCGCGTCATGACGCTATCATCACCGGCCTGCGCAAGGCGGGAGCGCGCGTCCATCTGATCACCGACGGCGACGTGGCGGGCGTGATCCATACCGCCCAGCCGGAAACCGGCATCGACATCTATCTGGGGTCGGGTGGGGCGCCGGAAGGCGTTCTGGCCTGCGCGGCGTTGAAATGCGTCGGCGGCCAGTTTCAGGGCCGGCTGCTGTTCCGCAACAATGACGAACGCGGCCGGGCGGAACGCCTTGGCCTGACCGATTTCGACCGCAAGTACGATCTCAACGACCTGGTCAGCTCGGAAGCGGTGTTCATCGCCACCGGCGTGACCAACGGCGCACTGCTGCGCGGGGTCAACAAGGAGACGACGGCGCGCGGCGAAGTCTTCGTCACCACCGAAAGCCTGGTGATGATCTCGAAGACGCACACGGTGCGCAAGCTGTCGATGCGCCGACCCTTCAAGGGCTAAGTTCAGCAGCCACCTGGGTATAGAGGGATGTCCTGCCCAGACGCTCGTCAATCCGCGCCAGCCGGCGGTAGACGCCGGCATAGATCGGCGCCAGGGTGTCGTCGCTTGTCGGCAGGACGGCGGCTTCCTCGGGCGAGGTTTCCGGCTCCGGACCGTGGATCTGGTCGATCGCCTTGTTGATCGACATGAGGGCCTTGGCGGCGCGGTCGACCTCGGCAAAGGTTTGCGGCGCGTCGAGCCCCTCATAAGCCTTGAGCAGGGCTTCGGCCTGGTCCTTCAGGCGCTGCTTCTGGCTACGGCGCAGGACGGCGGTTTGTTCGGGTGTGATGTCGTTTTCCATGTTTATGAGCATAGGACTGCGTTTGGCGGCGGGGATAAATTGCTGCCTCGACTCGCAAAAGCGGCTATATCGTCCCGATGGACAGCATCGAAAAAATTCGTTCTCACGCACCGCCCTATCTGAATGTGACGCGGTCGCTGACCGGGCGTGGCTGGGTTGAGCGGATGGCCGCCCAAGGCGTGACGGCGGAGACCTTGCGGGATGTCACCCATCGCTTCGGCCTGATGAACCGGGTCGAGCCGGAATTCGTCGAGCCGCTGGCGCGGATGATCGCGGGCAGGGGGGTAAAACCGGAAAGGCTGGCCGATTTCATCGATCCAACCCTCAAGGCGCTGTTTCCGGATCCGAGCTGTTTCCTCGATATGGACCGGGCGGTGGCGGCCATTCTCGACGCGCTGCAAGCCGATGCCAAAATCTGTGTATTTGCCGACTATGACGTCGACGGCGCAACCTCGGCGGCGCAATTGGTGCGTTGGTTTCGCGCCATGGGCCGCGACTTGTTCGTCTATGTGCCGGACCGGGTGACCGAAGGCTACGGCCCATCGAATGCCGCCTTCGACAGCCTGAAGCGGCAGGGCTTCGATCTGGTCATCACCGTCGATTGCGGGGCGATGGCGCACAAGCCTTTGCAGCACGCGGCGGAGATAGGGCTGGATGTGGTGGTGATCGATCACCACCTGATGCGCGAGGATCCGCCGCAGGCTCGGGCCGTGGTCAACCCCAACCGGCCGGGTTGCACCTCGGCGCAGGGTAACCTGGCGGCGGCGGGTGTTGTGTTCGTCGTGTTGGCGGCGCTCAATCGCGAGGCTGAAAAGCGCGGGTTATTTGCCGGGCGGGAGAAACCGGACCTCAAGCAGTGGCTTGATCTGTCGGCCCTGGGAGCCATTTGTGACGTGACGGCGTTGACCGGGTTCAACCGGGCGCTGGCGTCGCAGGGCCTCAAGGTGATGTCGCAACGAAAGAACCCAGGCATCAAGGCGTTGATGAAGGTCGCCGGTGACGGCGCTGAGGGGGCGGTGAGCCTGATGAGCACCTTCCATTCGGGTTTTGTCATCGGCCCGCGCATCAATGCCGGCGGGCGGATCGGCCGGGCCGACCTGGGTGTTCGCTTGCTGTCGACCGATGATCCGTCCGAAGCGGAAAGCCTTGCGCAGGAACTGGACGACCTGAACCGCAAGCGCCGCGATGTCGAGACCGAAGTACTGGAGGAGGCGATTGCCGTCGCCGAGGCGCAAGGTCTTTATCCTTCCGACGATCCGGTCGTGATCGTGGCGCGCGACGACTGGCATCCGGGCGTGATCGGCATCGTCGCCGGACGACTGCGGGAACGTTGGCGCAAGCCGGTGATCGTCATCGGTCTCGATCCAGTGAGCGGTATGGGTAAAGGGTCGGGACGGTCGCAGGCTGGCGTCAATCTTGGCGAAGCTGTCGGCGCAGCGTTCGAGGCCGGACTGCTGCTGTCGGGCGGCGGCCACGCCATGGCTGCCGGTCTGAGCGTCGAGCGCGACCGCATCCCTGAGTTGCGCGCCTATATAAATAAGTATGTGCGCGATCACGTTGCCGCCGAAGACCAGGTCGAGGCCGTGGAAATCGACGCCATCCTGTCGTTGCGGGCGGCATCGCGGGCGCTGTATGACCGGCTTGACCTGCTGGCGCCTTACGGCCAGGGCAATCCGGAGGCCGTCATCGCCTTTGCCGATATCCGGATCAGCTTCGCCCAGGTGATGAAGGGCGGCCATGTCCGCTGCGAACTCAGCGACGCGTCGGGGTTCAAGCTGAAGGGTATTGCCTGGCGCGCCGAGGGGACGCCTTTGGGTGACGCTCTGTTGCGGCCGGCGGGGACGGTGCACGTGCTGGGGCGGTTGAAGGCGGACGACTATATGGGCCGCAACGGCGTGCAGTTCGAGATCGAAGACATGGCCCTGGCGGCAGGTGGATAGGTTTCCAGCCATTTCGCCGTTATATTTCATAAATAGCCCTTGCGCCGCCGGAATGAATTGGCTAATGAGCGCACCTCTTGACGCGGTCCCTTCGTCTATCGGTTAGGACGTCAGGTTTTCAACCTGAAAAGAGGGGTTCGACTCCCCTAGGGACTGCCAAGATATTTCCGGCTCAGCCAGGCCCGAATCGCTGTCTCCCGCAGGTGTGCACAGGCTTATCCACACCTTTTTTAACGAGATTAGTGATCACAAAGTGAAGCAAATGACGAATTTGCTCGCAAAAAGCGATTTTTTAGCTTAACATTCGCATTTAATGCGAATTATTTTTGATTTTGCTCTCCCAAATTGAGATATCCATGTTATGATATCGATTGTCACAGAGCGTTTTTGTCGACACGGTGAGGATTATGAGTTTGTTTGATTATAATAATAAAAACGAGACCGAAGAATTAGTAGCGATTTCAGGTCATGTGAAATGGTTCGATGCCGCCAAGGGCTATGGCTTCATCGTTCCGCAGGACGCAGGTCAAACCGGAATGCGGGATGTCCTCCTCCATATCTCCAGCTTGCGTGATATCGGGCGCGACAGCGCGCACGAAGGCGCCAAGATAAAATGCAGGATCGCCAAGCGAACCAAGGGGTGGCAGGTCATCCAGATCGAACAGATCGACGCCGCCCCGGAAACTCCTGTCATGCCGCGTTCGGAGCGGATGGACCACGCGCCACGCAGTTCGCGCGTGCTGAACGAAAGCGTGCGCGTCGGCGACCTCGAAGCGGCGACCATCAAATGGTTCAACCGCACCAAGGGCTATGGCTTCGTGGTGCGCGGTTCGGATCCGACCGACATCTTTATCCATATCGAGACCTTGCGCCGCTATGGTCTTGAGGACGTTCAGCAGGGCGACACCATCATGGTGCGCTTCGGCGAAGGTCCGAAGGGGCTGGTGGTCACGGAAGTCCATCCGAAGACCTTGGCCTAAATCATCCGCCAGACAGCAGACGGCATGTGACACCCGTCCGCTTCCGGTGAGAGTCAAAAACGCGGGCAGCCCGGGCTGTCCGCGTTTTTTGTGCCGCCGATGGGCGCTGTACATTTTTGCCTTGAAAACGCCACGGCCGGCGATAAAGCTGCGCCGGTTCAGGGCTTAAGGGAGATTCCAGATGGGACGGGTGCGGGCTCAGATGTGGCGTTTGGCCGGGTTGGTCACGATGTCGGCGGTGCTGGCGAGCGCGTCGTTCGCTATGTCGGCGAAACCGTCGACCTTGTTCAAGGCTGCCAAACCCGACAAAAATGCGCCGGCCGAGTGCCAGAGCATGGACCTGGAACCCTATTCGCCGCCGCAGGATCTTGAAATCGCCTCGGAAACGCGCAAGTCGCATTTTTCGGTCGAGATCGCCAGCAACGAGGCCGAACGCGAACAGGGCCTGATGTGCCGGACGGCGCTCAAGCCGGGCCAGGGCATGCTGTTCGAATTTCCCGATAATGACGAGCGGAATTTCTGGATGAAGAACACGCTGATCGGGCTCGATATCATCTATATCGGCTCGGACGGCCATATCGTGTCGATCCAGAAGAACGCCAAGCCGTTCGACCAGACGCCATTGCCGTCGAACGGCCAGGCCACCGGCGTGCTGGAAATTGCCGCTGGACTGAGCGACAAGCTGGGCCTGAAAGCCGGTGACGTGGTCCAGCATCCCTTTTTCCACAACCGATAGACCGCACCGGCGGAAAACACCAAATTTTCCAATGCGGGGGGTTGCCAGGCGCGGGCGAAAGTGGCAAGAAGCGCGCCTCTTGGGTTGTCCAGTTATGGGCCGGACCTTGGTGTCGGGGTGTAGCGCAGCCTGGTAGCGCAGCTGTTTTGGGTGCAGCAGGTCGGAGGTTCAAATCCTCTCGCCCCGACCAACTGGACAGCTCGGCGCAAGGGACCTTAAAATCAGTCGGGGCGTAGCGCAGCCTGGTAGCGCGTCTGCTTCGGGAGCAGAAGGCCGGAGGTTCGAATCCTCTCGCCCCGACCATTTAAAAAGGGTGGCCCCTCTTGGGCCACCCTTTTTAAATGTCTGGGTCGAGACGGCTTCGCGCCTCCTGGTTCGAAACGAGGCTGTTTGCTTGCAAACGCCGAGTTCGGCGGAGCGCTTGCGCGGAGCCAATCCTCTCGCCCCGCACCGTAGAAGACAAAGCCGCTGCGATCCGCCATCTACGTACCTGCAAAACCCCTTGGCCGTCCTAAGCCTTTGTAGTAACAAAAGCCAAGCCGTTCGAATCCGCGGCCAGGAGACACCATGTTCGCGCGTATTTTCAAACCCGCCAAGACCGCCATGCAATCGGGCCGCGGCAAGACCCACGAGTGGGTGCTGGAATTCGAGCCGCGTTCGGCGCGCACGCCGGATCCGCTGATGGGCTGGACGTCTTCGGCCGACATGAACGCCCAGATCCGCCTGACCTTCGAGACCCGCGACCAGGCCATCGCCTACGCTGAGCACCACGGTATTCCGTTCCGGCTAATCGAGCCGGAAGCGCCGCCGAAGATCATCAAGGCCTATGCCGATAATTTCGCGTTCAACCGCAAGCAAAGCTGGACGCATTAGGAAAAAACAGAGGCGCATCCGACGGATGCGCCTCTTCGTTTATGGCGAACACGGAGGGACTCGAACCCCCGACCGGCTGCTTAGAAGGCAGCTGCTCTATCCAGCTGAGCTACGTGTCCGGAAACCTATGCGGGTCTATCGCCGGGCCGGTGATTTGTCCAGTTACCAATACCCGTCCATCAGTTCGCGGGCCCAGGTGGGTTCGCGGATTTCGTCGCGTGGCGCAAAGCCGGACATATAGGGTTTGATATCGAGCACCGGCGTGCCCTGGATGGCGTCGAGGCCGGCGACCGTCAGGGTGAGCTTTTCGACTTTGAGGATGCGACAGGTCGTCAGGCCGAGACGGTTCGGCCGGTTCTTGGCGCGTTGCGCCAGGATGCCACTTTCGGCCAGTCCGCATTGCCGCGTGGATGGCGGGCATTGGTGTGCACGGTTTCGGCAGCCGGGTGATGGAACCAGTAAAGGATGTCGGCGTGCGAGAACTGATCGAGGCCGAGAAGCGCATCCGGCCCCAAGACACGGACATCCAGTTCGATCAGCGAGATTTCTTCACCCCAATTATCGTCAATCGGTTCCGCCCGACCTTTTGCAACGAAACCAATGGGTTGCAGTGAAATATTCATATGGATTTCCCGTTGTTAATGTTGCGTTAACCATTGGGTTTTAGGATTTTAATTTATTCACGTCCGGCGACGACCGGCGTGTTGAGTCCAGTCTGACCCCATTCTGCCCATGAGCCATCGTAAAGTATGGCCTGGGTATGACCGATTTCATACAAGGCCATACTTATGACGGCTGCGGTCACACCGGAGCCGCAGGTGGTGATTGCGGTCTGACCGGGCGCGAGATTCAAGCCGGAAAAAAGGGCTTCCAGTTCGTCCCGAGGCTTCAGGGCGCCGTCGCGGATCAGGTCAGCCGTTGGCAGGCTATGAGCGCCGGGCATATGGCCGGACCGCAGGCCGGGACGGGGCTCGGGAGCCTCGCCGAAAAAGCGCGCGGCTGGGCGAGCATCGAAAATGGCGTAGTTTTTGTCGTCAAGAACTTCAGATAATTTATTGATATTTATAATCATACCTGTGTTTTTGCGGGGCGCGTAAGCGGTCGGAACAACGGCAGGTATGGCATTGGTAACCGGCAATCCGGCGGCTTTCCAGGCCGGCAAGCCACCGCGCAGAACATGGACCTTGTTGTGGCCCATCAGCTTGAAAGTCCACCAGACGCGCGCCGCGGAAAACAGGCCCTGCTGGTCGTAGATGACGACGTGGTCGGTGGCGGAAATCCCCATATTGCCAACGGATTCGGCAAAGGCTTCCGGAGTCGGCGCCATATGCGGCAGGGGCGTGGAATGGTCGCTGATGGCGTCGATGTCGAAGAAGGCAGCGCCGGGGATATGCTCCTTGAGATAAAGCGCATGCATGTCGGTGCCGTCGAGCGCCCAGCTGCCATCAACGACTTTAACCAATTGTTTTTCAAGCAATTCCTGTAAGGCTTCAAGGTCGATTTGGGCGGTCATGACGGCTCCCGGTGTTGGTAGGCGTCGAGTGCGCGTTGCCGGGCAAAGGCATGGTCGACGATGGGCTGTGGATAAGATTGAGGCGAAGGTGATTCGCTTTCGGATTCAAAAAGATCGCGTTGTTTTCGGCTGTGATTGGCCGGTTGATAAGCCTGTACATAGCGGGCGCGGTAGAGGCCGGCCGGGTCGAATTTATCAGCCTGGCTGATTGGGTTGAAGATACGGAAATAGGGCGCGGCGTCGGCACCGCAACCGGCCACCCATTGCCAGTTGGCAGGATTATTGGCCGGATCGGCGTCGAGCAGGCAATCCCAGAACCATTGTTCGCCGCGCCGCCAGTCGATCAGCAAATGCTTGACCAGAAAGGAGGCGCAGACCATGCGGACGCGGTTGTGCATATAGCCGGTTTGCCAAAGCTCACGCATGCCGGCGTCGACCAGCGGATAGCCGGTTTCGCCACGGCGCCAGGTGCGGAACCCTTTGTCGTCATTGCGCCACGGGATACGGCCGAAATTCTGGCGAAAATTGACGTGGTCGAGCTGCGGTTGTTGATCGAGCAAGCCATAGCTGAATTCCCGCCAGGCCAGTTCGGACTGGAATTTCGCTGCACCTGCAGCCAGACGCGGATCGTCTTCGATGGCTTTGGTGATTTCGTACAGGACGCGCTGAGGGCTGATTTCGCCGAAGCGCAGATGCGGCGACAAGTGCGAAGTGGCGTCCTTGTCCGGCCGATCGCGGTCATCGACGTAGGTCGCAAAGTGGTTATCGATGAAGCGCCGTAAGGCTTTGCGCGCGCCGTGTTCGCCTGGTGCGAAGCGATCGAACCCCGCCGCCCAGTCCCGGCCTGATGGTGTGCGCGTATTGCTCAGGCCGAGATCCGCAACGGTCAGGGATTTCGGCCAATGTTTGGGCGCGGGCCAATCACCGGAAGGCGGGCCGGCTGGTTCGTGCGGCGCGAAAATGCCCTGGCCGCGAAGGCTCTTGTAGAAGGGCGTAAACACGCGGAAAGGAGTGCCGCTACTGGTTCGCACCCAGTTGGGTGGCGTGAGCAGGGTGGCGTTGTGGCGGTGAAAATCAACATATCGGGCCTCCAGGTGGTTGGCCAGAAATTGGTCGAAATCTTCGATTTTCAGATCGAAAGTGTGCGAGCAACTAACTGTTTTGGCTTTGATTTCTTCAACGATACCGCTCAAAGCCGCTTGGCTATTGCCCTGGCGAATGATCAATCTTGATCCCAACGCGCGAAGGCTTTCATCCAAACTATGAAGAGATCGATGCAACCACCATTTCGAAGCGGCGCCCAGAGGTCTTGTAGGTAAGGCTTCGTCAAATATGTAAACCGGCACAATTGGTCGACCCGGCTCTACTGCCGCGGCAACGCCGGGATGGTCCTGCAGGCGCAAATCGGTCCTGAACCATAAAATCAGGGGCGATGAGGAATCAACATATGGCTTGGGCATGGCCGGAATCCGCTTTTGGACGGCAAAAAGCGCCGTTAGGGCAACCTTGTCCATACGAAAATTTGTTGGTTTTGGACCTTGCTTGGTGGCGTTCGGTTCGGCACAAGGAGCGCATGACCATGCCTGCGCCGATCCCGTTAAGCTGTTCAATTATCGTGCGGAATGAAGAAGACCGCATCGGTGATTGCCTCCGTGCGGTTCAAGGCCTGGTCGACGAGGTGGTGGTGATCGACAGCGGCTCGACCGACCGGACAGTAGAAATCGCTGAATCGCTTGGGGCGCGGGTCATTTTCCATGCCTGGCCGGGCTATGGGCCACAGAAACGCTACGCCGAAGACATGGCGAAGAACGACTGGATCCTCAACCTGGACGCCGATGAAATCGTCACGCCGGAACTTTACGAAGAAATCCATGCGCTGATGCAAGCCGGGCCGGGCCTGAACGCCTATCGGATGCGCATTCGCAATGTCTATCCGGGCCAGGACAAGCCGCGGCTGTGGGCCGATTATCACAACTATGTCCGCCTGTACGACCGGCGCGTGGTGCGCTTCCGCGAAAGCCCGGTGCACGACACGGTCGACACCAAATCCGAGCGCGTTGGGCAACTCAACGGCACGGTGGCGCATTTTTCGGCGCGGTCTTACGAGCATGTGCGGACCAAGCTCGATTCCTATACCGACCTGCAAGCCAAGGTGCTGAAGAAACCGGAATGGACGCTATGGGCGCGGCTGCCGTTCGAATATCCGGCAGTGTTCGCGCGCTATTATATTGGCCGGCGGCATTTCACCGGGGGCTGGGACGGCATCTACTCCAGTCACCTGGCGGCCGAGGCGCGAGTCAATCGCGTCAAAAAGTTTATCGCCGCGAAACGCGCCGCGCAAAACCAACCCAAGGATCACGCCTGAGATGTACGGCAAGCCGACGTTCGGGCAAGAGGTTCTGTGGCGGATTGAAGCGGTGGCCTATGATCTGTTCATCGCCCTAATGCGAGCCTTGCCGGTCGATACGGCATCGGACCTGGGGGCCTGGGTTTTCAAGGTGCTGGGGCCGGTGACGCCCGTGCAGAAGACTGTCGTCAACAACCTGCGCATCGCCTTTCCCGATATGGACGCGGCCACGCGCAAGGCTTTGATCACCAAGCAATGGGAAAACACCGGCCGCACCTTGGGCGGCGAATTTCCGGTCATGGACCGCATCGTCAAGGACCCGAGCCGGGTCGAGGTCGAGGGCATCGAAAAGCTGCGCGCCATCGCCGAAAGCGGCAAGCCGGTAATCTTCATTTCCGGCCATTTGTCGAACTGGGAGGTGATGAACGCCGCCATCCTTCAGGCCGGCGTGCCGTACATGATTACCTATCGCGCCGCCAATAATCCCTATGTGGAAGAGCGATTCAAGGCCGGACGAGAGGCCTATGGGGTCAGTCTGTTCGCGCCAAAGGGCAGCGACGGCGCCAAGGAACTGCTGATCGCCTTGCAGGAAGGCAAGTCGGTCGGGTTGATGAACGACCAGAAGTTCAATCGCGGCGTGCCGACGCCGTTTTTCGGACATGTGGTCGACACGGCGCCGGGGCCGACGCGATTGGCGCAGCGCTTCGGCACGGTGTTGCAGCCATTGACCATTCGCCGCCTGCACAAGGCGCGTTTTCACGTCACCGTGCACGATCCGATTCCCGTCGACGACACCGGGAAAAAGGGTCAGGATATCGAAACAACCGTCTGCAAGATAAGTGCTTTTATCGAAAAGGCGGTGCGCGATAACCCGGAAGAATGGTTCTGGGTGCACAAGCGCTTCCGCAACGAGGACTATCGCGCGCTGGACGCGGCGAAATAGGATTTGCTCATAAAAAGTGAAGCCGGGTGGCTTGATCTGAAGGCCGAGCCGCCGTTACCTTCTGATCCAGATGTGGACCGATGTCGTCAAGAAACGCAGAAAGAGCCTTCTGATCGGCGCGCTGGCCGGCGCCTTGCTGACTCTGGCTTTCATCTATCTGCAGAGCGACATCAATCGCAACAATCTCGATCCGAAAATCCCGTTCCAGATCTACAAGGTGCCGGCGGCGCCTGACTTTACTAAAAGCGATGCCTGGTATCTCAACCCGGCCCTAGCGCATTATTACGCCGATCCGCGCAAGGTCGACGTTTTCTTCGTTCATGCCACCAGCTATGACGGCGGCAAGAACTGGCTGGGGGCGACCGACAGCCACATGGCCCAGGACGAGGTACAGCGGGTGCAACTGCCCAACTATGCCGCGCCGTTCGCCGTCATGGGCAATATCTACGCGCCGAAATACCGCCAGGCCAGCCTGTTTACGCAGCTGACGCTGCGCGAGGACGCGCGCGAGGCCCGGCAATTTGCCTATGGCGATGTGCAGCGCGCCTTTGCCGCCTTTCTGAAGCAAAGACGGGGCGGGCGTGGCTTTGCGATTGTCGGCGTCGAACAGGGCGGGTTGCTGGCCGAACGGTTGATCCGCGACGAGGTCGCGCCGAAGCCGGAATTGCGATCGCAGCTGGTGGTAGCCTATCTTATCGAAAACCTGGCGCCGGACAGCCAGTATTCCGGGGCCGGTGCGTGGCCGCCGGTATGCAAGACGCGGCAGCAGACCGGTTGCCTGGTCAGTTATTTCTCGGTTGAATCGGGCCGGCCGGACCTGGCTTTGCAGTTGCTGTCCAAGGCGGTTTACTGGCAGGGCGACACCTTGGCGGCCTTGGGGTCGCAAAAGGCTGTGTGCGTCAATCCGCTGATCGGCGGTTGGACGAGCGAGTCGGTCGATTCGCGCCATTCGCTGGGGGCGACCAATGCCACCGGCCTGGAATGGGGGACGGAGCCGCCGCTGATCGCGCGCAAGGTATCGGCGCATTGCATCGGCGGACTGCTGGTGGTCGACAAACCTAATTCGCCGGCTTTTCGCGACAAGGGGACCTGGGCGCAGCAGAGAAAAGTGAACATGTACAATCTATTCTATGGTGATCTTGAAGCAGATATCCAGGCGCGCTGGCAGATGTTCCAGGCCACGGCGCCGGCTACCTAGTCCTGTTTGTCGGGCAGGTCGGGGCGCCAGTCGAACAGCTGCTTGAGGATTTCAATCGCCTGGCGGCGCGGTGCGGGCAGGGCGTCGCCGTGCTGCAGGATATAGACGGCATCGCGCGCCGCCATGGCGATCAGGTCGGCGTGGGCGACCGGATCGACGAAGCGATAGTCGGGAAAGCCCGATTGTCGCGCGCCAAGAACGTCGCCTTCGCCGCGCAGCTTCCAGTCCATCTCGGCGATCTTGAAGCCGTCCTCGGTGTCGCGCAGCAGTTCGAGGCGCGCTTTGGCGGTGTTCGATAGCGGCGTGTCGTAAAGCAGGATGCAGGCGCTTTTGTCTCGGCCGCGACCGACCCGGCCGCGCAACTGGTGAAGCTGCGCCAGGCCGAAGCGTTCAGCCTGCTCGATGACGATGATAGTCGCCTGCGGCACGTCGATGCCGACCTCGACCACCGTGGTGGCGCATAGGACGCGGACCTCGCCGGCGGCGAAGCGGCTGACGATGGTGTCCTTGTCTTCGGATGCCATACGACCGTGGACCAGGCCGATTTCGATGCCGAGGACGGCTTGCAATTCGCGATGGCGGGCCTCGGCGGCGATCAGGTCGGATTCGGCGGTTTCCTCGACCAGCGGGCATATCCAGTAAGCCTGGGAGCCCGAGGCCAGGGCAGACTTCAGGCGGGCTTCGACATCCGGGAGGCGCTGGCGTGGTATGACCGCCGTCTGGATCGGCTGACGGCCGGCGGGTTTTTCGTCCAGGATTGACAGGTCGGCCTCACCATATTGGGTGAGGGCCAGGGTACGCGGGATCGGTGTCGCGGACATGGACAGGTAGTGGACGGCCTCGCCCTTGGAAAACAGGCGCTGCCTCTGGCCGACACCGAAGCGATGCTGTTCATCGATGACCGCCAAGTGCAGGTTGTGGAAGTCGACGCCCTCCTGGAAGACGGCATGGGTGCCGAACACCACCAAGGCGTCACCAGAAGCCACGGCGGTGCGTTTGGCTTCGCGCCCCTTACCCTTGTCGCGGCCGGTCATGATCACTGAGGAAATACCGAGAGAGTCTAGAATTGGCAAAGCTTTTTCGTGATGTTGGCGGACCAGGATTTCCGTCGGGGCCATCATTACGCTCTGGAAGCCGCCTTCGGCCAGGTCGATCATGGCTAGTAGAGCGACCAGGGTCTTGCCGGCGCCGACATCGCCCTGGATCAGGCGATTCATGCGATGGCCGGAGCGCAAGTCGTTGCGGATATCATCAAGCGCTCGGATTTGGGCGCCCGTCAGCCCGAAGGGAAGGCCTGCCAAGGCTTTGGCGGACCAGACATGGAAGTCGATGATGCGGGCGGGCGTGTTCTGTCGATGGCTTTTGCGCGCCTTGAGCGCCAGTTGATGCGCCAGGGCTTCATCATAGGCCAGGCGCTGTCGCGGCTTGGCGTCGGGCGACAGGTCGAGAACGCTTTGCGGAGTATGACTTGCCTCAAGCGCTGCATGAAAACTAGGCCACAAGTATTTGCGGACAATGGCTTCGTCGTGCCATTCGGGTAGGGAGGGCACGATGCCCAAGGCTGTCTGCCCCAGCTTGCGGATCATGCGCGATGACAGGTCCAAAGTCGCTGGATAGACGGGTTCGCAGGCTGGGATCTCCTCTGGATTTTCGGCGTCGACGAGGTAATCGGGATGCGGCATCTGCAGGAAATTATTGAACTTTTCGATCTTGCCGCTGACCAGACGACGGGCGCCGATTGGATGATGCTTATCCATGCCGTGCAGGCGGTGGAAATAGACCAGGGTGAGGCGGTCGTGATCGTCAAATGTGTCGATGCGCCACGGGCCTTTGGGGCCGGGCTTGGGGTAGCCGCCGATAGTGACGGCCACGGTTTGCACCTCGCCGATTCGCGCCTGCGACAAGGGGACGAGGGGCCTGCTGATGATGCCCGAGGGCAGCAGGAAAACCAGGTCGCGGACATGCGCGCCGGCATGTTTTTCAAGGATCGGCGCGAGTTTCGGGCCGACCCCCTTGAGGCTGCCGACACCGGCGAAATAGGGGAATAAAATTTCCGGGCGCATGGGATTATCAAGCACCAAAAATGGTTTATGAGAAGGGCCTGTTTTTCTGCGGAAAGGATGCCTATGTCGGAGAGCGAAGCGCGGGCGGCGCGCCTGAAAAAGCTGTCCTTCCGGGCATGGCGGCGCGGTTTCAAGGAGGCTGACATCATTCTCGGCCACTTTTCCGATGAGGCCTTGCCGCGGATGAGCGATGCCGAATTGGACCTGTTCGAGATCCTGCTCGAGGTGCCGGACCAGGACTTGTATGGCTGGATTATCGAGCGCGAGCCGCCGCCAACGGCTTACCAGAACGAAATTATGAAACAACTCAATATCTTTTACAAAGTAGCTTATAAGAAAATTTGATCGCCTGATATGACTTCTCTGACCGATATCGCCCGATTGAACGGATCGCTGATCTTAAGCGGCAGTCCGGAAGGCTTCGACGCCCTGGTGGCCGCCGATCTGGCGCGCGGCGAAGGGGTGAGCCTGTTCATCACGCGCGATTTCGCCCGGATGAATGCGGTCCAGGAGGCCTTGCGATTCTTTGCGCCGGATCTGGATGTGCTGCTTTTCCCGGCCTGGGATTGCCTGCCTTACGATCGGATGAGCCCGACCACTGCCGTCATGGCCCAGCGCATGTTCACCCTGGCGCAACTGGCGGCGTTCAAAGAAAAAGCGCCGCAAAAGCCGCTGCTTGTCCTGACCACTTCAAATGCCGTGGCGCAGCGCGTGCCGCCGCGCAAAGTGATCGCCGAAGGGCATCTGGCGCTAAGGCCGGGCCAGTCGATCGATATCGCCAGGCTCGATAGCTACTTCCAGAACCAGGGTTATGCGCGGGTATCGACCGTAGCGGAACGCGGCGAATTCGCCGTGCGCGGCGGGTTGCTCGACGTGTTTTCGCCGAGCCATGACGAACCGGTGCGGCTGGATTTCTTCGGCGACAGCCTGGAATCGATCCGCAGTTTCGATCCGGAAACCCAGCGGTCATTACGCCAGATTTCCAGCCTGGATTTCACCGCCGTGTCGGAAATCCGGATGGATGAGGCGAGCATCAGCCGCTTCCGGCAGCAGTATCTCGAGACGTTCGGCGCGGCGGGCGACGATCCGCTGTATGCGGCGCTGTCGCAGGGCATCCGGCGGCAAGGCATCGAGCATCTGTTGCCATTGTTTTTCGACGGCCTGGATACGATGTTCGATTTCCTCGCGCCGGACAGCCTGATCCTTATGGATAATCTGGCGGAAAACGCCTTTGCCGAACGCGAAAGCATGGTGCGCGATGCCTATGAGCTCCGGGCCGACGCCATGGCGGAAAAGGGCGGCGGGCAATATCGCGCCCTGCCGCCGGAGCGGTTGTATCTTGACGCCGCCAACTGGAAATCCGGGCTGGCGGCGCATCGTGTGCGGCGGTTCGAGCCGTTCCAGCAGGAAGGTGGTTATGATCTCGGCGGGCGGCTGGGGCGCAATTTCGCCCAGGAGCGGCTGCTCGATTCGACCAATCTGTTCGAGGCGGTCGCTGACCACGCCAAGACCTTGTCTAAGCAGGGCAAACGGGTGATTTTCGCCTCGTGGAGCGACGGCTCGTCCGAACGTCTCGGCCAGATGCTCGACGATCACGGCATGGGCAAGTTGCGCCTGGCGGTGTCATGGGCGGATGCGCAAAGTTTCGGTGTCGAGGGCACCAAGGCCAAGCCGGTGCAACGCGCCGTGTTGCCGCTGGATCATGGCTTCGAGACCGAATCCCTGGCGGTGATTTCCGAGACCGATATTCTCGGCGACAGATTAGCTCGGCCACGCAAGCGACGGAGAGCACAAAACTTTTTGGCGGAGGCGTCGGCTCTGACGCCCGGGGATCTGGTGGTGCATATCGAGCACGGCATCGGGCGGTACGAAGGGCTGAAAACGCTCGATGTCGCCGGCGCGCCGCATGACTGTCTGGAACTCGACTACGCCGCCGATGCCAAGCTGTACCTGCCGGTCGAAAATATCGACCTGCTGACGCGTTACGGCGCCGACAGCGAAAGCGCGCAACTCGACCGCCTGGGTTCGGCGAGCTGGCAAGCGCGCAAGGCGCGCGCCAAGGAACGGCTGCGCGAAATGGCCGACGGCCTGATCCAGCTGGCGGCGGCGCGGGCGATGAAATCCGGCACTCAGATCGATCCGCCGCAGGGTCTGTATGACGAGTTCTGCGCCCAGTTCCCGTACGAGGAAACCGACGACCAACTGAACGCCATCAGCGATGTGCTGGAGGATCTGGCCAAGGGCTCGCCGATGGACCGGCTGATCTGCGGCGACGTCGGTTTCGGCAAGACCGAAGTGGCGTTGCGCGCCGCTTTCGTGGTGGCCATGTCCGGGCAACAGGTGGCGATCGTCTGCCCAACGACTTTGTTGGCGCGGCAGCACTTCAAGACCTTCAGCCAGCGCTTCCAGGGTTGGCCAGTGCGGGTGCGGCAGTTGTCGCGCCTGGTCGGCCGCAAGGACGCCGAGGAGACGCGCGAAGGGCTGAAAAAGGGCGAGATCGAAGTGGTGATCGGCACCCACGCCCTACTGTCCGAACAGGTGAGCTTCAAGGACTTGGGCCTTGTTATCGTTGATGAAGAGCAGCATTTCGGCGTCAAGCACAAGGAGAAGCTGAAGAGCTTCCGCGCCGATGTGCATATGCTGACCCTGTCGGCGACGCCGATCCCGCGCACCCTGCAAATGGCGCTCAGCGGCATCCGTGACATGTCGATCATCGCCACGCCGCCGGTCGACCGCATCGCTGTGCGCACCTACGTCCTGCCGTACGACCCGGTGGCTATCCGGGAGGCCTTGCTGCGCGAGAAATACCGCGGCGGGCAGGTCTACTATGTCGTACCGCGCCTGAGCGATCTGCCGGATGTGTCGGATTTCCTGCGGGCGCAGGTGCCGGAAGTGAAGTTCATCGTCGGCCACGGCCAGTTGCCGCCAACGACGCTCGAAGACGTCATGACAGCGTTTTACGACGGGCAATACGACGTGCTGCTGTCGACGACCATCGTCGAGTCCGGGTTGGACGTGCCGTCGGCCAACACCCTGATCGTGCATAGAGCCGATATGTTCGGCCTGGCGCAGCTGTATCAGATCCGTGGCCGGGTCGGGCGCTCGAAGGTGCGCGCCTATGCCTATCTGACGACGCCGCAGCATAAGACGCTTAGTCTGGCTTCGGAAAAGCGCCTTAAGGTCTTGCAATCGCTGGATAATCTCGGGGCCGGGTTCCAGCTGGCCAGCCACGATCTCGATATTCGCGGCGGTGGCAATCTGTTGGGCCATGAACAGTCGGGCCATATCCGCGAAATCGGCGTCGAGCTGTATCAGCAGATGCTGGAGGACGCGGTTGCCGAATTGCGCAGCCAATCGGCCGAAAGCCTGACGGATCAGCGGTCATGGTCGCCGCAGATCAATGCCGGCGCGGCGATCATGATTCCGGAGAGCTATATTCCCGACCTGAACATCCGGCTGTCGTTGTACCGGCGCGTGTCGGAGGCCGAAAAGCTGGAAGACCGCGAGGCATTGGCTTCGGAACTGATCGATCGCTTCGGGCCGATCCCGGAAGAAGCCGAACAGCTGTTGAAAGTGGTCGGAATCAAAGGCTTGTGCCGCCAGGCTAATGTTTCCAAGCTCGACGTCGGGCCGAAGGGCGCGGTCATCACTTTCCGCAATGACACGTTCGACAATCCGATGGGGCTGATCAAGCTGATCCAGGCGCGGCCGAACGACTGGAAGCTGCGGCCGGATCAGAAGCTGCTGGTCAAGGGAGAGTGGCCGGAAGCCATGCAGCGCCTGATAACGGCGGAAAAGATCATGAAGGACCTGGCCGGTTTGGTGGTGCCGGTGGCGGCTTAGAGGTTGGATCAAGATGCAAAGCGACGACGGTGCCAAGATCCTGCGCATCCGGACACCGGAGGCGGATGCCTATGTCGCCAACGTCAGACGGGCGATGGCGATAACGCCTATCATGAACCGGCTGACGTTCGCTGACTTAGATGGAGTGCGGGCTTTGTTCAGTGAATTGACGGGTGTCGCCGTTGATGAGCACTTTCGCCTCATTCCGCCATTCTACACGGACTGCGGGCGCAATATCCGCGTCGGCCGCAACGTCTTTATCAATCAGAACTGTACCCTGTACGACCTTGCCGGCATCGCTATCGGCGACGATGTCATGATCGGGCCAAACGTGAGCCTTATCACGTCTGGCCATGCGATCGAACCGGCGCAACGGCGGACCTATTTGGTCGGCAAGCCCATCGTGATTGGCAACAACGTATGGATTGCCGCCGGCGTGACGATTATCGGCGGCGTGACCATAGGGGAGAATTCGGTCATCGCGGCGGGTTCAGTCGTGACCCGGGATGTTCCGCCCAACGCGCTTGCCGGAGGAAATCCGGCACGAGTCATTCGTCAGCTTGAACCGCCGCCGCAGCCGAATAACCCATAAAATCCGGATGATCCGCCAACTTCCTAAACGGCTTCGCGGTTGCGGTTATTGATCTCATCGGCGGCGCGATTGAGCGCGGCGGTGACCGGTTCGCCTTCGAGGATCTGGGCCACGCCAACTTCGAATTCCACCACATAGGGCGGTTTGCCCTGGCCGGACTCGAAGGCCGTGCAGCCGATGACGGCGGCGATGCGTTCGCCGACATTGCGCGCCGCTTCCAGAGGGGTAGCGGGCAGGGCGAGGGCGAAGACTTCGTTGGACAGGCGGCTGCCGCTGTCCTCGGCACGGACCAGGCGGGCGATCATCGAGCCGATCTGCGGCACGGCGCGGTCGATCAGCTTGCGTTGCCGGGCGCGGACGATTTCCGGCGTGTCGGCGATCTTCAGGACGCAGATGCTCAAAGGCCGGTTGCGCTCGCTGGCCGCCTTGGACAGGCGGCCGAGATGGGCGGCGAACAGATCGCGGCTGAACAAGCCAGTGCTCTTGTCCATCTTCGGGCTGTGACGCATGGTTTCCAGCGTCTTGCGGATAGTCGTCTGGCGGCGGTTGATGCGCGCCAGGCGCAGCACGCGGTCGCAGATTTCGTCGGTGCCGGCTTGGGCATTGGCAATGTCATTGACACCGCGCAGGTAGGCCTCGCCCAGGTCAAACTCAGCCATCTTGGTCACGCGCAGCAGGACCGGCGTATGGTAGAGCCGGGTATTGCGCCGCATGCCCGAGGCGATCGACAGGGCTTCGGAGGTTTGGTCGCCGCCCCAAAGCAACACCGCGTCGAATGTCTTGTCGTGCAGGTAGTCGAAGGCCGAATAGCTCGACAGGGCAGCGGTGATTTCGACGCCGCGGTCTTTCAGCGCGTGGGTCAGGGCCAGATATTCCGGATCGGGCTTGCCGATGGACAGCAGGGCCAGCGGCGCCTGATCTTCCATAAGCGCATCAACCTCTTGCGGCGAAATGTTGAAGGTCTGGCAGCGCGTGTCGTACTCTTCCTCGGCGACGCAGGCGCGCGTCATGTGCTCGATAGTCAGGGCGATTTGCTGCGGATGGGCGTCGCGGGTGAACACCATGTCCCAACCGTCGGGAATGTCATAGAGCTCGTCCTGGCGCGCCAGGATGACGGGAATGCGGCGCGGCGTGGCGGCGGCGCGCAAGCGGCGCACCAGATCGGGCGACTGTACCTCGGTCGCATCGTCGACAAGCACGGCCTCAATGGCCAGGTCCTGCAGGGCGGCTTCGGCGGCGTCGGGGGTGTGGGCGCTCAGGGTGCGCAGGCCGAGCCGGTCGAGGGCTTCGCTCAGGGGCTGCATCCAGACGTCATCGCGGCCGAGCAACAACAGGCGCGCATTCAGACTCACGATCTTAAAGCTCCTCGACCCACGAAAACCTTTGGCAAACCCTGAACCGGATGCGGCGCGAATCAGCCAGGCGCGCCCCGGAAGAGTAGGGACTAACAGTAAACAGAGATGTAATATACACCGGCTCAGCTTTGGCGGCGAATCCGAAAAACCCAGTGGTTGTCGACCGCTTCGGCCGAAAGCAGCAGGTATTTGTTCTGATTGCAGAAATGCGGCACGTCGATCTGGGCCATCGGATCATCGGCCAGCAGGGCCACGACGGCATCGACGGGCAGGCTCTCCAGACGGCGGCGCAGTTTCAAGGTCGGGACCGGGCAGCGATGGCCGCGCGCATCCAGCAAAACACTATTGGTATCGGATATGGGATCGGGATTCATCTTCGCTCTCGGCGGCGAATCCTGACATAGCTGTGCGGCGATTGGGAGTCGAAAGTGACCGCTGCTTGGCGCAAGCTATTGGGGGCCATTGGGGGGCTGGCTTTGGCCGTCCTGCCGCTGGCCGCGCGAGCGCAGCTGTTCAACGGCCAGATGATCGGCGACGCGGCAGGCGGCGACCTGTACGCGCACATCCAGGTCGCCGGTTTCGCTCAGCCGGTCGAGCTGCGGCGGTCAGGCCTGCATACGCGGATCGACATGAGCGCCGGCGGCGTGCTGCAAACCTTTATTGCCGATCGCGAAAAGGGGATTTTGATCGTCATGACGGCGACGGGCCAAAACCGGTTGGCCCTGGTGTTTCCGCTCGATCGCGCCGCCGCCGTGGTGCCCCTGCCGATCGATCTGTCGGTGCTTGGCGCCAATGCGACCATCAAGCCCGTCGGGGCGGCGATGGTGGCCGGGCGATCGTGCCGGTTGATGGCGTTCAGCGGTTATCTGGGGCAGGCCGGCATGGTGTGCGTCGCCGCCAACAACCTGATTTTGCAGATGACCAAGGAGGGGCGGCGCGAGCCGTTGTTTCAGGTGACCGATCTGGTCATCGCCCGCCAGGACGCCAAGTGGTTCCGGCCACCGCCGGATTATCAGGTGACCGTGGTGCCGGCCATCGGCGGGGCGTCGGCGGGCGGCGGCGCGATCCTTCAGCCGGCGATGCCGCCGCCGCCGGCTAAGGCGCCAGGATGTTCCATTGTTTCAGTGGGTTGCAAGCCGAAATAAAAGTGTCGGTCGGCTGTGTTAGGCTGGTCATTGCCGGGCAATGGAACGGAGGCAGACATGAAATTCGTGGCGGGTATCGTGGGTACGATCGCGGCTATCGTCCTGTTGGTGAGCATTGTCCCGGTCCTGCAGGACTTTGGCGTTCTGCCGGGCGGCTTCATGGGGCGTGAAAAACAGTGGATCTGGGTCGGCGTCGCGGCGGTTGCGATCGCCGTCCTGGTCTGGACCCTGAGAACCCCGGGGACGTGGAAAGCCATCGTCGCCAGTCTCGGCGTATTGCTGCTTCTGGTCGGCGGCATCTGGATCCTGCAAGGAGTCGACGTCCTGCCGGGTAGTTTCATGACCGGCCATATGGAATGGGCCTATCGTGGCGCCGGCCTGGCCGTTGTCGGCGCCGGGCTGTTGTGGTTTGCCTTAAGCTTCAGATCGTCTGGGTATGGAAGCGCGTGATCAGGAAGTCGGCCAGCGCCCGAACGCGTTTGGGCGTGCTGCCGCCGGGCGGCATGAGCAGGCTGATCTGGGTGAATCCCCACTCGTAATCGGTCAGGATTTCCACGGCGCGTCCGGCGTCCAGCATGGCGCGGGTGACGAACAAAGGCATGGCGGTTACGCCTAAGCCTTCGGCGACGGCCGTCATCAGCATGGCGGCGTTGTTCGAGCGCAGATAGGGTTTGATCTTCAACTGATGGGTTTCGCCGTCCCGGTCGTAGCGCCAGACTTCCTGGGTGTGGACGCTGCTGTAATGGATGATCGGGTGGCGCGCCAGGTCTTCCGGCGTGACGATCGGCGGATGGTTCGCCAAGTAATCGGGACTGGCGACCACCATGCGGCGTGACAGGGCGAGGCGGCGCACGGTCAGCGAGGAATCCGGTAGTTTCCCCAGGCGGACGGCCAGGTCGAAGCCTTCGCGGGCGATGTCGATGGTGTCATCGCTGTAGTGGATCTGGAATTCGATGCCCGGGTGCTGTTTCGCGAAGTCACAGAGGGCCGGGCCGAGATAGATGGGACCGAAATAGACCGGACCGGTCAGGCGGATCGGGCCAGCAATCTCGCCGACGGTCTGGCTCAGGTTCTCGGCTGCGCATTCGAGCTGAGCGACGGCGGCACGGGCATCGCCATAATAGAGCTGGCCAGCTTCGGTGAGCAGCGTGCCGCGTGCCGTGCGTTGCAGGAGACGGGCGCTGAGCAGGCCTTCCAGGCGGGCGACCCGCCGCGACAAAATCGACTTCGATGTCTCCAGGCGTTGGGCGGCGCGGGCGAAGCTTCCGGTCTCAGCGACCACGAAAAAGGCGCGCAGGTCGTCGAGGTCGAACCTTGAGTGTTCCATTTTTTGCAATGCAGGGATGCCGGCCCCTGTCCTTCCGGCAACGAAGCGAACGCATTATATCGGCCCCCATGAAGGCGAGTTTCTTTGCGCAACGCGGTTGTTTCCGTGCCACCATACTCGCCGTGAAGGACAGGTTCAATGTTTATCGCTTCACAGCCTCAGGTTCATGTGGCGCGCCGGATCGACCGCAAGGTGTCCGGTATGCCCGCCAATGATGGCGCCGGGGTCAAGCTCAATCGCGTGATCGGCACGTCCGAACTGGATGCTGTCGATCCGTTCCTGATGCTCGACGAGATCGTCTCGTCGGATCCGCGCGCCTACATGGCCGGCTTCCCTAGCCATCCGCATCGCGGTTTCGAGACCATCACCTATGTGCTCGAAGGACGCGTGCGCCACCGCGACAACAAGGGCAATGAAGGCGTCATCGAGCCGGGCGGCGCGCAATGGATGACGGCGGGACGCGGTATCGTCCATTCGGAGATGCCCGAGCAGGCCAATGGCGGCATGCATGGCTTCCAGCTGTGGCTCAACCTGCCGGCCCGTGACAAGATGAGCGAACCGGTATGGCATGACATTCCCGCCGCCGATATTCCGGCGGTCATTTTCCGCAATGCCGAGGTCCGGCTGCTGGCCGGGCGGTATCACGGCCTCAAGGGGCCGGTGACTTCGCCGGCGACGCAGCCGTTCATCGCCGATGTCAGCCTGGCCACCGAAGCGGAAGTGGTGTTGCCCATTCCGGAAGGTCACGCCGGCTTCGTCTATGTATTTGAGGGCGGAGTCGCGGTTGGCCAAACCCTGATCAACAGCGGCGAGGCCGGCATTCTGGCGGCCGGCAATGCCGTCACCCTGGTCGCGGGCGGTGCGCAGGCGCGGGTTCTGGTGGTGGCCGGCAAGCCCTTGAACGAGCCGATCGTGCGCTACGGCCCGTTCGTCATGAACACGCACGACGAGATCAAGCAGGCACTCAGCGACTATCGTGCTGGCCTGTTCTGACGCGCGCCTACGCGTCAGTAGAAGACCGCGCCGCCAGATTCTTCCCCCCGGCAGGCGGCGCGGTCTTCAAGCCTTTCAATCGGTTATAGCCAAATCCTAAGCGACGTTCAGCGCCTTGAGACGGGCGGCATGGGCCTTGATGAGGGCCTGGGTCGAGGTGTCGGAGTTGAACACGCTGTACCAGCCCTGCGGTTCATGGGGCGGATCGCCGACATAGTTGGTTTCGCCACGCAGCATGTGGAAGTCGTCGTGCTTGGCGCGGCCGGAACCGCCCCAGGCCCAGAAGTTCGACCCGGCGACCGGAGTATGATTGCGCACGGCGTTTTCGACGGCGGCATAGATCAGGCCGTAGAAACGGTCCTTGTAGGTCGTGGCAGTGCCGGGCGCATAGGCCACCGCGTCGCGCGGGAAGCCGAATTCCTCGAACACCAGGGGTTTGTTGAGCTTCTTGGCCAGTTCGATATGGGCGTCGATATAGGCCTTCACCTTGACGGCGGCGGAATCGAAGGTGCCGCCGAGGTCCTTCGGGTCGGCCCACGACCAGTTCTGCGGCCAGATATGCGCGGTCAGGTAATCGATATGTTCGTGCGCCTTGAGGACCAGGTCCGGATCGTTATTGACGCCCATCAAGCCTTCGTGGCCCAGGGAGATGAGGTGGTGTGAGTCGAGCGAGCGGATCAGGGCCGCCGTGTCCTTGATCCAGGCCAGATAGGCATCGGTGTTTGTCTTGATCGCGGCGTCGCTGCCGCCCGGACGCGGTTCGTTGCACAGCTGCCAGGCCATGATAGTCGGGTCGTCGATATAGGCCTTGCCGGTGATGGCGTTTTTCCGGCTGATCAACATTTTCACATAGGCCCAATAGAGGTCCTTGGTGGCCTGGATGGAATAGAATTGCGCCGAGAAGTCGGCATATTCCGGCCATGGGTGCGCCGGGTCGCCGTTGTTGATGAAATTGCCGCCATTGACCCAGGACTGATAGGCGACCATGCCGCCCGACCATTCCCAGAAATTGGTCAGGTAGAGTACGGCCTTCATGTCGCGCTTGTGCATCTCGGCCAACAGGAAATCCAGCCCGGCCAGCAGGTCTGGATTGTAGTCGCCGGGCTTGCTGGTGAAGGCCGGATCGAGGGAGTTCTTCAGTGGCGACAGTTCGGACGAAGCCAGGACGCGCAGATTGACGACGCCCAAGGCTTTCAGGTCGTCGAGTTCCTTCATCAGGCGGGCTCGATCCCCAAAAGCCGCCGGCGAGCCGAGATAGGCGCCGTACCAGATATTGGCGCCGACATAGCGGTAGGTCTTGCCGTTCAGCGTGAAGCGGGTGCCGTCGGTGGCGACGAAACCGGCCTTGCCGGCAGCCGCGGCCTTGGCCGGTTTGGATTTGGCTTTCGCCTTGGTTTTGGCAATGGCCGGGGCGGCGGTAATCAGGCCAAGGGCCGTCATGGCGTGCAAAAGGGCGCGCCGGGAAAAGGGCTGCATGCGGCATCCTCCCATCTGTTTTTATTGGTATGCCGTTGTAGCCGAGATTAATTCTATTTGAAATATTTAATATCGCCGATTCAGATCGGTACGACGTCGTGGCCCTTCTTGAGCAAGGCGTAACCATTCATGCGCCGGTACGGGCGGATGCGTTCTTCCGGCGCCAGGCTCATGAACAGGCGGCCGAACCAGCCGACCGGCAGGCCGCGACCGATCCGGACGCCTTCTTCGCCGGAAAACCGGATATCGGAAATCTGCCAGCCGTATTCTGCAAAAAACTTAGACCAATCCATCGGTTCGGGGCCGGGATTAAAGCGGAAAGGGGCGTTCTTTTCCAGGTTGCGGCGGATGCGGCTTCGCGCGCTCATGGTCAGGAACAACGGCGAGAAATAGTCGGTCAGCCAGAACACGACATGGTTTTGCGCTTCGAGGTCACGCGCCAGCCGTCCGGCCTCGGCATTGCTCAGATACGGAACGACCCCCTCGGTCAGAACCAAAATGCGATCGGCCCTGGTATTGAGGCGTGCCAACAGCGCCTCGCGCTCGGCATCGGCGGACAGGTCGCAGGCGATGCGTTCCAACCGGCACCGCGGTTTGTCATCGGCCAGAACGTCGTTCTTGTAGTCGACCACATGTGAGAAATCGACTTCAACCCATTGAAAATTGGGCGAAAGATTCAGGCGGTAGGGGCGCGTATCCAGGCCGGCGCCAAGGTTGACCACCAAATCGACGCCGGCCTGAATTGCCTCATCGATATAGCGGTCGATAATCCAGGTGCGCAGCGCCATCGACCAGGCCATGGCGCGCTTTATCCCCATATGCCGGGCCAGTTTGGCGCCACGTTCACCGCACAGTTTGATGGCCAAAGGATCGTGGAACAGGGCATCCTTGCGCTGGGTTTCGACCCAGCGATAATAGGCCACCCAGAAGGCGGTATCCGAAACGTGCTCGATCAGTTCGTTCATAACCGCTCCTTCAATGTGACGGCGGAGCGCCCGTATCCTCGATCAGCCCCTGGCGGATCAGTTCGGCCCGGATACCCCCGCGCGTTCGGCGGAAGACCTCGGCCAGGCTGTTTTCGCTTTCGCCGGTGAGGTAGGCCGCCGCCAGCCGTTCACGATCCTCAGCCGTCCAGGGCTTGCCGTGCATTTCCGGCCGGTCGCGCGGCGGCTTATCCGTCCGCACGTCGTCGGTGATGTCAAGCACGCTGAATAAGGCGCGGATCACACTGGGTGTGTTATACGGAGATTCATCCGGCAACATCTCGCCGGTTACCGGATTGATGCCCTGGGCCAGCAGTCGCACCATCTGGCGCGCTTCCGGTTGCATCGCTTTTGCGTCCATGTCCCCACCTCGCTCGGTTTTGCCGTTCGCAGCGGAAAGCAAAAGAGCAAAAGGTTAACGGCTTGTCAAGAACAAAATAAGAACATTAATAGGTGCTGGGCGGATCGCTGGCCGGGAAGCTGTCGTCGATCATCGAATCGACCTGGTCGTCATCCAGGCCGTCACGCAGCTTCTTTTCCCGGCGCATCACGGTCTTGTGCGGCGTGACGTGGAAAAAGCCGTTTAGAAAGCTGGTCACAAAGGTGAGGGCGGTTTTCATGCGTTGGCCTCCTGTGGGCCATAAAGTCCGAGACGGGGGTGAATTGTAGCCGCCCGCGCATAAGATTGGCATCCCGATACAGAGAAGGAGCGGTAAAGGTGGAATAAGTCGACAGCCCGGCCAGTCGCCTCCGAATCGCTTTATTGATCCGTATTCGGATGATATGATTTCGACGTAGATTACTTATGTGTGCATTATGTTTCCATAATAATCTATTGTTATATATTAATAATTGTTGCGTTGCACAAAGGGAGTGGGATGAAGCCGTTCACTGTCAAGCCGATATTAAATTCGGACGATGACGAAGCGGCCTTGAACGCTCCGCGGAGTTTGCTGCCGCCTGCGTTTGCGGAGGCGTTGGGGGCTTCGCCGCTGCATCTGTTGCATCGTCTGCTGCAGATAGCCATAGACATTTACAATGCGGAAGTGGGGGAGACCGCGATCACGCAGCGCCAATTCGCGGTATTGCGCGTCCTTGAGGAGAAGGACGGCATCAGCCAAAGTCAGCTTTGCCGGGCTGCCGGCATCGACCGTTCGACGATGGCGGAACTGGTGGCGCGGATGGCGCGGAAAGGATTGCTGCGGCGGGAACGATCCCCGACTGATGCCAGGGTCAATGTGATCTGGCTGGATGCCGGCGGACGGGAGGCGCTGCACAGTCTGTTGCCGCATGTCGAGGCGGCGAACACAAAGATCCGCGTGCTGCTGTCGCGCCCGGAATATGCCGGTCTCACCGAATTTCTGCGGCGGGCCTTGCCCGGCGGGGCCGAAGCGACGCCGACAGACTTGGTACCGGCGGCGAAACCCCTAAAAACAAGCAAAAAGGCGAAAAAGGACAAACGCGCCAAATGGCCGGAAAAACTGCCGATGCCGCCGTTGTCGGAGGGGGCGGTGCCGGACGCTTCGGATGACAAAGACGAGGCGGCTAAAAAGGGCAAGTGGAAGCCGCCGAAGCCGATCTGGAATATATGAAGCGCTTTAACGGCAGGCCTTGGTGGAAAAATACCTACATATACGGTATGTCATTACGGTATAATCCATTCTTGCGCGCGCTGGCTCAGTCCTTTTCGAGAAAATCGAAGCGTGGGGGTAGTAAAAAATAATCAAATATGGCAGCGTGTCCTCTTATTTTCTCAGGTTCGGCTTAAAATCCGGGCCTGTAAAGTTATGTATGCGTTTTGTTGTGTTGGGTTCAATTGGGAATTCAAAGGGGAACACATGGAAAGCATGTCTGCGCAATTCGCGGATCGGTCCGAATACGGCGCATCCGATATGCCACTGGTTCGGGTCATCGACCGGTGGATCTACGTCATCATGGCGGCGCTCTTCGTCACCATCGTCCTTGTCGGCTTTATTCCCGACTCACTGGGCAAGATCGCCTTGGTCAATGCTGGTCAGCGGCCGCCGTTCCCGCCCATTATGCATGTTCACGCCGTGCTTATGGGCTCATTTCTGCTCTTGCTCCTCACCCAGACGGTTTTGGCCGCAACGGGCCGACAACAGTATCACCAGCGTCTCGGCCTGGTCGCCTTCGCGCTGGTTCCGGCGATTGTGATTGCTGGGTTCCTGCTTGTGCCGGCCACCTATAACGGGCTTATCGCCGGATTGAAGGCCGCGCCGCCGGCAGGACAGGCTGAAATCCGGCAATTCATTCCCATTTTTGACGATATCATGCTCCTGCAGATCCGGATCGGTATCCTTTTCCCGCTCTTCTTGGGTATCGCGCTGGGCGCCAGGAAGACCGATTCCGGCTTGCACAAACGGTTGATGTTCTTGGCGCTCGCGCCCGCGCTAGCCGCGGCCATCGACCGGATGACCTGGCTGCCGACAACGCTACCGCAAAGCCCGCTGGGGTCGGATCTGTATGTTCTGTTGGCTATTGCGCCGCTGTTTGCCTGGGACTTGTTCAGGACGCGCAAGGTCCACAAGGCCTATTGGATCTGGCTGGCCGGTTATGTGCTGGTGTCGGCTGTGGTCTATGTGGCGTGGGACACGCCTTGGTGGCACGCGCTCGCGCCGCGGCTTGTCGGGGCTTGAGCGGGTTGAAATCGGTGTGGCGTCCGAGGATGGTCGCAGGCGTGGGCGTCAGGCCGATTGCCAATCCTTAGCCAGATTTGATCCATGCCATCGCGTCGTGCGTAGAAGCTGCCGCCAAGACAAAACAGGAGGATCCCATGGCGATTGGTGTGCTGTTTGAAATCCCCGGTGCCACCCAGGCGCAGTATGATGAAGCGCAACGGCGCCTGACCAACGGCGGCACTTTGCGTCGCTTGTCCGATTGGCCGGCGAAAGGCTTGCTGGCACATGTGGCAGGGCCGACTCCCGACGGCTGGCGCGTTATGGACATCTGGGAATCGGAGGACGATTTCCAGGCATTTGGCGCCGTGCTCATGCCGATCCTGATGGACATCGGTTACCCGCAGGTCACACCGCAGATTTTCCCGGCCTACAATTTCGCGACAAAATAAGAGCGAAAGCGCCGTCCCGAAGCGCGGTTTAGGTATCTGGCTGTACTTTGATCGGAGAAGTGGCGGACAGAGTGAGATTCGAACTCACGGTAGGCTCGCACCTACGGCGGTTTTCAAGACCGCTGCCTTAAACCACTCGGCCATCTGTCCTTTTGAGGGTGGGGCGCTTCTAACGGATTGGGTGCGGGCTGCCAAGGCTCAAATTCGCGTGACCCGCCCGTTCTGCCGCAAATCTGCCACGGCCCTCAAGCCAGGGTTAACCCTGTGTTTTCGTCTTGGGGCTAGGTTGAAGGCTGCGGCATAAGCGGCCGCGGCTATGCCGGCTAGGGTTTGATGTCAGGGGATCTGAGCGCTTTTCGCACTTTAAATGCTGCGGGCTTGGCCGTTGTTTCGCTTATATTTTTAAGCGGATGCGCCAGCGTGCGTCCGCAATATGACACGGGCTTGCCTGGCCCGCATGTCGCTGGCGACCCGCATTACAAATCGAGCACGCTCCGGCCCTATACGGTGCGTGGCAAGACCTATACGCCGCAGATTCCCGACGCCGGCTATTCCGAGACCGGACTGGCGTCGTGGTACGGCTATGAATCGCCGAGCGTGACG
The DNA here is from genome assembly GCA_964445605.1 of uncultured Caulobacteraceae bacterium. Taxonomy (GTDB): domain Bacteria; phylum Pseudomonadota; class Alphaproteobacteria; order Caulobacterales; family Caulobacteraceae; genus Asticcacaulis. Next base: position 3,076 of record CAYULN010000213.1, on the reverse strand, counting down.
ACCGCTAATGGGGAAATTTTCGATACGGATCAATTGGCTGCCGCGCACAAGACCTTGCCGCTGCCATGCATCGTCGAGGTGACCAATCTCGACAATGGCCGCAGTGTGCGCGTGCGCGTCAATGATCGCGGGCCTTTCGTCGACGACCGGATTATCGATCTGTCGCGCGCCGCTGCCAAGGAACTCGGCGTCTACAATACCGGCACGGCGCGGGTGCGCGTCACCTTCTTGGGGCCGGCAGACCCTGTGGCGCCAGGCGCCGCCGTACCTGTTCGGCCGGTATCCCAGCCCGACGGCGACAGCCTCAGCTATATTGTGCAGATCGGCGCCTTTTCACAGCACGACAACGCCGAAGCGGCGCAGGACCGGCTTGACGGCGCAAAGATGAAGCAGCGCGGCGACCTGTTCATCGTTTATCTCGGGCCTTATAACGGCGCCGGAGCGGCCGAAACCCACCGCCAGACCGCCATCAGTGCCGGGTTCCCCGACGCCATCTTGCGACGCGACGAATAGTATCGGGCTTGCATTCGGCGGCCAAGCCGGTCTATCTCGGGGCATGAGCTCGAAACCCCGCATGTCCGACGGTGCGACCGGCCGCTTTATCGTCTTCGAAGGCGGTGAGGGGGCGGGAAAGTCCACGCAAGTCAAAGGGTTGGTGGCAAGACTTCGCGCGGCCGGCCTGGAGGTGGTGCAGACGCGTGAACCGGGCGGATCGCCAGGTGCCGAAGCATTGCGTGACCTGCTTGTACGGGGCGATGCGGGGCGCTGGTCGCCGACCAGCGAGCTGTTGATGATGTACGCGGCGCGGTCCGATCACCTGGAAAAGATCATCCGGCCTGCCCTGGCGCGCGGTGCCTGGGTGATCAGCGACCGTTTCGCCGACTCGTCACGCGCCTACCAGGGCGCCGGCGGCGGCGTGCAGCCGGCTTTCATCGAGGCGGTCGACGCCGCTGTGGTCAATGAGACCCAACCCGACCTGGTCATCGTCATGGACATGCCGGTCGAAGCCGGATTGCGCCGGGCCCAGGCGCGTGGCGACAATGAAAACCGCTTCGAATCCAAAGGACTGGCGTTCCACGAACGCTTACGCCAGGGTTTTCTGGCGCGGGCCGCGGCGGTACCGGAGCGGTACCGCGTCATCGACGCCGACCAGGGCATCGAGCCGATCCGCGACCGCATCTGGCAGGAATTGCTTGGTAGCTTCCCCGAACTCGAGGGACATTAGGCGATGTCAGAAGAGGTCAACCGCCTGACGCCGCCACGCGAAAGCTTCGTCTTTGAGCACGGCGAAAGCATGGACCATGCCTTCGTTATGGCTTACGATCACAACCGGTTGCATCATGCCTGGCTGCTGTGCGGGCCGCAGGGCATCGGCAAGGCCAGCTTCGCTTTTCGCTGTGCGCGCTTTCTGCTCGGGAAAACGCGTGATGCGAATTACGGCGCCTTGGGGATGTCGCCTGAAGACTCGGATGTCCGGCTGATCACGGCGCAGGCGCATCCCGACATGCTGGTTCTTGAGCGCGAGATGGGCGACACCAAGCTTAAGAAGAATATCAGTGTCGATGCGGTGCGCGAGATCGGAGAATTCTTTTCCAAGGCCCCGTCGCGGTCGCCCTATCGCGTCTGCATCATCGATTCCGTCGATGACCTAAATCTCAATTCTGCCAACGCCTTACTGAAGATTCTTGAAGAGCCGCCACATAAGGGCATCCTGTTCCTGATCTCGCATTCGCCCGGCCGTTTGCTGGCGACCATCCGGTCGCGGTGCCGTCGCCTTAACTTCGCGCCGTGGAGCGACGAAGCGGTGGCAGGTTTTGTCAAACAGCATCTGTCGGTCGATGAAGAGGCGGCGACGCGTCTGGTCCGGTTGGCGCACGGCGCGCCGGGTCATGCCTTGGCCCTGGCGGATGAGGGGGCCCTGGAAATGGATGCGTTTGCCGGGCAGTTGCTGTCGGCTTCCAAGCCGCCGCGTGGCGATTTGGCGGCTATGGCGGCGCTGTTTAAATCCTCATCCGCCAAGTCCGACGGCGCGCGCAAGTTCGCCACTTTCATCGCCTGTCTGAGCGACCGTGTTCAGGATCGTGCCTTGAGCGCGGAAAGCTCGCAAACCGGCCAGGCCTGGTCAAATTTGTGGTCGCGGCTGAGCGGAAGTGTCGGAGAGGTTGAATCGGTCAATCTTGACCGGGGAGACTATTTTTGGTCAATTTACAACGAGTTGTCCGCTTTAAGTTAAACCAGACTGTTCATTCCGATGGTTGATCGCCCTTATATTGATTCCCACGTCAATCTGCATGCGCCGCAATTCGACGAAGACCGTGAAACGGTCATCGTCCGGGCGCGCGAAGCGGGCGTCGGATTGATGATCAATATCTGTGACCGGGTGTCCAACTTCGGCGCCGTCTATGCCATTGCCGAGGCCAATGCCGACATCTGGGCGACGGCGGGCACGCATCCACACGAGGCCAAGGAAAATCCCGATTTGCCCGTGGTCGATCTGCTGGATTTGGCGGCGCGGCCGAAAGTGGTCGGCATCGGTGAATGCGGCCTGGATTTCCACTATGATTACAGTCCGCGGGACGTCCAAGCGGCGGTTTTCCGCGTGCATTGCGCGGCCGCGCGTGAAAGCAGTTTGCCTCTGGTCGTACACACACGCGAAGCCGATGATCTGATGGGGCAAATCCTTGAGGAAGAACGGCAAAAAGGCGCGTTCAAAATCCTTTTGCATTGTTATACCAGCGGCGCCGAATTGGCGCGGAAAGCCGCCGAGCTGGGTGCCTGGTTTTCGGTGTCGGGCATCGCTACGTTCCGCGCCGCGGAGGATGTCCGCCGGATCATTAAAGACATGCCCGCCGACAGGATTATTGTCGAAACCGACTGTCCATACCTTGCGCCCATCCCGATGCGCGGGCGGCGCAACGAGCCGAGCTTTGTGCCGTATATCTATGAAAAACTGGCGGAAATTCGCGGTTGGGGCGCCGACTATACGCGCAAAATAACCGATGATGCCTTCTTTGCATTGTTCGACAAGGTGCCGCGGCGATGAAACGGTTACATGTGACGCTTCTCGGTTCGGGCT
>CAYULN010000212.1:0-13765 GCA_964445605.1 uncultured Caulobacteraceae bacterium | reverse complement strand
CCGCACCTGGGACGTCAGGTTACCGGCCATCGAGTTCACCGAGTCGGTCAAGTCTTTCCACGTCCCGGACACGCCCTCCACCTGGGCCTGGCCGCCGAGCTTGCCTTCGGTGCCGACTTCCCGCGCCACCCGCGTCACTTCCGACGCAAAGGAACGAAGTTGGTCCACCATGGTGTTGATGGTGTTTTTCAGTTCAAGGATTTCGCCTTTCACGTCCACCGTAATCTTTTTGGACAAGTCGCCGTTGGCCACGGCGGTCGTCACGTCGGCGATGTTCCGCACCTGGCTGGTCAAATTACCAGCCATCGAGTTCACTGAATCGGTCAGGTCCTTCCAGGTGCCGGACACCCCTTCCACCATGGCCTGGCCGCCCAGCTTGCCTTCGGTCCCGACTTCCCGCGCCACCCGCGTCACTTCGGCGGCGAACGACCCCAACTGGTCCACCATGGTGTTGATCGTCTTGGCGGTGTGCAGGAATTCGCCTTGCAGCGGCCGGTCGTCGATCTTCAACGCCATGGTCTTGCTGAGGTCGCCCTGGGCCACGGCGCCGATCACGCGGGCCGTTTCCGTCGTCGGGTGCACCAGGTCGTCGATCAGGTCGTTGACGCTGTCGGCCGAGGCCTGCCAGAAGCCGCTGACATTGCCTAGGTTCAGGCGCTGGCTGAGCTTGCCTTCCTTACCGACCGATTTCGACAGGCGCCCCAACTCGGCGGCCATGCGTTCGTTCATCTCGACGACTTCGTGAAAGGCGTCGGCGACCTTGCCGGCCACGCCGGTCCAGTCGGCGGGAAGCCGGATATCGGACTGCCCTTTTCGCAGGGCGTTCAAGGCGTGCAGGAGCGCGGCCATCTCGCCGCCTCCCGTATTGCTGATGGGCTCATCGGCAACCTGAAGGGCGGCACTCAGTGGCGGCACCATGGGCGTTTCCCGTTTTTATTAAAGACTCCCGGCGCATCACCCCGCCGTAACCTTCAGGAATGTTCTCCCATGCGTAAAAGGGCGATGGCGATTCACCTCACGGGCGATAAAGATTCCATAAGGACGCAAATGCACAAAAAATATCGACCGTTTCGGAAGCCTGGCATTTTTAAAAAATACTATTATCTTTCAATAAGATATTTATCTCAAAATATGATACAAATCGGCCCGGCGCCGCCCCGCGTTTCCACTTTTTTGAGCTTTTAGCGACGAAATATCCACTGTTGCACCGTTATAAGGGAACAAACCGGCCGCCGGGACAGGCGGTTGCCCCTTTTTGAACGGATGCCGCGTCGCGGCTCGCAATGGAATAACATGAAGCGTTTTTGGACCCTCGCCGTCACCCTTCTCGTGCTGGTCGCCATCGGGTTTGGCGTCAAGGCCTGTTTCTTCTCGAAACCGAAGAACGCCGGCCTGATCACCGCCCCCGTCGCCTATAACGACCTGGAAAAGTCGGTGCTCGCCACCGGCCAGCTCTATCCCTACACGCTGGTCAGCGTCGGCGCCCAGGCCTCGGGCCAGGTCACTCAGATGAAGGTGGCTGTCGGCGACATCGTCAAGAAGGGCGACATCATCGCCGAGATCGACTCCAAGACGCAGACCAACAGCCTGCAGACCGCCCAGGCCAAGCTCGACGACTCGAAGAGCCAGCTGGTCTCGTCCCAGGCGAGCCTCGCCAATGCCCAGGCCAACTTCACCCGCCAGCAGACGCTCTATCAGGCCGACGCCGGCAGCAAGGCCGACTTCGACAACGCCGCCGCTCAGCTCAAGAGCGCCCAGGCCAATGTCGCCTCGATCAACGCCCAGATCGACCAGGCCCAGATCGCCGTGAAGACCGCCAGCGTTACCATGGGCTATACGGCGATCACCGCCCCGATCGACGGCACCATCCTGGCCATCGTCACCAAGGAAGGCCAGACCGTCAACGCCAACCAGACCGCGCCGACCATCGTCAAGATGGGCCAGCTCGACCGCATGACCGTCAAGGCGCAGATCTCCGAAGCCGACGTCGTCAAGGTCAAGCCGGGCATGCAGGTCTATTTCACTATCCTCGGCGACCCGGACAAGAAATACTTCGCCACCCTGCGCTCGATCGAGCCGGCGCCGGTGACCTACGCCACCGACAGCGACACGCCGACCAGCACCCAGTCGTCGAACGCCATCTATTATTACGGCCTGTTCGACACGGATAACCCCGACGGGACCCTGCGCCCCAGCATGACCGCCCAGGTGTCGGTCGTCCTGCAGACGGCGCGTCACGTCCTGACTGTGCCGTCGGCGGCGCTCGGCCGCAAGACCAAGAAGGGCGACTACACCGTCCAGGTCGATACCGGCAAGGACAAGCCCGAGGTCCGCAAGATCCAGGTCGGCATCAACGACGGCAACAACGTCCAGATCATCAGCGGCCTCAAGGAAGGCGATAAAGTCGTCGTCGCCGACAAGGGCGCCGGCGGCGGTCAAGGCGGCCAGGGCGGCGGCAACCGCGGCCAAGGCGGCAATTCGAGCAGCGGCAACCCGTTGACGGGCGGCGCGCGCGGTCCGCGCGGCCTCGGCCGCTAAGGAGTTGCGGCCATGGCTTTTTCCCCTGCCGACGCCAAGGTCCAGCCCCCGCGCCTGACCGTTTCCAAGCTGCGTCGCGAATACCCGGCCGGCGAAGGCACCCTGGTGGTGCTCAAGGACCTCGACCTGACCATCGAACCCGGCGAAATGGTCGCCATCGTCGGTCAGTCGGGGTCGGGCAAGTCGACCCTGATGAACATCCTCGGCTGTCTCGACCGGCCGACCTCCGGCGTCTACGAGGTCGGCGGCAAGCGGACCTCGAACATGGCGCCGGACGAGCTGGCCGAATTGCGCCGCGAGCATTTCGGCTTCATCTTCCAGCGCTACCACCTGCTCGGCGACCTGACCGCGCACGGCAATGTCGAGGTGCCCGCCATCTATTCCGGCGTGCCGCGCGACAAGCGCCGCGAGCGCGCCAAGGACCTGCTCAAGCGCCTCGGCCTTGGCGAGCGCATGGACCATCGTCCGGGGCAACTGTCCGGCGGCCAGCAGCAGCGCGTCTCGATCGCCCGCTCGCTGATGAACGGCGGCGAGATCGTCCTGGCCGACGAACCGACTGGCGCGCTCGACACCGCCTCCGGCGAAGAGGTGATGCGCATCCTCAAGGGCCTGCATCGCGACGGCCACACCGTCATCATCGTCACCCACGACATGCACGTCGCCGAACACTGCGAACGCGTCATCGAGATCCGTGACGGCGCCATCATCGCCGACCGGCCGGGCCGCGGCGACGGCGAAGTCGCCGAACAGTCCCTGCCGCCGGTGACCAATAAAGGCACGCATGGCGTCGGCGAAATCGGCGACAGCTTCCGCGAGGCCCTGGCCATGGCCCTGCTGGCCATGAACGCCCATCGCATGCGCACCTTCCTGACCATGCTGGGCATCATCATCGGCATCGCCTCGGTGGTCTGCGTCGTCGCCCTGGGCGAAGGCTCGCGCCGCGCCGTGCTGCAGCAGATTTCATCCATCGGCACCAACACCTTGCAGATCCAGCCGGGCAATGGCTTCGGCGACCGAAGGGCGGGCGCCATCCGCACCCTGGTCGTGGCCGACGCCAAGGCCCTGGCCCAGCTGTCCTATGTCGACAGCGTCACCCCGACCGTGACCACCAACCAGACCGTGCGCTACGGTTCGATCTCCGCCTCGGCGACGATCAACGGCGTCGGCGAGCAGTATTCGCGGGTGCGCGGCCTGGAGATGGCCGAGGGCGCCTTCTTCAACGAGGACGCCGTCGCCAATTACGAACAGCAGGCCGTCATCGATCAGAATACGGTCAAGACCTTTTTCCCCAACGGCGAGGACCCGCTCGGCAAGGTCATCATCCTCGGCTCGGTGCCGGTGCGCATTATCGGCGTGGCCGCGCCCAACAGCGGCGCCGGCGGCGGTTTCGGCGGCCAGGACCAGCTGAACATCTACATGCCTTACACGTCGGTCAACGCCCGCATGCTCGGCACTTCGGTGCTGCGCAGCGTCACCTTGCGCATCAAGGACGACACCGACAGCGAGACCGCTCAGGCCGGCGTCACCACGCTCCTGACGGCGCGCCACGGCGTCCAGGATTTCTTCGTGCTGAACACCGACCAGATTCGCCAGACCATCACCGCCGCCACCACCACCCTGACCATCCTGATCTCGGCCATCGCCATCATCTCGCTGGTCGTCGGCGGCATCGGCGTGATGAACATCATGCTGGTCTCGGTCACCGAACGCACCCAGGAGATCGGCGTGCGTATGGCCGTCGGCGCCCGTCAGCGCGACATCATGCAACAGTTCCTGATCGAATCCGTCCTGGTCTGCCTGCTCGGCGGCATACTGGGCATCGCCGCGGCGCTCGGTTTCGGCGCCCTGTTCGCCGTCGTGGCGAAGGACTTCGCCATGATCTATTCGCTGTCGTCGATCGTCGCCGCCTTCCTCTGTTCCACACTGATCGGCGTGATCTTCGGCTTCTTGCCGGCGCGCAATGCCGCCCGCCTCGATCCCGTCGCCGCCCTTTCGAGAGACTGATGTTGTCACACCGCTCCCGCCTTCTGCCGTCGCTTCTGCTGCTCGGTCTTGGTGCCTGCTCGACGCCTTATTCGCGTCCGGACGTCGCCATGCCGCAGCAGTTCGCCCACGCGCCGTCCAATCCGAATGCCCCCAAAATTTCGGAGAACTGGTGGCAATCCTTCAACGATCCCAAGTTGAACGCCCTGGTTGATACTGTCCTCGCCAAGAACAACGACCTGGCCGCCTCGGCCATCCGCGTCCAGCAGGCCGAGGATCGCGCCGGCATCGCTTCGCTCGACCAATGGCCGTCGGCCTCGGGTAGCGTCAGCGGCAGCAAGACCACCGGTTCGCCGGCCAGTTACAGCGCCCGCGCCACCATCTCCTACGAAGCCGACCTGTGGGGCCGCCTGGCCTCGGCCAGCCGCTCGGCGCATTTCGAGGCCTCTGCCAGCCAGCAGGACCTCGACGCCGCCCGCCTGTCGCTGGTCGGCACGACCTGCGAGCTCTACTGGCGCATTGCCTTCCTGCATCAGCAGATCACCTCGCGCCAGGCCAGCCTCGACTATGCCCGCCGCAACCTCGAATTTGTCCGCGTCCAGCACCAGGCCGGCACGGCTTCGGGCGTCGAGGAAGCCGAAGCCGAGCAGACCGTCAATTCGCAGCTGTCGCAGCTGTCCGGCCTGCAACAAACCCTGGTCGAACAGCGCGCCGCCCTGGCCCTGCTGATGAATGGCCAACCGATGGCCGAGGCGGACGAACCGCAGGTCCTGCCCGACACCGTTCTGCCTGAGGTCAATGCCGGCCTGCCCGCCGAACTGCTCGGCCGCCGTCCCGACCTGAAGGCGTCTGAGATGCGTCTGCGCGAGACCCTCGCCGACTACGACTCGACGCGCGCCAGCTTCTATCCGGCGCTCAACCTGACCATCGGCGGCGGCGGCACCTCGCCCGATCTGAGCACGGTCCTGAACCACGCCACCAGCAGTGTCGGCGCGTCGCTGAGCCTGCCGTTCCTCGATTTCCCGCGCAACCACCTGAATATCAAGGTGGCGCGCAAGAGCTACGACATCGCCGTGCTGAACTTCAAGCAGACCCTGTTGCAGGCCCTGGCCGACACCGACAATACCCTGTCGAACCGGACGCAGCTGGCGGTGCAGGGCCAGGCCCTGGCCAAGAGCCTGGACGACGCCAAGAAGGCGGAAGCGCTCTATGCCGTACGTTATCGCGCCGGTTCGGTGTCGTTGCGTATATGGCTGGACGCGCAGGATAGCTTGCGCCAGGCGCAGTTGGCCTATGACAGCAACCGCCTGGATCAGTTGGTCAATCAGTCGACGCTGTATCAGGCGCTCGGCGGCGGGTATTGATCCAAAAGGCAAGCCAGAGGTATCGACTTTCTTAGCCTCCCCTGATTTCAGGGGGAGGCTATAGATGTGCGCCCCTCCTCTCACCCTTGGCGAAAGCGCATGAATAGGGCATAAGACCGGTTCTCCTTAACCTTAGCGGGGGCCCATGCCGGAAACAGCCGACGTTTTGACGCGCCCGAAAGGGGCCATCGCCGCCTTCGCCGACCGGTTATGGAATGCCGATGACCAGACCCTGCGCTGGGTGCTGGGCATCCTGATCGTCGCCCTGGCCTGCTTCAATTTCCTGCGCGACCTGAACAACCCGAACCATGCCTTCTGGGACGAGTCCTATTACCTGACCACGACCCAGCGCTATGTCGAAGGCCGCGCCCAATACGCCTCGCACCCGCCGCTCGGCTTCATGTTCATGGCCGCCGGCGTCAAGACCCTGGGCGGCGACAAGGAACTGAACACCCACAGCCTGGGCGACCTCAAGAAGATCGATTCACGCACCCTGGTCGCCGGCTATGACTTTACCGGCATCCGCCTGCCTGCCGCCCTGTTTTCGGTGGTTGGCGCCCTGCTCTTCTATCTGATCATGCTGCGGCTGTCGGCGGAGTCATTCGACGCCTTTGTGTTCTCGCTGCTCTACGTCTTCGAGAACGCATATATCGTTCATTTCCGGGCGGCGCACCTCGACGCCTACCAGTTGACCTTCACGCTGGCCGCCATCCTGGTCTGGCTGAACACCTTCGCCAGGGAACCGAAACGGCCGCTGCTGACCTACGCCCTGTTCGGCCTGTTCAGCGCCCTGTCATTCATGGTCAAGGTCAACTCCCTGATCATGGTCGGCCTCGGCGCCCTCAGCCTGGTCCGGGCCATCTGGTTCGACCGGAGCAAGGAAAACGTCCAGCGGCAGATCTGGCGCGGCGTAAGCATCGCCGCCGCCTTCGCCTTTGTCGTCGCCCTGGTGTTCACCCTGCACGTCGTCTTCAACCCGGCCACGCCCAATCCGAACGCCCCGGCCGGCCAGCGCGACCTGCGCGCCATGGGCCAGACCTACAAGGACTACCTGAGCCATAAGCGGCCATTGTCGCCCGCCGTGATCCTCGACGCGACGCGCGGCTATTACGACTACATGAAGCACGATTTCGTCTATGAGATCAAAACCGAGGCCAATGGTTCACAGGCCATCCTGTGGCCGTTCATGAACAAGACGATCAACTACCGCTGGGACTTCAACGGCCAGAAGACCTCCTACGTCCAGATGGTCGGCAATCCGTTCAACTGGGGACTGGGCATCGTCGGCATCGTCGCCGCGACCGTGCTGATCCTGCGGCGGCGGGCGCACAAGGAAAGCGCGCTCGACCGCGACGACATGGACCTGCTCGAGCCCCTGTTCGCCATGTACATGATCTTCTGGTGGTTCCACATCTGGCTCGGCACTCAGCGCGTCATGTACATCTACCACTACTTCATCGGCCTGAGCATGAGCTTCTTCCTGGTCGCGCTGTCGTTCAAGATCGTGGCGCGGCGCGTGCCGTTCATCGCCAAGCACCGCTTCTCGATCCTGTGCGCCACCAGCCTGGCCATCGCCGGCACCTATCTGTTCTACTCGCCGCTGACCTATCACTATCCGCTGACCAAGCCGGAATGCGAAGCGCGCAACGTGGTGGCGACCGTGATCATCTGCCAGCCGGTCAAAAAGACGAAGCCGGCGGCGCCTTCGGCGTCACCGGCTTCTCCGGCGTCCTAGGCCATGACCTTCCTCGACTACGCCGCCCGTGGCAAAAACAGTTTCTGGCGCTATCTCGTCGCCTGGCCGCTCGCCATCCTCCTGGCCGTCGTGCTGATCATCGTCCTGATCGTGCCGCCGGTCGTGCTGCACTGGCTGCCGCTCAGCTTCGTGTACGACATGCAGTCGCCGAGCCACGCCGTGCCGTTCTTTGTCGGCTCGATGCTGATGAGTTTCGGCGTTCTTCTCGTCGGCTTCGTCATTGCCATTGCCTGGCTGCATCGCAAGTCGCCCGCCGATATCGTCGGCGCGTGGTCCTGGCCGCGCTTCATTATCGGCGCCGCTCTATGGCTGGCTTTCCTGGCCGCCGCGACCGGCGTCGATGTCCTGCTGCAACCGGCGGGCTTCCGCTTCACCGGCAGCAGCCTGACACCGGAAATCGCGGGCGTGGCCGTCGCCGGCATCGCCGTCCAAACCTTCACCGAGGAATTCGTCTTTCGCGGTTACCTGACCCAGGGCCTGCTGCTGTGGCTGAAACGGCCGTGGCTGGTCTCCGTCATCAGCGGCCTGGCCTTCGGCGCCATGCACATTCCCAACGGCATCCCGCAGGCGATCGGCGCGGTGATCTTCGGCATCGTCATGTCGATGATCGCCATCCGCAGCGGCGGGCTGGCCATCGGCTACGGCATCCACTTGGTCAACAACCTGTTCGCTGGCCTGGTCGTCGTGTCGGACGACGACGTCTTCCACGGCCTGCCTGCGCTTTGGACGCAGCATACGCCTGGCCTGCTGTGGGGCGATACCGCTGTCGAATTCATTGCCCTGACGGTCCTGCTCGCGCTGGCTCTGTGGACGCGCCTGCTTATTCCGCCAAGCCTTACTCAGGCAGACAAATATCCGAAATAAGCCGCTCGCCGCCGAAGCGCGACAGTTGCACCACAACGTCGATCAGCGACGTCGCGTAGGCCAGGGTCTCGAGCCGCGTCAGTTGCGTGCCAGATTGCATGACCATCAGTGCGATCTGCTCCAAGGCGCCTTGCGGCGTATTGGCGTGCACCGTGGTGAACGACCCCGGATGGCCGGTATTGATGGCGCGCAGGAAGGTCGTCGCCTCCTCGCCGCGGATTTCGCCGACGATGATCCGGTCCGGTCGCAGCCGCAGCGACGCCTGCAGCAGGTCGTTGATCGTCACCCGCGCCTCGCCCAGCTCGCCCTTGACCGCGACCAGGCTCAGGCGATTGGGATGGGCGTCGGCGATTTCCGGCGTGTCCTCGACCAGAATAATCCGCTCATGTTCCGGCACCGTCTTGAGCAGAGCGTTGAGAAAGGTCGTCTTGCCCGACGACGTGCCGCCGGAAATCAGCACGGTCTTGCGCGCCGCCACTGCATCCTTGAGGAACTTGACCGGTTCGGCGCGGGCACGTTTCAGGTCGTCCTTGAGCGAATGGGAAATCGGCGCCTTGATCGGCCCACGATCATAGGCCTCGAGCGCCAGATCGACCATGCGGTGTCGGCGGATGGCCAGCGCCCAGTGTTTCGCCGCCGGCGGCCCGACCAGTTGCACGCGCTCGCCGCTCGGCAGGGAGGCGGCCAGCAAGGGGTTTTCGCGATTGATGCCCTGGTGCGCCACCCGGGCGATCTGCGCCGCCAGCCGCGCCAGCAGCACATCGTCGACCTCGGGCATGTCGAGGCGCTGCATGCGCGGCTCACCGGAGACTTCGATCCAGGTCTCGCCCGGCTGGTTGACCAGGATTTCGGTGACATCGTCGCGCTCCAGGAACGGCAGGAACGGCTTCAGATAGGTGCGCAGATAAACGCCGTCGAGCGTGACAACGCCATCGCTCTGGATCGCCGTATTCACAGCGCGAAATCCAGGTCGCGGGCGGCGAACACCTGGATCGGCGCGCCTTGGGGGACCTTGATCGTCGGCGGGATCTTGACGTCGTTCGACAGCGCCTCGGTCGCCACATTCTGCGCATCGGCCGAGGTGCCGATGACGATGGTGTTGCTCGAATTGTTCTTGTTCAACGACCCGGCCAGGCCATTGACGACCGACAGCAGCATGGCCGCGCCGAAGCGCTTGACGAAGTGGCTGTCGACGCTGCCCGACGCCCCGGCCTGGCCGAGATCGTCCGTCGACGGCGACGCCAGTTGCACCGACACGCCGTCCGGCCGGATCAGCCGGTTCCAGATGATAAAGGCGCGCGTTTCACCCGACGCCAATCCGCTCTTGTACTGGCCGATCAGGCGCGAACCGCGCGGGATCAGGATGGTCGTGCCGTCGAAGCTGCGGATATCGCGCGACACGATGGCGCGCGTATAGCCCGGCAGGTCGGAATTGATCGCCGTTTCCAGAACCGCCGGAATGACCGCGCCGGCCGGGACGACCTTCGATGGGTCGCCGATCTTCGAAGCTTTCTGCGTGATGTCGCCATTGACCCGGGCGGCGAACTGGTCGTTGGCGTTGAGCGTGACCCGGTTGGGTTCAGTGGGCGCCGCGCTTGCCGCCGCCGGCGCCGGGGCCTGCGGCGCCGAATTGTCGATCACCAGAGCCGGGGCGCGCGCCGCATTGGGGTCGACGGCCGGCGCGGGCGCCGGCGTCACCGGCGGCAGGGGCTGGACGATCGGCGGCGCTTCCACCGGCGGATTGACGGAAGGATTGACCGGCGGCAGGACCGACACCGGCGCCTGGGGTTGCGGCGGCGGCGCCTGCACTACGGTCGGCTTCGGCTTCTGGCCCAGGCCGAAGAAGACCACCCCGCCCAGAGCCAGGGCCGCTAGCCCGATGCCGACGATCCCAAAGTCGAACCCGCCCCGCTTCGCCACCTCGGGCAAGGCGCGTTCGGAGGCCGCCGCCAGGTCGTCGGGATCGAGCTTCAGGCGCGGATCGTTGCCGGACGGGAGAGTGCGGGGCGGTACGTTTCCAGACGTTTGGACCATCATTTGCCTCCGGTTCTGCGGGGCTTCGGCGACTGGGCATCGAGGCCCTGCGGCCGGTACGCGTCATTATATAGTGTCGTCTTCTCGTCGCCGCGCCTCAGCACGAAGGCGCGCGCCACCTGTTCGACGACCAGATAGTCGCCACGCGACGCGTAGTTGATCAGGCTTTCCGTATTGTCGGAATTGAGTGCGTAGACCGCCGGCGTCGACACGTTCGGCGCCCAGCGGAAATAGGTCGAATTGCCGTCATCAAACACCCGCAGCGGCACCAGGTCGGAGGCACCGGTAAAGGTGTAGGCGCTGTTGCGCTTGTCCGGGGATGGCAGGAAGGCGTTGGGATCGACCGGCGCCGGCTTGGCGCCCGGCGTGGTGTTGACCGGCGTCGGCGGCGCGTAGCGGAAGCGCAGTTCGTAGGTGACGCGGCCCTTCTGGCAATCGGCGTCCGAGGCGTTGTGCAGCTCGAAATTATAGCTGCGCTTGTCGGTGACGATGGTCATGTTGGAAAAAGCGTGCGTCGAGGTCGCCTTGACGAAGACCAGATTGCCGCGCTTGTTCGGCATGACCTGCCACAGGGTGGAATCGCCGATGCCGATATTGTCGACGTGCTCATCCGGCCCCAGGCTGATCATCGTCTGGAAGCCGATGCAGCCGGACAGTTTGTAGACCTGGCCCGGTTCGTAATCGATGACGCGCAGGCGCGAATCCATGTCGGCGATGGGCGCCATCTCGCTTTGTGCGACCGCGGCGGTCGCCATTGCCAGACCGAGAGCCAAAAGGGAAATGACGCGCTTCATACCGACCTCTTATCCCCCGCCTGCCCGTGAGTCGACGCCAATTGCCGCAAGGCCGGTGCGCCGCCGGGCCGGAATCTCTGCCCCAGGCCCTGGACGCGGCTGAAACGGTCGGCGCTGCCCGCCGGGCGGCGCGCTTCCGGATCGTACAGGCCCAGGCTTTCGGCGCGGTTGCCGCCGCCGGTCGTCACCGTGGTAATGCGCGACACGGCGGTGACCAACGGTTCGGTGCGCTCATAAGCATCGCTGACGCGCGATCCGCCGGCGGCATTGACCACCGCCGCCGCTGCCACGCCCGGCGGCGCGACATAGAGCGGCGTCATTGACGGCGGGCTGGTGGCCGGCTTTTCGCGCCACGTTGCCTGCCAGTCGCGCACCAGGTTGGCCGCCACCCACATCAGCGTGAACAGGAAGGCGCAGTAGATGATCGAACCGAGGAACAGGATGACCATCGGCTGCACGGCCTGGACGGCCTCCTGTGGGTTGTCGCCGATCGAGTTGATCAAAGGCAGGAACAATAGCAACGCCGCCGTCCCGCCGAGCACAGTCAGCAACGGCGCAAGGGCGAACACCAGGCTGGTGCGCAGCCAGCCGTTGAACAGGCCGCGCGTCTGCGGAAACAGGCCGAAGACGATGAAGATCGGCCCGAGGATAAGTAATAAATACAACACCATGCGCGTCAGGATCAGCACGCCGAGCGTCGATCCGAGCAGGAACAGGCCGGACAGCCAGAACAGGGTCACCGGCATCGGCTTGGCGGCCATGATCGCCGCACCCGGGGTGGCCGTCGGATTGTTTTCCAACGCCTTGGCGATATCGGCGAAATGCACGAACAGCCCGTCCAGGCCTTGCGCGAAATTGAGCACCGCGCTGCCTTTTTGCCCGAGCAGGGCGGCGGCGATCTCATCCGGCCCGTCCATGAACAGGCCGTAGAAAAGGGTGTGATAAGCCGGCCAGAACGTGACGAAGGTCAGGACCAGTACCATGGTCACCAGGCGCGGCGACATCATGGTAAGGGTCAGCCGCGTCCGCCCGGTCAGGAAACCGTAAGCCAGCAAAGCGACATAGATGATCAGCAGCGAGGTCAGGGCATAGCCGAACGCCCCGCCGGCGCCGAACAGGCGGTTATAGCCGGTCTCCACCGCCGCGTTGATGTGGCAATCCATGGCTTGCAACGAGCCGGAAACGCTGGTCTCACCAACCAGGGTGATTTCGGGGCAATAGGCCATCTATTCCCTCCCCTTTTTCGGGCGCGGCCCATTCTTTCGCATATCACCTTCCGGGTACGGTTCACCGATCAGGTGCGGCCACCAGTCCTGCGGCGCGTCACCGAAGCGGGCGCGCAGGTCGTCAAGCTGCCGCACCGTCGCTTCGCGACCCGACAAGACGTTGAGAATGTCCGGCATGGCGCCGAGATCGAGCCGCGCCACCACGCTGTGATTGCCGTGCTTGACCAGGAACGCCCGCGCCGACGCCGGCAGGGCGCGGATCAGGTCGAGTTCGTGCAGGGTCAGGCCGAAGCCTTCGCAATAATCCTCTTCCTGGGCGCGCGGATTGGGCATGAAGATCTGCGTCGCCGCCTGCTCGATGATCGCCGACGAAATTCGCGAATCGAGGGCGTCGCGCGCCGACTGTGTGCCGAAGCCGAGGATGGCGTTGCGTTTGCGCAGGGTCTTCATCCAGTTGCGGATGGCGGCGGCGAACACCTCGTCGTCCAGGGCTTTCCAGCCTTCGTCGATGATGATGATCGCCGGCGTGCCGTCCAGCCGCTCCTCGACCCGCTGGAACAGGTACATCATACACGGCGTGCGCAGGACCGGCGTATTGAGCAGCAGGGTCATGTCGAAGCCAAGCACCCGCGTGCTCATATCGAGCAGGTCGTTTTCGTTATCGAACAGCCAGGCATGCTCGCCGTCTTGTGTTGCGCTACCGCTTGCGCTGCTTGAGCGCCCGCCTACCCAAGGCGACAACCGCGCCGCTAGGTCACCGTGCGTCGGCCGCCTGACCCCGCCCAGCAATTCGCGGAAATAGCGCAGGCGGCGATAATGCGGTTCCTGCTCGAAATTGGCGTCGACCGCCTCGGCGATGATCGCCTCTTCCTCGGAATTGAGCGGCTGGTCACCCCGGCTGACCAGTTGCGCGATCAGGGTGCGCAAGAAGGCACGATTTTCCGGCGTGTCAGCGATCTGCAACGGATTAAAGCCGGTCGGTTCGCCCGGCCGCAAGGTGGCGTAGTGGCCGCCGATGGCGCGCACGAAAATTTCGGCGCCGCGGTCCTTGTCGAACAAGACGGTGCGCGGCCGGAACTTCTGCGCCTGGGCAGCCAAGAAGTTGAGCACCACCGTCTTGCCCGAACCCGACGGCCCGATGACGGTGAAATTGCCGAGATCGGCCTTGTGGAAATTGAAGTAGTACGGCGTCGCCGACGACGTCTC
>CAYULN010000211.1:0-12332 GCA_964445605.1 uncultured Caulobacteraceae bacterium | reverse complement strand
GTAGCGGCGGGACCAATGACCGCGATGGCAAAGCCGGCCAAGCCAGCTACGCCAGCCGGTAACCCCTTCGATGCGACGCCCGCCGACCACATGCTCGGCGATCCCAACGCCAAGATCACGGTCGTCGAATATGGGTCGGTCGCCTGCCCGGGCTGCGCCCACTTCAACGAAACCGCCTTCCCTCAGTTCAAGGCGAAGTACATTGACACCGGCAAGGTACGCTACGTTTTCCGGCCTATGTTAACCGGCGTGCCGACGGTCGCTATGGCCGGAACGCGATTGGCCGAATGCGCCGGCAAGGACAAGTATTTCTCCGTCATCGACGCCGTCATGCGCGGCCAGCACGAATTCTATCCGAGCGGCGAAACCGACATCTTCGCTCACGCCGTTCTGGTCCGTATCGCCAAGTCGTATGGCCTGGACGAACCGGCGTTCAACAAATGCGTAACGGATCCCGACGGCGTCCGTCAGGTAAACCAGGGCTACAACAATGCCCTGGCGTCCGGTGTCCGCAGCACACCCACTTTCTTCGTCAATGGCAAGCGACTTGACGACAGCAGCGACCTGGATGCGGCCATCGCAGCCGCCCAGCCGAAGCCATGACCGCTGATGACCGCCTGCGGTCGTTCGTCTCGGCGATCCTAGCCGGGGACACTGCCGCTGTCGGTCAAAGCTTGGCGGAGAACCCGGCCTTGATGGTCATGTCGTTTGCTCAAGGCGCGACTCGCCAAGCCTCTGAACCCTATTTCCTGACGGATATCGCCCGTTACATCTACGCTGGCGACACGGCTTTACATATTGCCGCGGCGGCCTATCGGCACGAGATTGCCCGGATGTTGGTTACGGCCGGTGCGGATGTCCGGGCGCGCAACCGGCGTGGCGACGAGCCGCTGCACGCCGCCGCCGTTGGTAATCCCAATGCCGGCTACTGGAACCCCAATGCGCAGGTGGCACTGATCGCTTACCTGATCCAGGCCGGAGCCGATCCAAACGCCCCCGATAAGGACGGCGTCGCGCCCTTGCACCGTGCCGTACGGACACGCTGCGCGGCCGCCGTCCGCGTCCTGGTCGCCAACGGTGCAGATCCGGCGATACGTAACAAAAACGGCTCGACTCCACTGCATCTCGCGCGTACCGCCAGCGGGTGGAGCGGAGGATCGGGTACATCGGCGGCCAAAGCCGAACAGGCCGACATCATCCGCTTTCTCGAACCTTTGACTGCCTGAGGTTTTCCCCAGCTAAACCAGGCAATGCCGGGCAATTGTGTTGCCGCCGGTTTTGCGCTGATATACGCCGGTAAGAATCAGTTAACCCCTGTTACGCCTTAGGGCCGCCCGTCTTTGCATTTCCAGAAGATCAAACTGTCCGGCTTCAAGTCCTTCGTCGATGCGACCGAGTTCCGCATCGATCCGGGCCTGACCGGTATCGTCGGTCCCAATGGCTGCGGCAAGTCAAACCTGCTGGAAGCCCTGCGCTGGGTCATGGGCGCGACCTCGGCCAAGGCGATGCGCGGCGCCGGCATGGACGACGTCATCTTCGCGGGTTCGGACAAACGGCCGTCGCGCAACTGGGCCGAAGTGACGCTGACCATCGACAATTCCGAACGCCTGGCGCCGCAGCCCTTCACCGACCAACCCGTGCTCGACGTCGCCCGTCGCATTGATCGCGGCTCGGGCTCAAGCTACCGCATCAACGGCAAGGAAGTCCGCGCCCGCGACGTGCAACTTCTTTTCGCGGATGCCAGTACCGGCGCCAACTCGCCGGCCCTCGTCCGCCAGGGCCAGATCTCCGAACTGATCGCCGCCAAGCCGCAGAATCGCCGCCGCGTCCTTGAAGAAGCCGGCGGCGTCTCCGGCCTGCACACCCGCCGCCACGAAGCCGAACTGCGCCTCTCGGCTGCCGAGGCCAATCTGGCCCGCCTGGAAGACATCGCCCGCGAACTCGACACGGCCCTGTCGCGCCTGAAGCGCGAAGCCCGCCAGGCCGAGAAATACAAGAAGATTTCCGCCGAAATCCGCGCCCTGCAGAAGTCGATCCTGCATGCCAAGTGGCTGGAAGCGCACAGTCTACTCGAACTGGCGGTCAGCGAAATGCAGACCCAGTCGCAGCGCGTTGAGGAAAGCACCCGCGCCGCCGCCGTCGCCCAGACTACAGCGCTCGAAGCCGCCGAGATCATCCCGCCGCTGCGCGAGGAAGAAGCCGTCGCCGCCACGGTCATGCACCGGCTGAACATCGAGAAGGAGCGGCTCGACCTCGAGGAAAAGCAGATCGCCGCCGAAATCGAACGACTGAAGGGTGAATTGCAACGCCTACGCGCCGACCTGCAGCGCGAACTCGACCTGTCATCGGACGGTTCGGTGCAATTGGAACGCCTGCAATCGGCCCTGGCGCGCGTTCAGCAGGAGATCAATGAGGCCCCGTCGCGCGAACCCGAACTGAAGGCTGCGCTTGAAGCCGCTGAGGCCGAGCGCAAGGAGGCCGATGCCGCCATCGAAGCCATGGCCGCCGAACAGGCCGCCCTGGTCGAACGCCAGCGCCTGGAGGCGTCGCAACTCAACGAGGCCAAGGCGCGTTTCGACCGCATCGCCGCGCAACTGCAAACCGCGCACAACGAACGCCATGCGTTAGGGACTTTCGACTACGAGGCCCTCGATGCCTTGAAGGCCGAAGCCGAAGCCGCCCAGGCCGCCCTGGAAGAGGCCCGCAAGGCCGTCGAGGCGCTCGAAACTGATCGCCCTGCCTTGGTCAATGCCGAGGCCCAGGCCCGCAAGACCGTCCGCGAACTGGAAGACGCGCTGGGCCGCCTGTCCGCCGAGGCGCGTGGTCTCAACCAGATCCTGGCCGGCAGCGGCAACAAGGCCGCCTCGCCGGTGCTCGACAGCGTCCGGCCGGAAAAGGGCTATGAGCTGGCCTTGGCCGCCGCCCTCGGCGACGATCTCAATCTCAGCCTGTCGAAGAAGGACGGCCAGTCCGCCCTCGCCTTCTGGGCCGAGGATTTCGAATCAAAGGCTGCAACCATCGACTTGCAGGCCCTAGGCGTCGAACCGCTGAGCGCCAATGTCCGCGCTCCGGCCGCCCTAGCCTTGCGCCTGTCGACCATCGGCGTCGTCACGGCGGCCGACGGCGACCGCCTGCAGGCCCAGTTGCCCGTCGGCGCCCGGCTGGTGTCCAGGGAAGGCGACCTGTGGCGCTGGGACGGCCTGATCGTCCGCGCCAAGGCCCCCAAGCCCGCCGCCGTCCGCCTGGCGCAGCGCAACCGCCTGGACGAACTCGAAGCCGAGATCGCCACCGTTCAGCCACAGCTGGCCGAGGCCAAGACCGCGCAGGCCGCCGCCGCCGAAGCCCAGACGACGCATGAAAACAACCTGCGCCAGGCCCGCACCAGGCTGCCCGACCTGGAACGCCATCAACGCCAGCGCCAGTCGGCCCTGGAAGACAAGCTGCGCGCCCAGACCGCCTTCGAAGCCCGCCTGGAAGGCCTGGAAGCCAGTCTGGTCCGCCTGACCGGCGACCACGGCGAAATGGAGCATCTGTACAAGATGGCCGTGCTCGCCCAATCGACGGTGCTCGACAATGACGGCATGAAGGCGACGCTAGATGCCGCCCGCGCCATCGCCGAGGGCAAGCGCCAGTCGGTCGCCCAGGCGCGGGCTGAACTCGACGCCGACGTCCGCGACAAGCAGGCGCGCGAAGGCCGTGAGCGCACCCTGTCGCGCGAACTGGCCGAATGGACCCGCCGGACGCAGGATTCCGGTTCCCGCCTGATCAAGCTGGAAAAGGATCAGGACGCTACCCGCGTCGCCCTGGAAGCCGCCCAGGCGGCGCCTGAAGCCTTCGAGTCGCGCCGTATCGCCCTGGTCGATCAGATCGAGGTCGCCGAGAAGCGCCTGACCGAGGCGCGCGACAAGTTGCAAACCGCCGAAAACGCCCGCCGCGACGCCGATATCAACGGCCGCGCCCTCGACCAGGAAGCCTCGGCCGCCCGCGAGGAACGCGCCGGCGCCATGGCCCGCCTGGAAGCCATGCAGGCGCGCTCGGCCGAAATCGAAGCGATGATCCTCGACCAGACCGGCGGCACGCCCGACGAACTGGGCCAGCGCCTGAAGGAAGAAGCCATCGCCACCCCCGCCGACGCGTCCGGCGCCGAATCCCTGCTGTCCGGTCTGGAGCGCCAGCGCGACGAACTCGGTGCGGTCAACCTGCGCGCCGAAGAGGAAGCCACCGAATACGAGGGCCGCCTCGACACCCTGGGCAAGGAACGCGCTGACCTGATCACCGCCATCGCCAAACTCAGAGATGGCATCGACGAACTGAACGCCGAAGGCCGAGAACGCCTGCTCGCCGCCTTCGACATCATCAACGGGCATTTCAAGACCCTGTTCGTGTCCCTGTTCGGCGGTGGATCGGCCGAGCTGCGTCTGGTCGAATCGGAGGACCCGCTCGAAGCCGGTCTGGAAATCTTCGCCTGCCCGCCGGGCAAGCGTCTGTCGACCATGAGCCTGATGTCGGGCGGCGAGCAGGCCCTGACCGCCACTGCCCTGATCTTCGGCGTCTTCCTGGCCAATCCGGCGCCGGTGTGCGTGCTTGACGAGGTCGACGCGCCGCTCGACGACGCCAATGTCGACCGTTATTGCCGCCTGCTGGCCGAAATGCGCGGCCTGACCAAGACGCGCTTCATCGCCATTACCCACAATCCGGTGACCATGTCGCGCATGGATCGCCTGTTCGGCGTCACCATGGCCGAGCGCGGCGTATCGCAGCTGGTCAGCGTCGACCTGTCGACCGCCACCGAGATGGTCGCCGAAAACGTCGCATAATAATTTTCTCCAGCGCCCGATTTTTGCCGCATCCGGCCGCTATCGGCCTTGCCGATTCGTTGCTGGAGGGCTTGATTATGTTGCGTGGCTGGGCGTTCGCCGCCGTGTTGTTGCTTATTCCGTCCGTTGTCCTGGCCAAGCCGCGCACGGAGTCGGCGTCGGGGCCGGATGCCCTGGCCTTGGCGGAACTGGTCGGCGAACAGTCGCCGACCCTGCCCAAGGCGGACAAGACCCTGCTGCTCGGCTATCTCGACGGCAAGGCCGCCACCACCCACACCAAGGGCCAGACGGTCCACGTCACCGTCAAGTCGATCCAGTGCAAGTCGAGCGATGTCGATCTGACGGAAAGACAATGTGAACTGATGTTCGGCACCAAGCGCGTGCCATTGCGCGGCCGCCAGGCCGAGGCGCTCAACGCCACCCTGGCGCTGATCGGCCTGCCCGAAGACGGCGCGGCCGGCTCGATCTATTACAGCCTGGACAATCTCGACTGCACCGTTGACGCCGACGCCATCAAGGAACGCGACGGCAGCGGCGCCGACTGCAAGTTCAGCCACGAATAAAGCCTCATGCCGAAAAGTGCCTGACTGATACGCGTGCACTTTTCGGAAAACATGAGGCATCCAAAAACACTTCAGCGTCGATCTGTCGCAGGTTACTGGCATCGGCCTACGCCATTTGATGGTCGAACGTCGTGTTAACGCCTGTTTTTCCTAGCGAAAGCCTGCTTTTGTAAAGATATAACAGCTTGAAACAGGCCGCTATCTGGGCGGGAAACCGGTGTCCTGCCGGGCAATTCCCCGACAATTCACGGCAATTGTGACTAACCCCGCTTTTGTGCGCCGCATCAGCTTGACCTTTCTCCGGCTCTTGAGTAGGTTCCGCGCCGTTCGAAGACGGGATAATCGCCTTATCCCGCCTGTTAGGTGCTGAACGTGACAGAAGAACCCCCAGACGGGACCTCCGACGATAAACTGGAGGATCTCGACAACCGGCTGAAAGCGATCGAGGCGCGTGAGCGCAAGTCGAACGATGTCGGTGCGGAGGTCGGCGCCAATCAGGGCTTTCAGGTCCTGGGCGAACTGATCGGGGGTATTCTGGGCGGGCTGGCCCTTGGATGGGGCGTCGACAAATATGTCCTGCACTCGCAACCGTGGGGCATGATCGTCGGGTCCGTGCTGGGAATGGTGCTGGCGGTCTATGTGGTCGCCAAGCGGAGCCAGACCTAGTCATCCTGCCAGATCACCTGAACCAGGGCAGGCCCGGAAGCGGCCTAATCTTCGCCGACAATTTGAGATGTGTGCCGGCACGCTTGCGTCCGGCCTGATTAAGAGGTTCGAAGGCTTATGGCCGAAAGTCCGCTGCACCAGTTCCAGATCGAAACGGTCTATCCGCTTCCGGCGTTCGACGTCGCTGGCGTGCATTTCGACATGTCGATCACCAATTCGGTGCTGGCCATGATGATCGCTGTCGGCCTGACCCTGGTCTTCTTCTTTCTGTCTACCGCGCGCGCCACCGTCATTCCGGGCCGGCTCCAGGTCATGGCCGAAGGCGTCTTCGGCCTGATCGATGACCTGACCGAATCGATCATCGGCCACGATGGCAAGCAGTTCTTCCCGTACGTGTTCACGTTGTTCCTGTTCATCCTGAGCTGCAACCTGGTCGGCATGTTCACCTATTTCACAGCGACCTCGCAGGTGGCGGTGACCCTGACGCTGGCCGCCATGACCTTCATCCTGGTCCTGCTGGTCGGCTTCATCCGCCACGGCATCGGCTTCTTCAAGATGTTCCTGCCGTCGGGCGTGCCGTTCTACCTGGCGCCGCTCATCATCCTGATCGAAGTCATCTCCTTCCTGGTCCGCCCCGTCACCCTGACGCTGCGTCTGTTCGGCAATATGGTCGGTGGCCACATCGTGCTCAAGGTGTTCGCCGGCTTCATCCTGATGGCCGCCAGCGCCGGTGCGCTCGGTTGGGCCATCGGCGCCCTGTCGCTCTCGACCATGGTCGCGCTCACCACCCTCGAATTCCTGGTCGCCTATCTGCAAGCTTTCGTCTTTGCGGTTCTGGCCTGTGTTTACCTCAGTGACGTGGTCAATATCGGCCACCACTGATCATCCTCAATCCTGCTATCCCCTACTGGAGCTAAACTAAAATGGACGCTGCTTCTTCCCAAATCATCGAAACCGGTCTTCGCGCCATCGGCGCCGGCCTGGCGACCCTCGGCATGATCGGCGCCGGTATCGGCCTCGGCATCCTGTTCGGCAACTACTATGTCGGCGCCCTGCGCAACCCGTCGGCCGCCAAGACGCAACAGACCAACCTGTTCATCGGCATGGCTCTGACCGAAGCGCTCGGCATCTTCGCCTTCGTTATCGCCCTGATGATCCTCTTCGTTCTCAAGTAAGGAGCGGCGGGTTTCCCCGCCGTTCATGGATACACCATGATCTCCACGCCTGCCGACGCCGCTAGTTCCGCGTCCGACGCCGCCTCCGATGCCGGCCTGAGCGCCTCCGCGCCTCAGCCGACCGTGGTGACGTCGACCGTGCCGCTGGCCAACGCCGCGCAACTGGCCAAGCCGGTGACGGCCGAAGGCACCACCGCCACCACCGAAGCTCCGGCCGAGGACGCGGGCATGCCGCAGCTCAATACCGCGAACTGGCCGGGTCAGATCGTCTGGATGCTGGCCATCTTCCTCGTCTTCTACGTGCTGCTCGGCAAGCTGTTCGCCCCGCGCCTGCGCAAGGTGATCGAGACGCGCGGCGCCACCATCGCCGAAGACCTGGCCAACGCCCGCGCCAACCGCGACGAAGCCGAGGCCCAGGCCAAGGAAGCCGCTGCCGAAACCGCTGCGGCCCATGCCGCGGCCAAGAAGCTGGCGGCCGAAGCGGTGGCCCGGTCCAACGCCGAGATCGCCCGCCTGCAGGCCGCCGAGGATGAAAAGCTCAATGCCCGCCTGGGCGAAGCCGATGCCCGCATCCGCGCCGCGCGCGACGAAGCCATGAGCCACGTCCGCGACATCGCCGCCGAAACCGCCTCGGCCCTGGTCGAAAAGCTGACCGGCAAGGCGGCGACTGCCGCTGCGCTCAAGGCCGCCTTTGGAAAGGTATCGTAATGGCCATCAATTTTGCCGAAGTCGAAACCTGGGTCCGCCTGGCGCTGGTCATCTTCTTCCTCATCGTGATCGTCGCTGGCGTGCCGGGCAATCTGTGGAAGTCGCTGGGTGCAACCGGAGCGGCCGTCCGCGCCGAGCTGGACGAAGCCGTGCGCATCCGCCAGGAAGCCACCGAACTGCTCAACAGCATCAAGGCCCAGCGCCAGGCCGCCGAAGCCAAGGCCCGCGAGATCATCGCCCTGGCCGAGGAGGAAGCCGCCCGCATGGCCAAGGAAGCGCGCGCCAAGCTCGAGGACACGATCAAGCGCCGCGAGGCCCTGGCTGAACGCAAGATCGCCCAGGCCGAGGCCCAGGCCGCCGCCGATGTCAAGGCCGCCGCCGCCGACCTGGCCGCGCAACTGGCCGAGACCATTCTGCTGGAACGCGCCGGCTCGATGAGCAGCGACGCCCAGGTCGACCAGGCCATCAAACAGATCGAAGGCCGCTTCAACTGAGTGTCGTGAGACTTGAATGAAAAAGGCCCGGAGCTTCGGCTCCGGTTTTTTTTATTGTCGCTTGGCGCCGGCATTACCCATTTGCGCCACCAACCAGGCGAGAAGACCGACAAGCGCGCAGAAACCGATTTCGATGAGGCTCGGCAGGTAGATCGCCACGCGCGTGACATGCAGCTGCTGGACGGCCAGGAAGGTGGTCAGGCCGCCATAGGCCGCGCCGAGCAGGCCGGACACGAGGCCGATGACACCGAGCACCGAAAGAAACCCCGAGCGCGGCGCATTGCGCAACCGGCTTATGACGGCCGTCACCGCGCCGATGATCAGGCAAATCACCGCGATCATCACCGTGAGCTTGCCGACTATCCCCATGTTCGTGAAAACGGCCCCGGGATGGGCCAGCGCCCATTTGAAAGTTTCGGCAATGATAGCGGAATCGTCTTGTGCCATGCGCCCCTCCCCGAGCTCCTGATGGTCGCTTCAGGCCATCACGGAACGCACCGAAAGCAAAAAGCCCGCCAGTTTGTGGCTGGCGGGCCTTGGTCGCTTGGACGGGAAACTTAAACCGTGCGCGGCTTGCGCAGGAAGCGGCGGCGCAGACCGCGCAATCCGCCCGCGCCCTTGCGCAGCACGAAGCGTTCGGCCTTCAGCACCTGCTGCCACATCACCGAAACCACCTGCGGATTGCGGCGCAGCAGCTTGCGGATCGGCATGATCCAGTTGGGGTGGCGACGCTTGAGATGGATGAACTGACGACGCGCCCAGAAGGCGTTGCGCAGCACCAGGATCAGCCCGGCGAGAATGAGGAAATAGTGCCCCGGCACGATGATCAGCACGAAGCCCGCCGCGATCAGCACGAAGCCAAGCGCGATCAATACCCACCCCAGCGCCTTCATGCTGAAACGCTTCAGCGCACGCTTGAAGGAGCGCAGGTTATGCGAGCCCTTCTTGTGCGGAACGGGTTGGAGGGGCGCGGGCGCACCGGTTTCACGTGACATGGGATTCAATAAGACGCCTTCACGTCCTGACTGCGATTACGATTCTGCGACGCCTTAGCGTCTGTAGGGATATGGAGACGCAACATGGCATTGTAAAGGCTTAGGCTGAATCCCGAATGAATGTGGACAAAATTTAATTTCCGCAAGGAAACATCGCGCAAAGCCTTACGGTTTCAGGTATTTCGGTAAATGCCGGCTCCAGCTGACCTCTGGCAAAAAAGCCACAGAAGTGCGGATGTCCCGCATCACTTAATATGACAGAGCCTTACGTGAAACGTGAGGACGGCGCCGCAACAGCCCCTTGCAGGCGCGGTGCAGCCGATGCAGCGTCCGAGCCTGCCGTGGCAACAAATGGCGTTCCAAACGTAGGGCTTGCAGATACAGCAGGGCCAGCACCTTAGCGCCCGGTCGCAACAGAGCCCGCACCGGCCCAAGCACCTTCGGATAGCGGGCGCGCAGGCGCAGGAATTGCCGCTTCACCCATATCGAGCTGCGTAGCAGGACCGCCAGGCCAAGCAACATGACAGGCAGGCCGAGCGGCCCCGGCAAGGGGCTGATAACGATGCCAAGCGCGATCAGCATCGCGCCCACCGCCATCAGGGCCAGTTTGATGATAAAAGCCATCACGGTCTCCCATACGCTGCCGCCAGCATATGGGAGTTCCGGATAAGTTTTCCAGACGGCTTTTAGCTATAGGCCAATCGCGGCTGTCGGGCCGCCTTGGTCTCGTCCAAGCGCTTGGCCGGGGCGAGATAGGGCGCGCCCTTGAACCGGTCGACGTCGCCGCCCAGGGCCGCCCCCGCCAGCGCCCGCAGCACCGCCACGAACCGGTCGAGCTCGGCCTTCGATTCCGTCTCGGTCGGCTCGATCAGCATGGCGCCATGCACCACCAGCGGGAAGTACATGGTCATCGGATGGAACCCTTCGTCGATCATCGCCTTGGCGAAGTCGAGCGTGGTCACGCCGGTGCCTTCCAGCCAGCGGTCGTCGAACAGGGCCTCGTGCATGCACGGCCCGTCCGGGAACGGCACGCTCATCAGGTCCTGCAACGACGCCTTGATGTAGTTGGCGTTGAGCACCGCGTCCTCAGCGACCTTCTTGAGACCGTCCGAGCCATGGCTGAGCATATAGGTCAGGGCGCGGATATACATGCCCATCTGACCGTGGAAGGCACACATCCGGCCGAAGTTGGCCTTGGACGCCCCTTCCCCGTGCTCCAGGGAGGCAAAAACTTTTTCGTTTGCGCTACCGCTTTCGCTGCTTGAGCGCGGACCGGCCTCGATCACCCAGGGACGCGGCGCGAAGGCCGCCAGGGCGTCCGACAGCACCACCGGTCCCGCACCCGGGCCACCGCCGCCGTGCGGCGTCGAGAAGGTCTTGTGCAGGTTGATGTGCATGGCGTCGACACCGAGATCGCCCGGCCGCACCCGGCCGACGATGGCGTTGAAATTGGCGCCGTCGCAATAAAAGTAACCGCCGGCCGCATGGATCAGCTCGGCAATGGCGATGATGTCGCGTTCGAACAGCCCGCAGGTGTTCGGGTTTGTCAGCATGATCGCCGCCAGTTGCTCGCCGGTTTCGGCGATCTTAGCCTTCAGGTCGGCCAGATCGACGCGGCCGTCGGCGGTTTGGGCGATTTCCCGCACGGTATAGCCGACAAAGGCGGCCGTGGCCGGATTGGTGCCGTGGGCTGACGAAGGCACCAGCACCGTGCGACGCTGGCCCTGTCCCTTGGCTTCGTGGGCCGCCTTGATGCACAGCAGGCCGCACAGCTCGCCATTGGCGCCGGCCTTGGGCGACAGGGCCACGGCCGGCATACCGGTCAGGGTCTTCAGCCAGTGTGCCAGGCTGTCCATCAGCGCCATCGCCCCCTGCACGGTCGAAATCGGCTGCAGCGGGTGGATGTCGCCCAGGCCCGCCACCCGAGCCATCTTCTCATTGAGGCGCGGATTGTGCTTCATGGTGCACGAACCGAGCGGATACAGCGCCAGGTCGATGGCGTGGTTCTTCTGGCTCAGGCGTACATAGTGGCGCACGGCTTCCGGCTCGGTCAGGCCCGGCAGGTTGAGGTCGTCGCCGCGCGTCAGGCCGACCAGGTCCGACGCGTTGATGTCGATATCGGCGAAATCGACGCCAGTGCGATGGTAGTCGTCCCACTCGAAGATCAGCTTCTCGTTTTGCAGCAGGCCCCTCCCGCCAAGCAGCGTCTTGAAGGAGGTGTTCTCCACGGCCAGTTCCGGCGTGGTCTGGCGTCCAACAGCATTCATGCTCATTGAAGCACCTCCTTACACGCGCCGACAAGCGCAGTCATATCGGCCTCGGACACGGTCTCGGTCGCCGCCAGGATCAGATGATTGGCAAAGGCCGGATCGGCGTCGAGCCGCGACACCGGCACGCCGCCGAGAATGCCTTTCGCCGCCAAGGCCTCGACCACTTGGTCGGCAGGTTTGGCAAGCTTCACGGTAAACTCATTGAAGAAACGCGGCGTCACGACTTCGACCCCCGGCACGGCGGCCAACTGGTCCTTCAGGGTATGTGCCTTGGTGTAATTGATCTTGGCCACCCGCTTGAGGCCTTCCTGCCCCAGCAGGCTCATATGGATCGAGAAAGCCAGCGCGCACAGGCCGGAATTGGTGCAAATGTTCGACGTCGCCTTATCACGACGGATATGCTGTTCACGTGTCGACAGGGTCAGCACGAAACCGCGCGCACCGTCGGCATCAAGTGTTTCGCCGCACAGGCGGCCCGGCATCTGGCGCAGGTACTTTTCCTTGGCAGCAAATAGCCCGACATAGGGGCCACCATAACTGAGCGGCACGCCGATCGACTGGCCTTCGACGGCGACGATATCGGCGCCCATCTCGCCCGGCGACTTGAGCAGCCCCAGCGACATGACCTCAGTGACCACGACGAT
>CAYULN010000210.1:0-11323 GCA_964445605.1 uncultured Caulobacteraceae bacterium | reverse complement strand
CCTTGAATTCTTCATGCAACTCGAGCTGCTCGGCCAGGGCGCCACGCAGTTCATCGTCATCGTCGACTATTAGCAGGGTTTTTTGTTGCACCATGATCCTGTATCTTGTGTTCTTCTCGTTATTTGAGTCGCTACACCACGATGGTCACGAATCTTACCGCATATAGCAACGGGACGCTAGAGTTCAACCATCGGCAGGTACGCGCCGCACTTGGCAAGGCCGGAACCACCCCCGCCGCCCTTAAACGCGAGGGCGATGGAAAGTCGCCGCTCGGCGCCTGGCCGGTCCGTTACGTTTTCTACCGGCCGGACCGCCTGCCGAAGCCGGAAACCGCCCTGCCGGTGGTCGCCTTGTCGCCTGACGACGGCTGGTGCGACGACCCGACGCGGCCCGAATACAACCAACATGTTAAGCTCCCGTTCCCAGGCGGCCACGAAAAGCTGTGGCGCGACGACCATGTCTACGATCTTATTGTGGTTTTGGGACATAATGATGGCCCTATCATACCGGGCGCCGGCTCGGCGATCTTTATGCACCTGGCAAGGGACAACTACGCAGGGACCGAGGGCTGCGTAGCCCTAAAACAAGAAGACCTGTTGGAATTCCTGAAACTAGCCGAACCGGGAAGCGCCGTAGAGATAAAAGAATAAAGACAAGGGGCCTCAGGAACCCGGGGGCGCCTAGCCTTGACCCCGTTACCGGGCGCCAAAGATCGCCGACCCGACTCGAATTTCAGACGATCCGAAGGCAAGGGCGGTTTCATAATCGTCACTCATGCCCATGCTCAGGTGCGAAATGCCGTTGCGCGCGGCGATCTTGGCCAGCAGGGCAAAGTACGGTCCGCGCGGCCCCTCGACCGGCGGAATGCACATCAAGCCAGCAATCGATAGGCCATAGGTATCGCGGCAGGAGGCGAGAAAAGCATCGGCCTCCAGAGGTAGGATGCCGGATTTCTGCGCTTCCTCGCCGATATTGACCTGCACATAGAGAACCGGCGCACGGCCTTGTTTCTGCACCTCGTCGGCGATCGCGCGGGCGATCTTGTCGCGGTCGATGCTTTCGACGACGTCGAAGAAGGCCACAGCATCGGCCGCCTTGTTGCTCTGCAAAGGGCCGATCAGCCGCAGCTCCAGGTCCGGATAATCCGGCCGCACCGAGGCCCACCGTTCCATGGCCTCCTGCACGCGGTTCTCGCCAAACCGCCGATGCCCTGTCCGTAGGACCGGTTCGATCGCCTCCCAGGGCTGGTTTTTCGACACCGCCGTCAGGATGGCGGCATCGGGCGACCGGCCCGCCGCCTTTAAGGCCTTGTGCATCCGGCCAATGATTTTAAAATAGCCCTCCGTCCGCGCATCCGAGGCGGACGACAAGGGCTGGCTTCCCGGCGATGACATACAAGACCCGCTTCCAGTATCTGTTCGACAAGGCGAAGGAAATAGCCCACCCCTACGCGCTTTTGAACCCCGCCCAGACCGCCCTGCCGCCGCTTTTTTTCGTCACCGACCCGGCGCGCATTCCGCACCCCGAAGATATCGCCGCCCACCTGCCGGCCGGCTGCGGCCTGATCTACCGCCATTTCGGCGAAAGCCACGCCCCACAACGCGCGCGTCTGTTGCGCAAGATCGCCGACGACAACGGCCTGACCCTGCTGATTGGCGCCGACGCTACCCTTGCGGAGGACGTCGAAGCCGATGGCATCCACCTGCCGGAACGCCTGCTATCCGAAGCCCCGGCCTTGCGCGCCCGTCATCGCAACTGGATCGTTACCGCCGCCTGCCACACGTCCGAAACCCTGAAACGGCGCGAAATCGAGGCGCTGGATGCCATCTTCGTCTCACCGGTCTTCATCAGCCAGAGTCCGTCGGCGCGACAGGTCGAACCCCTGGGCGTCAAGGGCGTGCGTGCCCTGGCCGAAATCGCGCCCCTGCCGGTGTTCGCGCTCGGCGGTATCAATTGCGATACGATCGGTAGTTTGCGCGACAGCGGCCTGTCCGGCGTCGCGGCGGTCGATGCGTTTAATTTGAAGGATTAGCTCAGAGCTTGCCAGCTCTTAGAACTTAAACGTCGTTTCCAGGCGGACGCGCGGGTTCGACGTATTGGCCAGCGACTTGGCCGGATTGGGATCGGGCTTGAAAGCCTCGGTCTTCTCACCGAAACCGAGCGTACCACCGACGCGCACCGACGGCGTCAGCTTGTAGAAGGCACCGGCGTCGATATCGTTGAAACCCGACGGGCGAGCTTCCGGCTGATTGACATCGAACTTCAGGCCCCACTTGCCCTTCAGGTCGAACTGAAACACCTTCGACTGGCTCTTCGGGAAGGTGATCGACGGATCGGGGATGTAGCTCTGGTTGCCGGTCAGCGGCGTCACTTCGTTGAAGTCGCTGGTCTGCGTCTTCGGCGCCTTGCCCTGGTTGGTGACCGCAAACGCGGGCGCGCTTCCGGCCATAGCCAGGATCGCTGCACAGATTGCCAAGGTCATCACCGGTTTCATTGTTTTTATCGGGACTTTAAGCAACGCGTTAAGGGTTAAGACTACACGAGATTCGGATCGTGACAAGCCTCTGAAAATCCGCTTTTTACAGCTTATTTTCCATAATCTTCGTCGATCCGGATACAAAGATTACACGCCTATTTAGGCACTGATATGTCAAAATCGGATTAAGGGTCAAACGGATAATCCCGTCGCGGGGGCATCACCCGCGGTTCGCCTGTACGATGTGTTCAATAGGTCACGCTTTTGTCTGGCAAATCCGGATTCCCGCCAAAAATGTTAACTTTTGCAAAACCTTACCGTACGGCAAATATCGCCTGTCAGGCGCTCTGTGTCACATCGGAAACGAAGGTGGCAAATGCACGCATATCTTTTGCGATCATGGACTTAAATTTGCCGGACTGTTGCGATTGTTGTAAACGAACTCTTGTCACACCCCCTCGACGCCATGCTATAGAGGCCAGTGATTTAAAGAGGCGGCGATAATCCGTGGACTCCCGGCGAAAAAAGCCGGATATGGGGGCCCCGAACTTACATGCGGAGTGATCTTTCTATGACGACTATGCGTTCCATCGGACGGACGTCCGTCCTGGCGCTTGCTGGCCTTGCCCTGTGCCTGTCCCTGAACGCCTGCGCCAGCATGGGCAAGAAGACCGCCGACGCGTCGCCGAAGCCGAAGCCGGACAACTCCGCCTACGCCACGCCGCCGGAGCCGACCGGCATCCCGCTGTCGCACCTGTTCGGCGGCGGCGGCACCACCGCGCCCAAGCAGCAAGCCTACAACACTCAGGCCGGCATCGGGGTGAACGCCTATCTGTGGCGCGCCTCGCTCGACACCATGTCGTTCATGCAGCTGGCTTCGGCCGATCCTTGGGGCGGCGTCATCATCACCGACTGGTATACCAGCCCGGAAAAGCCGGATGAGCGCTTCAAGGCGACCGTCTACATTCTCGACTCGCGCCTGCGCGCCGACGCCCTCAACGTCTCGGTGTTCAAGCAAGTCCAGCAGAACGGCCAGTGGGTCGACGCCGACGTCGCCCAGGAAACCCAGATCCAGGTCGAAAACGCCATTCTCGACCGCGCCCGTGAACTTCGTCACTCGGATATCAAGTAAGGGTCCGTACGCGTCTTTCTGCAAAAGCCGCCGCGGAAACGCCGGCGGCTTTTTTGTTGGCAAATGGCTACTGGCGCCGCAAGTAAACCGCCTTTATAAGCACCCTTTCCTGTTCAGACCCGATCCTGTTGCAAAGTCGCATGGCCCGTTACAATCCCAAGGAAACCGAACCCCGCCAACGCAAGCGCTGGGACGACGCGCAGGTGTTTCTCACCCCGGCCGACACCGGCCGGCCGAAATACTACGTCCTCGAGATGTTCCCCTACCCGTCCGGGCGCATCCATATGGGCCACGTGCGCAACTACGCCATGGGCGACCTGGTGGCGCGCTTCAAGCGGGCGCGCGGTTTCAACGTGCTGCATCCCATGGGCTGGGACGCCTTCGGCATGCCGGCGGAAAACGCCGCCATGGAACGCAAGATCCACCCCAAGGGCTGGACCTACGACAACATCGCCGCCATGCGCGCCGAGCTGAAACGCCTGGGCCTGTCGATCGACTGGACGCGCGAATTCGCCACCTGCGATCCGGCCTATTACGGCAAGCAGCAGAAATGGTTCCTCGACCTGCTGAAGAACGACCTGGTCTATCGCCGCGAAAGCCAGGTCAACTGGGACCCGGTCGACATGACCGTCCTGGCCAATGAGCAGGTCATCGAAGGCCGCGGCTGGCGTTCCGGCGCGGTGGTCGAGAAGAAGAAGCTGACCCAGTGGTTCATGCGCATTACGCGCTTCGCCGATGATCTGATCGAAGGCCTGACGACGCTGGAACGCTGGCCGGACAAGGTGCGGCTGATGCAAGCCAACTGGATCGGCAAGTCACGCGGCCTGCGCATGAAGTTCCCGTTCGCCGATGAGGCGCCGGTCGGCTTCAACGCCGGTGTGGACGTCTCCACCACCCGCCCGGACACGCTGTTCGGCGCGGCCTTCCTGGCGATCGCGGCCGATCATCCGTTGGCGGAGCTTTGTGCCCGCAACAATCCGGACCTGGCCATCTTCCTGAAATCAATCAGCAAGGGCGGCGTGTCGCAGGCCGACATTGACACCGCCGAAAAGCTCGGTTTCAACACCGGCCTGAAGGTCAAGCATCCGTTCAAGCCGGGCGAGACCCTGGACATCTGGGTCGCCAACTTCGTGCTGATGGACTATGGCACAGGCGCCATTTTCGGCTGCCCGGCCCACGACCAGCGCGACTTCGACTTTGCCACCAAATACGGCCTGAAGATCACCGAGGTCGTCCTGCCGCAAGGCGCCGACCCGGCCACCTTCAAGGTCGGCGACGAACCCTATGCCGGCCCGGGCACCTTGTTCAACTCGGCCTTCCTGGACGGTCTCGACATCGAAGCCGCCAAGGACCGCGCCATTGCCGAAATCGAGGCTATGGGCCTGGGTGAAGGCGCCACCGTGTTCCGCCTGCGCGACTGGGGTGTGTCCCGGCAACGCTATTGGGGCTGCCCGATTCCGGTTATCCACTGTGACGCTTGCGGCGTTGTTCCGGTCCCGGACGATCAGCTGCCGGTGGTCCTACCCGAGGATGTCACCTTCGATGTGCCGGGCAACCCGCTGGAGCGTCATCCGACGTGGAAGCATGTCAAATGCCCCCATTGCGGCAAGGACGCGCGCCGCGAAACCGACACGCTCGACACCTTTGTCGACTCATCATGGTATTTCGCCCGTTTCACCGATCCGAAGGCGGACAATCCGATCAACAAGCCGGCGGCCGATTACTGGCTGGCGGTCGACCAGTATATCGGCGGCATCGAACACGCCGTCCTGCACCTGCTCTATGCGCGCTTCATCACGCGCGCCTTGAAACATTGTGGCTACCTGTCCGTCGAAGAACCGTTCGCCGGCCTGTTCACCCAGGGCATGCTAACGCACGAAACCTACAAGGACGCGTCCGGCCAATGGATCGAGCCGGCCGATGTCGAGCTGAGCTCGGACGGCGGCAAACGTGTCGCCACGCGCCTCTCGACCGGCGAAGCCTTGGCCATCGGCGACACCGAGAAGATGTCGAAGTCGAAGAAGAACACGGTGGCGCCCGAAGATATCTTCGATACCTACGGCGTTGATGCTGCCCGCCTGTTCGTCTTGTCCGACTCGCCGCCGGAGCGCGACGTGCAGTGGTCGACGGCCGGTGTCGAAGGCTCGCGCCGCTTTACCCATCGCGTCTGGGACCTGTTCGACGGCCTGAGCGACGAAGTTGTTCCGTGTGCGGATGAAGCCGCCGCGGCGGAGCTGCGCAAGGCCGCCCACAAGACGGTCAAAGCCGTCACCGATGGTTTTGAAGGTTTCCGTTTCAATTCGGCGATCGCCAAACTGTACGAACTCGTCACCACCATCCGTGACGCCGACATCGCCAAGGTGGGCTCCGCTGTACGCCGCGAAGCCCTGACCTTGCTGGCCGGTCTGATCGCGCCGGTGACGCCGCACCTGGCCGAGGAATGCTGGACGCGCCTGGGCCATGCCGGCCTGATCGCTGAGGCCGCCTGGCCGCACTTCGATCCGGCCCTGGCCCAGGACGACGTCTACGTCATGCCGGTCCAGGTCAATGGCAAACGCCGCGGCGAAATTTCCATTCCGAACGGCGCCACCGAAGAGCAGATTCGCGAAACGGCGCTTGCGGACAGCGACGTTAAGCGGCATCTTGACGGCGCCCAGATCCGCAAGATCATCATCGTGCCCAACCGGATCCTCAATTTCGTGGTGGGCTAAGGGAAAAGCGAATGCGCATCGCCTTGAGACTTCTGGCCTTAAGCTGTTTCGCCCTGTTGTCAGCGTGCGGGTTCGCGCCGTTGTACGCGCAGAGCGGCCTGACCATGAGCCTGTCGCAAATCGCGGTCGATGTGCCCCAGACGCGTACCGGCTATTTCCTGGAGCAGGACCTGACCAACAGTCTCGCCACCCAATCGGACGCCAAGAAGCTGTATGGCCTCAAGATCGCCATGGAAGAAAACCATTACAGCATCGGTTATCGCGTTGACGATACCTCGACGCGCTCGGAACTGACCAATTCGGTGACCTATACGCTGACCGATCTGCAGACCGGCAAGGTCATGACCCAAGGCGCCTTCACCGACACGGTGACCTATGACACATCGACTTCGCCGTTCACCGGCATCGTGTCGCAACAGGACGCCCAGAAACGCGTCGCCGCCAGCGCCGCCCAGAAGCTGCAGACCGCCCTGGCGCTCTATTTCCATGACGCGCCTAAAGCGCAATAAGCGATGAAGCTGTCAAAACGGGCCGAGGTCGACGCCTTTTTCAAGGCCCCGCCTACCCACATGACGGGCGCCCTGATCTACGGCAAGGACCGCAGCCAGGTGCTGGAACGGTCGACCGACCTGGCCAAGCGGATCGTGCCGGACATCAATGACCCGTTCAATGTGTCGCTGCTGACCGAAACCGATATAGAGGGCGATCCGGCGCGGCTGGAAGGCGAGCTGCAATCCTTGTCGCTGATGGGTGGCAAGCGCCTGATACGGCTGAAGTTTTTTACCGAGAAGGCATCCCTGGACAAGGCGGTCGCCGCTTTGCTGAAAAACCATGCCGCCGGCGAATATAACCACGATGCCTTTATCATTGTCGAGGCCGGCGGTTTGGGGGGCGATTCCGCCCTGCGCCGATTGGCCGATGCCGACAAGAACCTGGCCAGCATCGCCTGTTATGAAGACGAGACCGGCGATATCATCCGCATGGCGCGCGAAGCCCTGGCGGCCAATGGCGTATCACTGAGCACTGGCGCCATGGATATCTTTGCCCAACGCCTGCCGAAAGAGCGTGGCATTGCTCACCAGGAGATCGAGCGGCTGATCCTGTTTATCGGGCCTGGGTCGCACAAGACGTTGACTGAGACGGAGCTGGCTGACTTTCTCGGCGTCGAGCCCGAAGCGTCGCTGTTCAAGGCGGCTTCGGATGCCTTCGGCGGGCGGATGAAGCCGGCTCAGGCTGGTCTGCGACGGGCCTTTGCCGAAGGGGAAAGCGGTCCCGACGCGGTGCGCGCCCTGAGCCAGCATTGCAACAAGATCCGTATGCTGAAGACCCTGATGCAGAAAGGCATGGGCAGCAAGGAAGCTGCCCGCGCTGCCGGCGTGTTCTGGAAGGATGAGAACGATATGCTCCGCCAGGCGCAGGCCTGGCATTTCGAGCTTCTGGACGGCCTGGCCAAGGATATGGTCGAGACGGACAAACAGTGCAAATCGACCGGCATGCCGGATTTGCTGCTGGCCGAACGACTTTATATGCAGGTTGCCGGAAAGGCGGCGCGGGCAGGATTATGAACAGTAATGGGGTGTGGGGTCCGTGACCCCACAAAACCTTTCTTAATCCAATAAAAAAGGCCTCGCCCCCTAAAAGGGGCGGGCCTTCTTTTATTGGAATAGGGAAGTCTTGGGGCCACAGGCCCCAAACCCCATTAGTTTTTCATCAACCGCCGGCACAGATCATCCAACTGCTCCAGCGACGCATAGGACACCCGCAGCTCACCTTTGCCGCCCTTATCATCCAGCCGAACCTTCAGCCCTAGAGCTTCACGCAAACTTTGCTCCAACGACTGCGTATCCGCCTCAGCCGACGCTACACGCGGAGCCGAAGCCGGACCCTTTTGCTCATCACGCACCAAAGCCTCGGTCTGCCGGACCGATAAGCCCTTGGTGACAACCTGAGCCGCCAAGCCTTCGGCGTCCTGAGCCGTCACCAGCGCCCGCGCGTGACCGGCCGACAACTTCCCTTGTAGAACAAGGTCCTGCACACCCTCCGGCAGCGCCAGAAGGCGCAAAATATTGGCGATATGGCTGCGCGACTTGCCCACCACCTGCGCCAAGGCATCCTGCGTGCGGCCAAACCGTTCCAAAAGCACCTTATAGGCCCGCGCCTCTTCGATCGGATTCAAATCGGCGCGCTGCACGTTTTCGATAATGCCGATCTCCAGTACTTCAAGATCGTTCAGATCACGGATGATCACCGGCACGGAATGCAGGCCGGCCTTTTGCGCCGCGCGCCAACGGCGTTCCCCGGCTACAATCTGGTATTTCCCGGGTTGACCGGGAGCCGGACGAACCAGCAGCGGCTGCAAGACGCCCTTCTCGCGAATCGACGCGGCCAGGTCATTGATCTCGGCCTCGCTGAACAGCCGACGCGGTTGGTCCGGGTTGCGGATCAACAAATCGATCGGCTGCTCCAGCGAGCGAGCGACATCCGTGCCCCTCTCGACAGCAATCGAAATACCTTCGCTGCGGTCCGCCGCCGCCGACGTATCACCCAACAAGGCCGACAAACCACGACCTAAGCCTCTGTTTTTCTCCGACATTTTCTTGCTTTCTGATTAAGCGGCCGTTTTGGCGCGCCGCGACCGCTCGCGCGCCATCAGCTCTTTCGCCAGCTTGATATAGGCCTGGCTGCCCGAACATTTCATATCGTAGATCAGCGCCGGCTTGCCGAACGACGGCGCCTCGGACACGCGCACATTGCGCGGTATGACCGTGTCATACACCAGGTGACCGAAGTGCGCCCGCACGTCACGCTCGACATGACCGGACAAGGCATTGCGTTTGTCGAACATGGTCAGGACGATGCCCTGCACGCCCAATTTCGGGTTCAGGCTACCGCGCACCAGATCGATCGTCCGCATCAGCTGGCTCAAGCCCTCCAGCGCAAAGAACTCACACTGCAAAGGCACCATCACCGCGTCGGCCGCGCTCATGGCATTGACCGTAAGCAGATTCAGCGACGGCGGACAGTCGATCAGAATATAATCATAAGGCGGACGATTCTGATCCAACCCCTCGAGGGCGTCGCGCAGACGATACGAGCGACGTTCCGCTTGGCCCAACTCAATCTCAACGCCCGACAAATCCGGGTCCGACGGCAACACGGACAATCCGGGCACGGACGTCTTCACCGCCGTATCACCGATCGGCATTTGGTCGACAATCACGTCATACAGCGATGTAACCCGGTCAGCCTTGGCCACACCAAGGCCGGTCGAGGCATTACCTTGCGGGTCGAGGTCGATAAGCAGCACGCGCTGACCAATGGCCGCCAGGGCGGTTCCCAGGTTAATGGCGGTGGTGGTCTTGCCGACCCCCCCCTTCTGATTGGCGATGGCCAGGACCCTCGGCGCGGAAGTCTCGCCGTCGTCACGGTTATCGGGCACGTTTCAGCCTCCGGATATGCACCACGCGACCCCTGGGGTCGCTGAGGGACTCATATTGCTCTACCTCGAATCGCCATTGTTTGCCAGCATCGAGCAGTTCACTTTCCACGTTTTCCCCTTTTAAAAACCAGCCATCCGCTCCTTTGTCGAAAAAGGGTTTGGCGAAACCGAGCAATTTGGGGAACGGCGCACAGGCCCGGGCGGTAACCACGTCGACCGTCAGATTCAAGTTTTCGGCGCGGTCATTGATGACGGTTGCCGGCAAGTCGATTCGCTCGACCAAGCCCTGCAAAAACCGGCAACGCTTGGCCAGGGAATCAATCAGATAGACGTGAGGCGGTGGCCCATTCGAGTGCTTGAGCAGGATGGCCAAGACGAGACCCGGAAAACCCGCCCCCGCACCCAGGTCGGCCCATGTCCGGGCGTCCGGCCGCCGATCGAGCAACTGGGCACTGTCCAGCACATGCCGAGACCAAAAATGCGGGAGGGTCAGAGGCCCAACCAGATTCATCACCTCGTTCTGGGCAGTCAGTTCGGATTGGAAAACCTGAAGATCGGCAATAGCCGCCTGTTTCACGTGAAACACCAGCTTGGCCGCCATCTCCTCAGGCGTCATGGGCGCATCTGTCATCAGGCCGTTCGCTTGGCCCGACTGCGGACATAGAACAGCAAGGTTGTCAGCGCGCCTTGCGTCATGCCCTCGATCAGCCCAGCCTGGCCCAGGGTTTGCGGCCGAATGCGATTCAGCTTTTCCCGCGCCTCATTAGACAAACCCGGAATGGTCAAATAGTCGAGATCATCCGGCAAGGCCAAATTTTCGTCCTTGCGGAACGACTCAATTTCGCTTTTCTGGCGCGCCATATAGCCCGCGTAAAGCGCGTCGATTTCGATCTGCTCGAACAGGTTGTCGGGCCACGATTCGATCTCCGGCCACAACTTTTCCAGCTTGTCCCGTGAGCAGGTGTCGTAGGCCAGAAGCTGCAACACATTACGGCGCTGACCGTCACCATTGACCTGAATACCATGCGCTGAAGCTTCCTTCGGCGTAGCATTCAGCACTTCAGCTTGAGCCCGAATTTGCGCCAACGCTTCCCGCTTTTCTCGCCAATGCGCCTTACGCGCAGCGCCCACAACGCCCGTGGCTATGCCTTTATCTGTCAGACGCTGATCGGCATTGTCAGCACGCAATGACAACCGGAACTCCGCCCGGCTGGTGAACATGCGATAGGGCTCCGTGACCCCACGCGTCACCAGATCATCGATCATAACACCGATATAGGCTTCGTCGCGGCCGAAGATTACCGGCGTATAACCGCCTGCTTTCGCTGCGGCGTTCAAACCTGCGATCAAGCCCTGCGCACCAGCTTCTTCATAACCGGTGGTGCCATTGATCTGGCCAGCCAGGAACAAACCCGGCAACGGCTTCAGTTCCAGCGTCGAGTGCAATTCACGTGGATCGACATAGTCGTATTCGATGGCATAGGCGAAACGCTTGATGACCACATCTTCAAGTCCGGCGATGGTATGTAAAAACGCTTCCTGTGTTGCCTCGGATACCGAGGTC
>CAYULN010000209.1:0-10670 GCA_964445605.1 uncultured Caulobacteraceae bacterium | reverse complement strand
ACTCGGGCGGCGGGGCCCGCCCGGCGGTTGTCCGCCAGTTTTGGGGCCGGGGGGGGGGGGCGGCCGGGAGTGTCAGCCCGACCGGGCGGCGCGGCAAGGACAAGCGCCGCGACAGCCAGAAACCGATATATGGACCGCATGTTTTGCCCCCCCCTCACGCGAGCTTAATATGCGGAAGTGGAATTATCAACCTAGGCGGCCAGTCCGGCCTCCACGGCGGCGAAAGTCAACGGTACGCCCCAGAAGGCCTCGATCAGTTTGGATTGCGACTTCGGGGCGCCGGTGGTCAGGAACACTCGGCCGCCGTCCGAGCCGATATCGTATTCCGGATGGCGCTCGACATAGATGCCCAGGGCTTGCGCGACCGACGGCGGCTGATGGATGATCGGTGTGCCTGGCGGCAGGGCCTCGCGGAACAGGTCGGCGACCAGCTCGTAGTGCGTGCAGCCGAGGATCGCCCGGTCGGGATAGCGTCCGATGCGCAGGCGCAGCGCCTCGATATGATGCCTGATCTTGGCCGCCAGCTCGTCGCGCGACGCCGCCTGTTCGATCATGTCGGCCAGGCCGGAACAGGCCTCGGTGAACACGGCCAGGTCCTGGCGGCGCTTGTCGATCTCGATCTCGTAGACGCGCGAATTGGCCGTCGCCCGCGTGCAGAAGACGCCGATGACGTCGAGCTTCTCGATCTTGGCGCCGCGCCGCTCGGCCTCGTGCTCCCAAGGCAGACCCGTAGCCGCTTCGATGGTCGGGACGATGATGCCGAGCACGTTGACCGGCCGCTTGTAGGTCTTGCGGAACGACGCCAGCCAGGTCGACTGCAGCCGCCGTAGCGCCACCGCCGACGCGGTATTGCAGGCCAGGACGACCAGCGACGCCCCGGCCTCGAACAGGGTCTCGCAGCCGGCGCGCGTCAGGTCGACGATCTCCTCGCCGGTCTTGTCGCCGTAGGGCGTGTTCTTCTGGTCGGCCAGGTAGATGAAATCGGCCTGGGGCAGGCGGGCGACCAGGTCGCGATGGATGCTCAAACCGCCCACGCCGGAATCGAAAACGCCGATGGCCATGCACGTCCGCCTGTAAAAAAGTTTTTATAGACAATTCAACTCTACGCGATCAGAATTGTCAGAAATGGATTAAGGAATCCCATAACGCGTTTGCAGGCGAGCGTAAACAGGACGGCCAATCGGAAGGCCGTTGCACGGGAAACTTTTCGAGGGGCGGAACATGGGCGGGATCAGTCGGCGGACGGCCCTGGCAGGTATCGGCACTTTCGGCGCTGTTGCGGCGTCGGGCTGTGCCCATGCCTTTGCCGTTAAGGATTATACCGGCACGTGGAGCGGCACCCTGGCCGGCCGGGCGGGTGCACATGAACCTGCGCGATCTGGCGGCCTATCTCAATGCTCACTTGCTTCAGCCGGAGGACTTCCTCAAATCGGACAGCTGGAAGACCTTGCATACGCCTCCATTCGGTGGCGATTACGCTATGGGCTGGGTGGTCAAGCCGGACGGGCGTTTATGGCATAATGGTTCGAACACCTTCTGGTACGCCGAGATGACCTTTGACCCGGCAAAGAAAAGCGTAGCGGCGGCGACCTGCAATGACGGCGTCCTGGCCGCGTCGCAGCCGGCCGTATCGAATCTGCTGGACTCGGCCCTTTTGGCTGCAACGCAGTCGTAACATTTGACACGAACGGGCGTTGACTCAGAACCGGAGCGGTTTAACAGTGATCGCTTCTCACAAGAGGTTTCCCACATGACGCTTGACCGCCGCCACATCCTGTCCCTGCTGGGTGCTTCCGCCCTCACGCCTTCCCTGGCCCTGGCGGCCAAGCCCAAGCGCAAGAAGAAAGCGGCCGCCTCCGGCAAGAGCCCCGCGCCCTACTTGACCGAAAAATGGACCGGCCCTTATGGCGGCGTGCCGGCTTTCACCAAGGTCAAGGTGTCCGACTTCGAGCCGGCCCTGAATTGGTCGATGGATGCCGAGCGCGCCGAAATCCGCGCCATCACCGTGCAACGGTCGGTGCCGACCTTCCCCAACACCATCGAGGCGCTGGAAAAGGCCGGCGAAGCTTTCGGGCGCGTGGCGTCGGTCTACTACATCTGGGACGGCAACCTGTCGGACAAGGCCTTCCAGGCGGTGTCGGCGCGCATGTCGCCCAAGCTGGCGGCGTTCAGCGACGAGATCACCCAGAACGAGCCGCTGTTCGCCCGCGTCAAGCATGTCAACGATGCCGACCAGAGTGCGCTGACGCCTGAGCAGAAGCGCCTGTTGTGGCTGCATTACCGCGATTTCGTCCGGGCCGGCGCGGCGTTGTCCAAGGCCGACAAGGCCAAGGTCACCGACATCAACAAGAAGCTGGCCACCCTGTTTGACACCTTCTCGAAGAACCTGCTGCACGACGAGGCCCAGGTCACCTGGATCGGCGCCGGCGACCTCGACGGCTTGCCCGACAGCTTCAAGGCGTCGCTGGCCGCCAAGGCCAAGGACCTCGGCAAGCCGAGCCAGTACGCCGTGCAGAACACGCGCTCGGCCATGGAGCCGTTCCTGACCTATTCGACGCGCCGCGACCTGCGTGAGAAGGTCTGGCGCTTCTACATCATGCGCGGCGACAACAACGACGCCTGGGACAACAAGAAGGGCAATTCCGAGATCCTCAAGCTGCGCGCCGAACGGGCCCTGCTGCTCGGTTACAAGACCCATGCGCACTGGCGGCTGGAAAAGGCCATGGCCAAGACGCCGGAAAACGCGCTGGACCTGATGATGGCGGTGTGGGGACCGGCGGTCAACCGCGTCCACGAGGAAGTGGCCGACATGCAAAAGATCGCCGATTCCGAGGGTAAGGGTGTCAAGATCGAGGCCTGGGACTACCGCTACTACGCCGAAAAGGTGCGCAAGGCGCGTTACGACCTCGACGAGGCCGAGATGAAGCCGTACCTGCAGATGGACAAGATTCGCGACGGCATCTTCTGGACGGCGGGCAAGATGTATGGTTTCGACTTCGAGCCGGTGACCGACGTGCCGGTCTTCCATCCGGATGTGCAGACCTACAAGGTGCTGCGCAACGGCGAACTGGTCGGTGTTTGGTACTTCGATCCGTATGCCCGCGAAGGCAAGAATTCCGGCGCCTGGGAGACCGAATATCAGAGCCAGGCGCGTTTCCCCGAGGCGCGCAAGGTGGTGGTGTCCAACAACTGCAACTTCATCAAGCCTGAGCCGGGCAAGCCGGTGCTGATTTCGTGGGACGACGCCGAGACCATGTTCCATGAGTTCGGCCATGCCATTCATGCCCTGTCATCGAACGTCACCTATGAATCCTTGGCCGGGACGGCGGTGGCGACCGATTTCGTCGAGTTTCCATCGCAATTGAACGAGCACTGGCTGCCGATTCCGGAGGTGCTGAACAAGTTCGCCCTGCACCATGAGACCGGCCAGCCGATGCCGCCGGAGCTCCTGCAGAAGATCCAGAATTCGCTGAAGTTCAACCAGGGTTTCATCACGGTCGAATATCTGGCCGATGCCATTCTCGACATGCAGTATCACCTGGCTGGCAACGTCCACGTCGACATTGCCCAGTTCGAGAAGGATACTTTGGCGAAACTGGGTATGCCGAAGGAGATCGTGCTGCGGCACCGGCCGACCCAGTTCGCGCACATCTTCTCCAGCGATGATTATTCGGCCGGATATTACTCGTATCTGTGGTCGGATGCCCTGGTGGCCGATGTCTATGAGGCATTCATGAAGGCCGGCGGGCCGTTTGCCGGCGATACCGCCAAGCGCTATTTCGACACGATCCTGTCGCGGGGAAATACCGTGGATCAGGCGCAGGCGTTCCGCGATTTTATGGGACGGGA
Source organism: uncultured Caulobacteraceae bacterium (assembly GCA_964445605.1). Lineage (GTDB taxonomy): Bacteria > Pseudomonadota > Alphaproteobacteria > Caulobacterales > Caulobacteraceae > Asticcacaulis. The sequence continues at coordinate 6,821 of CAYULN010000209.1, read as the reverse complement.
TGTCGATCGGGGCGCTTTGATGAGGCTGCGCGGATTTGCATGATGAGTAATGGGGTGTGGGGTCCGTGACCCACAAAACCTTTCTTATTTCCCTTCCCTTTCCTCTCTTCCCCGCCCTTTTTGAGGGCAGGGAAGAGAGGAAAGGGAAGGGAAGAAGGTAAGTCTTGGGGGCACAGCCCCCAAACCCCGTTACTCGTCCTTCAAATCGTGTATCTTATCATAGTGCACCTCAAGCGTATTATCGTCCTGTCGGTGCAGGATGCCCTTGAAGCTGCGGTCGAAGTGAATCTCCTCCGACATGTAGGAAAACCGCGTGTGGATGGTCGATGACAGGCTCTCATCCAGCCCCGACATGGCGACGATTACCTCGGCATTCTTCTCGTACAGGCTCTGCGCCGTCTCGCCGAACAAGGGACTCGCCTCGTCGATCCGATGCATGACGCTCCAGCTCAACTGCATGATCGGCACTTTCGACCGCGTCAGCGGCAGATCGTAATACCGCCGCATGATGCTCCCGTCCGGCAAGGTGTCGTCCCGCATCATGAACAGCGCCGCCTCGGCGTCGACGATCCGGTTGCCCCGGTCGTTGATCATACGCAGGATCAGATGCCGCTCGCCCATGTCGTTGTTGATCACCGCCCGCTCGGAAAAGGTCACCCGCGCCGTCGGTCGCGAAAACTTGGAAAACACCAGCCCGGTCATCAGGGCGTAAAAGGTGAACCCGGTGACCGCCTCGAGCGTCACCAGCACATTGGCGATGATCCCCTCGGGCGCCATGCCGCCATAACCGATGGTCGCCAGGGTCTGCACCGAGAAGAAGAAATAATCGAGGAAATAGCCGTGCCGCGCCCGCGCAATCCCTTCACCCGGCCACAGATCGGCCAGCCCGAAATAGGCCACCGCGAACACCGTATTGATGACCAGGAAAGTCGAGATGAACACAAGGACCAGGGTCGGCCACGTCGCCTGCATCAGGTCGGCATACAGGTCGCCGATGATATAACGCTTGCGGCCATGGATGATGACGCGCGGCGACGGCTTGCCCGGCCGGGCCACCAGCCGCGGCCGGAACCGGTGCGGGGATATCTCTTTGATGTCCTCTTCGGGCGCAGGGATGATCTCCGGTTCGAATTCCGGAGGATCGGGCAAGGGTGTCCCGTTGGATGTCGGCGCAGTTTGGTCCATACGCCCAATGTGCCCGCTATATCGTTTTTTTCAATAGGTTCTGTATAAGCGCTGCTTTTGCGACTATATAGCCGATCATGAACAGGCCCTTTCTCAAGATGAACGGCCTAGGCAACGACTTTGCCGTTGTCGATGCCCGCCAGAACGCCTTCGCGCCCGCTCCGGACCAGATCCGGGCGTGGGCCGACCGCGCGCAGGGCGTCGGCTTCGACCAGCTGATCGCCATCGAGGATTCGGCCGATGGCGACGCCTTCATGCGCGTCTGGAACGCCGACGGCGGCAGCGTCGAAACCTGCGGCAACGCCCTGCGCTGCGTCGCCTGGGTGCTCAATCCGGACGCGGATGATCGTACCCTGAAGATCGATACGCTCAGCGGACTGACGAAAGCCCGTGTCATCAAGGCCGACACCAAAACCGGCACGGCCAGCGTCGACATGGGCAAGCCGCGCCTGAATTGGCAGGAAATTCCGTTGGCGGAGGAAATGGACACCCTGCGCCTGGAACTGCAGGTCGGACCCATCGACAATCCGCTCTATCACACGCCGTGCGCGGTCAGCATGGGCAATCCGCACGTTGTTTTCTTTGTCGACGATGTGGAGAAAGTCGATGTCGCCGCCACCGGCAGCCTGATCGAAAACCATCCGCTTTTCCCCGAAGGCGTCAATGTCGAATTCGTCCAGGTTCTCGACCGCCGCACCCTGCGCATGCGCGTCTGGGAACGCGGCGCCGGCATCACCAAGGCCTGCGGCACCGGCGCCTGCGCCACCTTGGTGGCCGCCGTCCGTCGCGGTTTGAGCGAACGCTCCGCCACCGTCATCATGGACGGCGGGCCGCTGCATATCGCCTGGACGGATAATGACCACGTCGTCATGACCGGCCCGGTCGAGCTTGAATTCTCCGGTGAGCTGAAGTGAGTGACGACGCCCGTCCTCTGAACACGGACGTTGATCACCGTGAGGTGTCCGTGGTGACCTTCGGGTGCCGCCTCAATTCGTATGAGAGCGAGGTCATCCGCAAGACCGCCGCCGACGATGGGCTTTCCAACGCCATTATCTTCAACACCTGCGCGGTCACCGGCGAGGCCGTCCGCCAGGCGCGCCAGGCGATCCGCCGGGCGCGGAAGGAAAACCCGGCCGCCCGGTTGATCGTCACCGGTTGCGCCGCCCAGACCGATCCCGACATGTTCGCCAACATGTCCGAGGTCGATTTCGTCATCGGCAACGCCGACAAGCAGAAGGCTGGCAGCTACCGCCTGACGCCCGACAGCGCCCGCGTCGTGGTCAACGACGTCTTCTCGGTCAAGGAAACCGCCGGCCATCTGATCGACGGCCTCAAGGATCGTGCCCGCGCCTTTGTCGAGGTGCAGAACGGCTGCGATCACCGCTGCACCTTCTGCATCATCCCCTATGGCCGCGGCAATTCGCGTTCGGCGGCGGCGGGTGATGTCGTCGCCCAGACCCAGCGCCTGGTGGCGGAAGGTTATAACGAGATTGTCCTGACCGGCGTCGACCTGACCTCGTGGGGTGCCGATCTTCCGGGTACCCCGCAATTGGGCCACCTTGTCACCCGGATTCTCAAGCATGTGCCGGACCTGAAACGCCTGCGTCTGTCGTCCATCGATGCCGCCGAAATCGACGACGCTTTGCTCCATGCCTTCGCCGAGGAGGAGCGCCTGGCGCCCTATCTGCACCTCAGTCTTCAGCATGGGGACGATTTGATCCTGAAACGGATGAAGCGCCGTCACAGCCGCGCCGACGCGGTGAAGCTGGCCGAAACGGTGCGTAAAATTCGTCCGGACATCGCCTTCGGCGCCGACATGATCGCCGGTTTCCCGACCGAGACCGAGGAACACTTCGCCAATGCCGTCGCCCTGGTCGACGATTGCGACCTGTCGTTCCTGCATGTCTTTCCGTATAGCCCACGCCCGCAGACTCCGGCGGCCAAGATGCCGCAGCATCCGCGTCCGCTGATCAAGGAGCGTGCCGAACGTCTGCGCGCCAAGGGCAGCGAGGCTCTGACCCGCCACCTCGACCGTCAGGTCGGCCGGACGCTGAACTGCGTGGTCGAAAAGCCCGGCTTTGCCCGCGCCGCCGACTTCACCGAAGTCGTTTTCACCGGCTCCGCCGTACCCGGACAATTGGCCGATATCGCCATCACCGGCCATGACAATAAGCATTCGCTTGGCGTTTTGGCCAACTTGGGCTAGACGCGGCTTATGGCAGAGGAAAAGAAAAAAGGCTGGTTTCAGCGCCTGACGGAAGGGTTGTCGCGTACGTCGCAGAACCTGACCGAACAGGTGACTCAGGTCTTCGCGCAAAAAGAAAGCCTGGATTCCGCCGCCCTGGAAGAGCTTGAGGACCTGCTGGTCGAGAGCGACCTGGGCCCGCAGATCGCCGCCACCATCGCCGAAAAAATGAGCCGGCAGACCTTCAATTCCGCCAAGGATTCGACCGCCGTCCGTGCCGCCCTCGCCGAGGCGCTGGCCGACGAACTGGTCAACCACGAAGGTACGTTCGAACCCTTGGGTGGCCCCAAGCCCTATATCGTCCTGTTCGTCGGCGTCAACGGCTCCGGCAAGACCACGACTCTCGGCAAGATCGCCGCCTCCCTGACCGCCAAAGGCGCCAAGGTCCTGGTCGTTGCCGGCGATACCTTCCGGGCCGCCGCCGTCGAGCAATTGAAAATCTGGGCCGAACGCGCCAGGGCCGATTTCATGGGCCGCAAGACCGGCGCCGACGCCGCCGGCCTGGCCTTCGACTCGGTGACCAAGGCCAAGGAGGAGGGCTACGACGTCGTCCTGATCGATACCGCCGGCCGTTTGCAGAATAAACAGCAGCTGATGGACGAACTGCTGAAGATCGTCCGGGTGATCAAGCGCATCGATCCGGAAGCGCCGCATGAGACTCTGTTGGTCCTCGACGCCACGGTCGGCCGCAACGCGCTCAGCCAGGAACAGATCTTCGGCCGCCAGGCCTTCGTCTCCGGTCTGGTCATGACCAAGCTTGACGGCACGGCGCGCGGCGGCATTCTGATCCCGATCGCCAAGGCCTCCGACGCGCCCATCAAGCTGATCGGCGTCGGTGAGGATATCGAGGACCTGCACGCCTTCAAGGCGCGGGATTTCGCCCGCTCCATGGTCGGCCTGGAACCGCTGGGAGAGGGATGATGGACGACAAGAAGGACGTGCTGGGCGAGGCCAATCCCGATATCGTCGCCAAACCGGGTGACAAGCAGAATAACCTGAAGATGGCTGTCGACTACGGTCCGGTCCTTCTGTTCGGCGCGACCTTCTTCGTCGCCAAGTTCATCGGCAAGCTGGACAGCAACACCGCTTTGATCTGGGGAAGCGGCGTCTTGGCGGCCGCTTCGGTGGTTGCGGTTATCGTCGGCTTCCTGTTGGAGAAACGCATCGCCTGGATTCCGCTGGTCGCCGCCATTCTCGGCATTCCGTTCGCGGTTCTGACTGTGGTTTTCAAGAATCCGGTCTTCGTCAAGATCAAGATGACCATTATCGACGCCCTGATCGGCGGTGTGCTGCTGGGCGCGCTCGCCATGAAGAAGCAGCCGCTGAAGGCGTTGCTGGGTGAGGCCCTGCCCTTGAAGGAACAGGCCTGGACGCCGCTGACTCTGTATTACGGCCTGTTCTACTGGGCGACGGCGGCGCTCAATGAGATCATCTGGCGTACTCAGTCCGACAGCGTGTGGGTGACATGGAAGATGCTGTCCATTGTTGGTGGCCCGGTCGTGTTGGCCATCTGCCTGCTGCCCTTCTTCATGAAGAATCTCGTGCTGCCCGCAGAGGCGGACGATTCGAAAAAAACGAAATAACTCAATTCGTTCGGAATGCACCGCCGTTTCGATAGGGTGAGGGGCGGGTCGCCGCGCTGCAGCAATCCTCCGTTCACGGATTATTGTCGCAATTCTGTTATAATCCTGTGCAATAGTATAGCGGCTTACGTGTGGCTTTCCTTCCCCCCTTACCAACCGCATTGGGGCCGACCATGAAGAAATCACGTCGCGGCAACGCAAATCCCTCGAAGATGGGCCCCTCAAAGACAGTGCTCGAAGATTCGCCCTCCCACCTGCTGCATCGCGTCCTGCAAATCGCGCTCGACATCTACAATGCCGAGACCGGCGAAGGGGCGCTGACCCAACGTCAATACGCGGTCCTGAAGGCTTTGGACGCCAGCGACGGCCTGTCGCAGACCGATCTGGTCCGGCTGACCGGCATCGACCGTTCGACCCTCGCTGAACTGGTGTCGCGCATGTTGCAACGCGGATACCTGAAGCGCGAACGCTCGGCCACTGATGCCCGCGCCAATCTGGTCCAGCTTGACGCCGCCGGTCGTCAGGCGATCAACGAGATGCATCCGCGCGTCCTGGCCGCCGATGAGAAGATCCTCAGCCTGCTGTCGCCGCCGAAGCGTGACAGCTTCGTCAAGCTGCTGCGCAAGATCACCACGGCGCGGGAGGAAGAATTGGCGGCCGCCAATGACGTGTCGGCCCGCCGCGCCGACAAGGTGACGGCCAAGGCCGAAAAGAAAGCTCAGAAGAAAGAGCACAAGAAGGCCCACAAGAAGGACGACACGCGCAAGCTGGCCAAGAAGCTGCGTAAGCTGCCCATGCCGGCCCTGTCCGAGGGTGCGGTCGGCTCGCCTTCCGAGGAACCGGTGGTGGCGCCGGTCGAGCTGGAAGCTTCGGCCTGAATTAAACGATGATATTCAGATAGGATCCGGGTCGCCGCAGCGGCTGGGCCGGGTCCGGTGTGGCTGGCGCTTGCGTCTGCACGGGTGCGGCTTTTGGTGCCTGCGCGGCCTTTTCGATATCGGCGGCCGTATAGTTGGCTGGCGCGATCTTTGGCGCCGTCAGATTCTGAAAGAAGGCCTTCTGCGCCGCCATCGCTCCGGCGAATCCACCCGCTTGCGGCATGGATTGAGCAGCCGGACGCGGAGCGGCGGTCTGCGGATTAAGCAGCTGAGCAAGGGAAGGGCGAATCTCTGTGGCCATAGCCGCAAGACTGCGCCAAATCAGGTATTTATTTGGTTAATGCCGGTTAAGAAGATGCGGCGCTGCTGCTGGGCGGACTATAATCGTTATAAAGCGAATAGATATAGCCATGCGGCTCCATTCGTAACATGTCCTCAGTAGAATTGCGCGGATACCGGGCGACGACTTCCGGGGGCTGGTTCAGCTTTTTCGGCACCGCGCCCGGTTTCGCTTCGGACAGGCCGTCGTAGAATTCAAGCTCCTGGACCTGCCAGGCGCCGTCGTCCCGGCGGCTGATGACGGACGTGATCAGACCTTCGTTGGGAAGTTCCTTGGCGCGGATATGGCTTTCATCCGTCCAGCCGTCGATAGTCATCAGGCTTCCGAAGGTAAAACCCTCCGGGCCATTGTCGGTCCCTGCCCAGTCGAGAATGCTCAACTCGTCGTTCACGGGTTCGCTGTGGGTGATCATGCGGTTGTGGGACGGCGAATATATCGGTTCCGAGGCGCCGACATAATAAAGCCGGCCATAGGCATCGACCACATAGGTTTCCGGCGGGATCATGGTGGGCTGACCATACGACCAGGTGACGCGCGCGAAGGTTTCCATCGCCCCTGTGTGCGGGTTTTTCAGTTCGGCGGTACCGACA
>CAYULN010000208.1:0-6159 GCA_964445605.1 uncultured Caulobacteraceae bacterium | reverse complement strand
CATTTCCTGTCTTGAGGGACGTAAATGATCGAAAGAAACTGGCAACAGCTTATTCGTCCTGAGAAGCCACAAGTCGAAGCGGGGTCCGACCCCTCCCGCAAAATGCGCCTGGTCGCCGAACCGCTGGAACGCGGCTTCGGTGTGACGCTCGGCAACGCGCTGCGTCGCGTGCTTCTCTCCTCGCTGCAAGGCGCGGCCGTCACCTCCGTCCAGATCGACGGCGTGGTGCATGAATTCTCCTCCATCGAAGGCGTCCGTGAAGACGTCGTCGACATCATTCTGAACATCAAGCAGCTGGCCCTGCGCATGCACGCCGAAGGCCCGAAGCGCATGGTGCTGCGCGCCAATGGCGCCGGCCCGGTGACCGCCGGCCAGATCGACGTTCCGGCCGATATCGAGGTGCTGAACCCCGACCACGTTATCTGTACGCTGGATGAAGGCGCGTCGGTGCGCATGGAGTTCACCGTTCAGACCGGCAAGGGCTATATCCCGGCCGACCGTCTGCGTCCGGAAGATGCGCCGATCGGCCTGATTGCCGTCGACGCCCTCTATTCGCCGGTCAAGAAGGTCGCCTATAAGGTCGAGCCGACCCGCCAGGGCCAGTCGCTCGACTATGACAAGCTGGTGCTGGAAGTCGAAACCAACGCCGCCGTCACGCCAGTGGATGCGGTGGCTTTCGCCGCCCGAATCCTGCAGGACCAACTGCAGATCTTCATCACCTTCGAAGAGCCGAAGGCGCCGGTCGTGGAAGAAGGCAAGCCCGAGCTGCCGTTCAACCCGGCCCTGCTCAAGAAGGTCGACGAGCTGGAACTCAGCGTCCGTTCGGCCAACTGCCTGAAGAACGACAACATCGTCTATATCGGCGACCTGATCCAGAAGACGGAAAGCGAAATGCTGCGCACGCCGAACTTCGGCCGCAAGTCGCTGAACGAAATCAAGGAAGTGCTGGCGTCGATGAACCTGAGCCTCGGGATGGACATCCCGAACTGGCCGCCGGAAAATGTCGAGGACCTGGCCAAGAAGTTCGAAGACCAGATCTAGAACCCATATCGAAAGTCCATCGTTTCAGGCGCTGTACTTTCGACATGGAAAAGGTTAGAAGCCCGGACGGAACCGTCCGGGCTTTCCTTTTTATAGGAGCCGGCCTTTCGGTTCCACTTATCGCGAAAGACCAGAACCTTGTCGCGATAATTTCCATTCCTTCCGGAATGGACGTTCGAAGCGGGCAGGGGCCGTCGGCCCCGCGACCTTTGCCTTCGGGCTCGTTTTTGGGGCCGCGCTGAGCCGGAAGCGCCACGCGGTCTGATGGAGAATTGCTATGCGTCACGGCTCCGGCTATCGCAAACTCGGTCGTACGACCGCCCACCGCATCGCCATGTTCGCCAACATGTCGGCCTCGCTCATCAAGCACGAACAGATCGTCACCACCCTGCCCAAGGCCAAGGAACTGCGTCCCTTCGTCGAGAAGCTGGTGACGCTCGCCAAGTCGGGCACGCTGCACGACCGTCGCATCGCCATCTCGCGCGTCCGCGACGTCGCCCAGGTCGGCAAGCTGTTCGAAGTCCTCGGCCCGCGCTACAAGGACCGCAACGGCGGTTATATTCGCGTGCTGAAGGCTGGCTTCCGCCACGGCGACAACGCCGCCATGGCCGTCATCGAGTTCGTTGACCGCGACGAAGCCGCCAAGGGCCAGGACTCGGGTCCGGTGTTCGAAGCCGCCAGCGACGAAGCCTAAGGCTTTTTGCATCGCGAAAAGACGGCAGGTTGGCCTTCTTCCCGGATACTAAGATTTATCATTATGAAAAGCCTCCGGGGAACCGGAGGCTTTTTGCTGTTTCGGTTGTGCAGCAACGATCTGCGCGGACGTGTGCATTATTAAGCTTTTGTTTGGCTTAGTTAACAAGTCTGTGATTTTACGTCATCAGGTGTTATTTCGCTTTCGCAAAAATTCGGGCTAGGTTCCAATCGGGGACGGTGTATCGAGCAGCACAATTCCCGCAAACTTTTCCACGATGTCTATCTCAAGAGGAGGGTTCTAAGTTGACTGACGACTACGACAGCCGTGTGGCCGACCCCGTCGAAACGACGCAAACCGCGTCCGGCGAACTCGCATTGAGTGAAGACTTGCAGCTTGAAGCGGCCGGACAAGGGGACACAGGCGCTACGCCGGTGTTTTCCGAACCGCTCCTCGATCGTATTCGGACCTGTGACTGAGTTTTTTCCCGGCGATTAGGCGCGTCTGGTACAATTTTTGGCTCCGGAAGCCGTCGGTTACATGGCCGACGGCTTTTTTGTCGTCCAAATCTGTCGCAAGAAATTCACAGAAAGCGGGCTTGACGGCGGCGAAGCAGGCGGAAAAAGGTGGCGGGCCGGTTTGCCTTTTCCAGGATCGCCTCATGCCTGCCCGCAAGTTTCTTACCGCCGTTGCCGCATTGCTGGTTTGTGCCGTCATGTCGGCCTGTCAAACCCTAAATGGAAGCGTGGCCACCGCACCGCGTTCGCCGTTGATCCTGGTTTCCATCGATGGCTTCCGCGCCGATTATCTGCAGCGCGGCCGATCGCCCAATCTGCAGGCGCTGGCGGATGGCGGCGCCAATGCCGCCATGCGGCCTTCGTTCCCCAGTCTGACCTTTCCCAATCACTATACTCTGGTGACTGGGCTGACGCCCGACCACAATGGCATCGTCGCCAATTCGATGGTCGATACTGCCAAGCCTGGCGTCAAGTTCATGATGTCCAACAACGACGCGGTCACGGACGGTTACTGGTGGGACGGCGGCACGCCGATGTGGGTATCGGCGGAAAAGGCGGGTAAGCGCGTCGGCGTCGAATTCTGGCCTGGTTCGGAAGCGGAAATTGAGGGCACGCGGCCAAGCTATTTCAACCATTTCGACAACAGGGTCAGCAATGAAGCCCGGGTCGATCAGATCCTGGCCTGGATGGACTTGCCTGCCGATCAGCGGCCGTCAGTTTATCTGCTCTATTTCGACATCGTCGATCACCAGGGCCATGATTTCGGCCCGGAGTCCGCTGAGGTCAATGAAGCCATTGGGCAGGTCGACTCGGCGATCGGCCGGTTGCGCGACGGCTTGAAGACGCGCGGTGTGGCGGCCAACCTGATCATCGTCGCCGACCACGGCATGGCGGCGATTTCGCCGGATCGCGCCTATTTCCTTGAGGATTACTTGCCGAAGGACAGCTATGACCCTGTGGTCACCGGTCCGGAAGCGATGATCAATCCGATGCCCGGTCACGAAGCCGATCTCGACGCTCTGACCAAGAAAACGTTCGACCACATGCACTGCTGGCACAAGCGGGACATTCCGGCCAAGTTCAAGTACGGCAAGAACCCGCGCGTGCCCGAAGTCATGTGTCTGGGCGATGTCGGCTGGCTGGTCGCCAACACGCACGAAAAAGGCATCGGCTATAAGGCCGGGGCGCATGGTTACGATCCGGCGGCGCCGGAAATGGCGGCGCTCTTTATCGCCAATGGTCCCGACATCAAGCCGGGCGTGAAGCTGCCGGGCTTCGACAATGTCGATGTCTACGACCTGGAAATGAAGCTGATCGGCCTGAAGCCGCGGCGCAATGACGGGTCTCTGATGCCCCTTCAGCCCGCTTTGCAATAGTGTTGATCCGGCCTGTCAGCGAAGGCGATAGCGCGGAGATCCTGGCCATCATCCTGCCGGTGATCCGAGCGGGCGAAACCTATGCGCTCGCCCGCGACATGGCGGAGGCGGATCTGCGCGACTATTGGCTGGGCGGTAATCACGAAGTCTTCGTTGCCGAAGAAGATGGCTGTATTGTCGGCACCTATTTTCTGCATGCCAACCAGGCCGGTGGCGGCGGCCATGTCGCCAACTGCGGCTATATCACCGATGCGGCGATGAGCGGCCGGGGCATCGCCCGAGCCATGGCTGTGCATTCGCTGGAGCGGGCCCGCGAACGCGGCTTCCGCGCCATGCAGTTCAATTTCGTCGTCAGCAGCAATACGCGGGCCGTGCGGCTTTGGGCATCTTTGGGATTCGAGACGGTCGGGCGGTTGCCTGCGGCGTTCCTTCATCCAAGCTTGGGCTATGTCGACGCCTTTGTGATGTTCCGGTCGCTACTGCCATGATCCTGTGCGGGAATCGGGTAGCGGCTTTTCCCGATTTCCAGTAATCAGGACCTTTCGCGAGGGGACACCATGCCGGATACCGCCAAACCAACGCTGACCAAGGCCGCCGCCGCTTTCATCCTGGTGACGGTCTGTCTCGACATGCTGTCGATCGGCGTTATCATTCCGGTGTTTGCTCAGCTGGTCAAAGGCTTCCTGCACGGCTCCGTGTCGCAGGCCGGGTTCTGGATGGGCGTGTTCGGTGCCTGCTGGGGCCTGGCGCAGTTCATCTTCTCGCCGATCCAGGGCGGCGTGTCCGACAGCATCGGGCGGCGCCCCGTCGTGCTGGCCTCGAACTTCGGCACAGGTGTCGATTTCCTGCTGATGGCCTTGGCGCCCAATCTGTGGTGGCTTCTGGTCGGGCGAATTGTTTCCGGTATGACTTCGGCCAGCATTTCGACGGCGTATGCCTATATGAGCGATGTCACGCCGCCGGAAAAGCGTGCCAAGGTGTTTGGCTTGATGGGGGCGGCCTTCGGTTTCGGCTTCGTCGTTGGCCCGAGCCTGGGGGGCATTTTGGGCGGTGGCATTCATTGGTCTTGGCTGCCGGCGGCCGGCTTGGGTTGGCTGGAGTTCGACGGCAATCCCCACTATCCATTCTTCTTCGCCGCTGCCTTGAGCCTGACCAACTTTTCCTATGGATTCTTTGTGTTGCCAGAATCGCTGTCTGCCGAGAAGCGCAAGCCGTTCAGCTTCCATACGGCTAATCCGGTGGGTGCAATCAAGTTCCTCTCGCGGTCGGCGCAGGTGCTGCGCCTGTCGTTGATGTATCTGCTGATGATGTTCGCCCAGAACGTCTTTCCGACCACTATGGTGCTCTATGCCGACTATCGCTTCGGCTGGGGACCGACCCAGGTGGGGCTGATGCTGGCGGCCGTGGGCGTGTTGTCGGCTGTCGTCCAGGCGGGCCTGACGGGCCTGATCGTCAAGCGGATCGGCGAACGCGGCACGATGTATCTCGGTCTGGTGTGCGGCCTGATCGCCTTTGCCGGCTATGGCCTGGCGCCCAACTGGCAGATCTTCGTGTCGTTCATGCCGATCGGCGCCCTGTGGGGGCTGACCATGCCGAATATCCAGGCGCTGATGAGCACCAAGGTCGATCCGAAGGAGCAGGGTATGCTGCAGGGGGCCAATATGGGCCTGGCGTCGATGGCGACCATCTTCGCGCCGCTGGCCTTTGGTTCGCTGCTGTCTGTGGTTACCCGACCTGAAGTGCCGAAGCTGTTCAGCGGGGCTACGTTCGGGCTGGCGGCGGTGATTATGGTGCTAGCCATCCTGATGGGGCTGGGCGTCCGGCAGTCGCTGAAGGTGGCGCACGCTTTCGAGGTCGATCCGGCCGAATAGAGCCTGTAAAATTATGGCCGAAAGCGGCCTAGCCCAGGCCTTGATAAGGCCGCATTACTTTATACATTTACGGGAAATGTCCGTCTTCTCAGGGGATCGATCGCCCATGAATCTGCGCACCCTTTCCACCCGCCTGATGACCGGCCTGTCGGCCGCGGCGCTGCTTGTGGCCTGCTCGCCCAGCCATTCCCAAGACACCACGAAATATTCCGGTAGCGGCTTCAATCAGGCCCTGACGGGACAGCCGCGCAAGGTGCCGGACTCGGCGCTCGGCATGAAGGCGTCGTTCGCGCCAGTGGTCAAGCAGGTGGCGCCGGCCGTGGTCAATGTCTACGCTAAGAGCGTGACGCGCCAGCAGATCGACCCGTTCTGGCAGATGTTCTATGGTATGCAGCCGCGCAACGAAGTGCAGCAAAGCCTGGGCTCCGGGGTAATCGTGCGCAAGGACGGCATCGTCGTCACCAACAACCACGTCATCGAGGGCGGCCAGGAGTTCATGGTTGTGCTCAACGACCGCCGCGAATATCCGGCCAAGGTGCTGCTGGCCGATCCGCGCACCGATCTCGCTGTGTTGCAGCTCCAGACCAAGGGCGAGACCTTCCCGACCCTGGCGCTTGACGACGACCGCGACCTGGAGGTCGGCGATCTGGTACTGGCGA